>NZ_JBEOTZ010000010.1:0-237794 GCF_040303825.1 Streptomyces sp. NPDC094143
CGTGGGGAACCGCCGGCCGGCGGTTCCCCACGACCCTCACGGAGCGCTTCAGCCGAGGTCGATCTCCGGGTACAGCGGGAAACCCGCCACCAGGTCCGTGGCGCGGCGGGAGATCTCGTCCGCCACCTTCGCGTCGAGGACGTGGGAGGCCTTGGAGGGGGCGCCCGACTTGGTGGTGCCCGGCTCGGCGGTGGTCAGGACGCGGTCGATCAGGCCGGCGACCTCGTCCATCTCGGCCGTGCCGAGGCCGCGGGTGGTCAGGGCCGGGGTGCCGATGCGGATGCCGGAGGTGTACCAGGCGCCGTTCGGGTCGGCGGGGATCGCGTTGCGGTTGGTGACGATGCCCGACTCCAGCAGGGCGGCCTCGGCCTGGCGGCCGGTGAGGCCGTAGGAGGAGGCGACGTCGATCAGGTTCAGGTGGTTGTCCGTGCCGCCGGTGACCAGGGTCGCGCCGCGGCGCATCAGGCCCTCGGCCAGGGCCCGGGAGTTGTCGACGATGCGCTGGGCGTAGTCGCGGAAGGACTCCTGGCGGGCCTCGGCGAGGGCGACGGCCTTGGCGGCCATGACGTGCGGGAGCGGGCCGCCGAGGACCATCGGGCAGCCGCGGTCGACCTGGTCCTTCAGGGAGTCGTCGCACAGGACCATGCCGCCGCGGGGGCCGCGCAGCGACTTGTGCGTGGTCGTCGTCACGATCTGGGCGTGCGGGACCGGGTCGAAGTCGCCGGTGAGGACCTTGCCCGCGACCAGGCCGGCGAAGTGCGCCATGTCGACCATGAGCGTGGCGCCGACCTCGTCGGCGATCTCGCGCATGATCCGGAAGTTCACCACACGGGGGTAGGCCGAGTAGCCCGCGACGATGATCAGCGGCTTGAACTCGCGGGCCGTGGCGCGCAGGGCCTCGTAGTCGAGCAGGCCGGTGGCCGGGTCGGTGCCGTAGGAGCGCTGGTCGAACATCTTGCCGGAGATGTTCGGGCGGAAGCCGTGGGTGAGGTGACCGCCGGCGTCCAGGGACATGCCGAGCATGCGCTGGTTGCCGAAGGCGCGGCGCAGCTCCGCCCAGTCCTCCTCGGAGAGCTCGTTGACCTGGCGGACGCCGGCCTTCTCCAGGGCCGGGACCTCCACGCGCTGGGCCAGCACCGACCAGAAGGCGACGAGGTTGGCGTCGATGCCGGAGTGCGGCTGGACGTACGCGTGGCGGGCGCCGAAGAGCTCCTTGGCGTGCTCGGCGGCGAGGGACTCGACGGTGTCGACGTTGCGGCAGCCGGCGTAGAAGCGGCGGCCGATGGTGCCCTCGGCGTACTTGTCGCTGAACCAGTTGCCCATCGCCAGGAGCGTGGCCGGGGAGGCGTAGTTCTCGGAGGCGATCAGCTTGAGCATCTCGCGCTGGTCGGCGACCTCCTGGCCGATGGCGTCCGCGACGCGCGGCTCCACGGCGCGGATGACGTCGAGGGCGGCGCGGTAGGCGGTGGAAGCGGGGCTGAGCTCTGCTGACATGGGGACCTCCGGACGTTGCGTTCAGCGTTCACGGTACGGCCCAGGCGCACGGCTCTTGTCGTTCGGGCCGCTCCCCGATGGTTCGTCCATCCCAGCGCGCCAGTCACGGCCCTCGGTCAGCCTACCGGGTCGCCCCGCGCGGCCGGGCGCGGGTTTCGGCCCTCAGAGGATCACGTGGGGCAGGAACCTCGCGTACTCGTCCGTGATCAGACCCGACGACTCGCGGATGCCCAGGCCCGCCGACTCGTTCTCCACCACCCAGGCGCCCAGGACCACGCGGTTGCCGTCGAAGTCGGGCAGCGGGGCCAGCTGCTGGTAGCAGCAGGGTTCGTCGCGCGGGGCGGGGTCCGCGCCGGGCTCGTGGATCGTGACGCCCGCTCCCTCGCGGCCCAGGAGGGGCTTGGCGACCCAGCCCGTGGCGGCCAGGTCGCGCGGACCCTCCAGGTGGGCGGGCAGGAGATTGGGGTGGCCGGGGTAGAGGTCCCAGAGGACCGCCAGCAGGGCCTTGTTGCTGAGGAGCATCTTCCAGGCCGGTTCGATCCACAGCGTGGAGCCCGTGCCGCCGCCGTTGTCCAGGGTGTCGAGGACGTGGCCGGCGAAGCGGTCGGTGGTGAGCCACTCCCAGGGGTAGAGCTTGAAGACGCTGCGGATGAAGCGCAGGCGCTGGTCGACGAAGCGGCCGGAGAGGCGGTCCCAGCCGATCTCCTCCATGGAGATCCAGTCGGTGGGCAGGCCGGCCTGCTCGGCGGTCTCCTTGAGGTAGGCGACCGTCATGAGGTCCTCGCCCAGTTCGTCCGCCGAGGAGTAGGCGAAGTAGAGGGGGCTGCCGGGAGGGAGGAGGGCCGCCTGCTTCCTCCAGGCGTCGATGAGCCGCTCGTGGAGGGAGTTCCACTGGTCGGCGCCGGGGAAGCGTTCCTCCATCCAGAACCACTGGGGGGACGCGGCCTCCACCAGGGACGTGGGGGTGTCGGCGTTGTACTCCAGGAGCTTGGCCGGGCCCGTGCCGTCGTAGTGGAGGTCGAAGCGGCCGTAGAGGGAGGGGAGTTCGGCGCGGCGGTGCCAGGCCTCGGTGACCGCCCGGACCACCCGGGGGTCGGTGATGCCCAGGTCGGCGAAGCGGTCCTCGGTGACGATGTGCTCGGCCGCCGCCAGGCACATGCGGTGGAGCTCCTCGACCACCTCCTCCAGGGCCTCGATCTCGGGCAGGCTGAAGACGTAGTAGGCGCTCTCGTCCCAGTAGGGGCGCAGGGAGCCGTCGGGGTAGCGGGTCAGGGGGTAGATCAGGCCCTGTTCCTCGACGGTCCGCTGCCAGCCGGGGCGGGGTGCGGTGGTGCGGCGTTCCATGCGCGCGTGTCCGGTCAGCCGCCGCCGCTGCCGCCCGAGCAGCCGAAGCCGCCCCGGTCGACGGCCTCGCTGCGGCTGAAGGTGCCGTCGTCGGCCCAGCCGCCGCTGACGTCGGCGTCGTAGTACCAGTCGGCGTTCGTGCCGGTGGCCTTGCCGGTCTTCTTGCGGCTCTTGCCGGTGGAGGAGCCCGACTTGCAGTTCTTGTCGGCGACGATCTTGTAGCCGTTGATGTAGTCGTAGCTGTCGCGGTCCACACAGCGGCGGTCCGGGTCGGAGCCGCAGGCGGACAGGGCCGCCGCGAGGACGCCCATGCCGCCGAGGACCACCGTGCTGGAACGCAGTCGCCGCCGTGTCTCCGCCATACCGCCGCTTCTCCCCCGTGCGTCTTCCGTCATGTACTGCCGGACGGTCAGCCTAGAGATCGGTGTGAGCGGGCGTGCACGGCCCCCCTGCGCACGCCCCTGACCTGCCGTCGATTTGTGATCTTTGGCATGGTGTGCACCCTTGGTGCGGCGGTCTGCTTCGGTACGGCGACGGTGCCGCAGGCGACCGCCGCTCGGGCCGCCGCGGCGACCGGGCCGGACGGGCTGCTGACCTCGGCCCTGCGGCGCGGGTCGGTGACGACCGCCACGGCGGGGCTCGTCCTCGGGGAGACGGTCGCGCCCGCGGTGATCGGTGGGGTGCGGCTCGGGGACCGGACGCGGCCGGGTCCCGGCTGGCTGGCGATCGCCGGTTTCGCGGTGGCGGGGGCGCTGGCGTCGTCGCGGTTCGGGGAGCGCCGGTGCGGGAGCCGGCCGGGGCGGTCGCGCCGGAGTGAGCGGAGGTGCCGGCCCGGCCGGGGAAGGACCCGCCGCTCAGCCGGGCAGTACCGCGCACAGCGCGTCCAGCGCTCCCGACCAGGCGTGGTCCGGCGGCGTCCCGTACCCGACGACCAGGGCGTCGAACGGCTCGGCGGCCGCGTCGGCGTGCCGGTAGCCGGCCAGCCCGTGGACCGCCAGGCCCCGCCAGTGGGCGGCCTGGACGACCGACTGCTCGGTGCCGGGCGGCAGCCGCAGCAGGACGTGCAGACCGGCCGCGATGCCGGTGACCCGGGCCTCGGGGGCCCGGGCCGCCACGGCGGCGACCAGGGCGTCCCGGCGGCGCCGGTAGCGCAGGCGGGTGGCGCGGACGTGCCGGTCGTAGGCGCCTGAGGTGAGGAACTCGGCCAGGGTCAGCTGGTCGAGCACCCCGCAGGTGTCGACGCCGCCCTTGGCCGCGGCCACCTCCTCGGCGAGGTCCGGCGGCAGCACCGTCCAGGCCAGCCGCAGCCCGGGCGCGAGGGACTTGCTCGCGGTGCCCAGGTAGACCACCCGGTCGGGGTCCAGCCCCTGGAGGGCGCCGACGGGCTGCCGGTCGTAGCGGAACTCGCCGTCGTAGTCGTCCTCCAGCACCAGCCCGCCGGTGCGGCGCGCCCAGTCGACGACGGCGGCCCGGCGGTCGCGGTGCAGGGGCACCCCCATGGGGAACTGGTGGGCCGGGGTGAGCAGGACCGCGTCCGTGCCGGTCAGGTCGCCGGGGTCTGTGCCCCGGCGGTCGAAGGGCAGCGGGACGGTGCGCAGTCCCGACCCGGTCAGGACCTTCCAGTGCACGTCCAGGCCGTACGACTCCACCGCGACCGTCCCTGCCCCGCGCGCCCGCAGGACCGTGCCGAGCAGTTTCAGGCCGTGCGCGAATCCACCGCACACCACGATCCGCTCGGGGTCGGCGCGCACGCCCCGGGCCCGGGCGAGGTACCCGGCGAGCGCCGTCCGCAGCTCGGGGCGGCCGCGCGGGTCGCCGTAGTCCAGGGCGTGGTACGGGGCGGCGTCGAGGGCGCGGCGGGCGGCCCTGAGCCACTCGGCGCGCGGGAAGGACGTCAGGTCGGGGCTGCCGGGGCGCAGGTCGTAGGCGGGGCGGGCCCGCTCACGGGGGTGGGAGGCCGTCCCGGCGGGCGGTACGACCGTCCGCTCCCCGACCCGGGTGCCGGAGCCCTGCCGGGCCGTGAGCCAGCCCTCGGCGACCAGGTCGGCGTAGGCGCCGGCGACCGTGTTGCGGGCGAGGCCCAGGTCGGCGGCGAGCGAGCGGGAGGAGGGCAGCCGGGTGCCCGGGGCGAGCCGGCCCGAGCGCACCGCCTCGCGCAGGGCGTCGGTCAGCCCTCTGCGCAGGCCCGGGCCGGCCGGCTCCAGGTGCAGGTCGACGCCCAAAGTGGCCCACTGATCCGCCATGGAAATGGACCATACTCCTGGGCTGCTTCCTCCCTAGGGTCGAGGGCATGACGACACACTCCGACGAGACGAGCAGGACCTACGCTCCCGAACAGCCGGCCCGCCTGGACTGGGCCAAGCACGCACCCGAGGTCTACAAGGCGATGGTCCGGCTGGAGATCGCCGCCCGGCAGGGCCTCGACCACACGCTGTACGAGCTGGTGAAGATCCGCGCCTCCCAGATCAACCACTGCGCCTTCTGCATCGACATGCACACCAAGGACGCCCTGGCGTCGGGCGAGCGGGTCGAGCGGATCGTGCAGCTCAGCGCCTGGGAGGAGTCGCGGCACTTCTACACGGAGAAGGAGATCGCGGCACTGGAGCTGACGGAGGCCGTGACGGTCCTGACGGACGGGTTCGTGCCGGACGCGGTGTACGACAACGCCGCCCGGCACTTCGAGGAGGCGGAGCTGGCGCAGCTGCTCGCGGCGATCACCACGATCAACGCCTGGAACCGGTTCGGGGTGACCTGCCGCATGGCGCCGGGGCACTACCAGCCGGGCCAGTACAAGTGACGGCCCGGACGCGGGCGCTCGACCCGGCGGTGGCCCGGGCTATGTCGGCCCTGAGCGCCGCGGCGAAGCAGGGGCTGGGCGACCCGGCCCTGGCCGAGCTGGTGGTGATCCGCGCCTCGCAGCTCAACCGGTGCGCGTTCTGTCTCGACATGCATCTCGCGATCGCCCGGCGGTACGGGGTGAGCGAGCGGCAGCTCGATCTGCTGGCCGCCTGGGAGGAGGCCGGGGACGTCTTCGGCGAGCGGGAGCGGGCGGCGCTGGCGCTGACCGAGGCGGTGACCGTGCTGACCGGGGGCTTCGTGCCGGACGAGGTGTACGAGCGGGCCGCCAAGCACTTCGACGAGGCCCGGCTGGCCCATCTGGTCGGTCTGATCGTCGCCATCAACAACTGGAACCGGATGATGGTCGCCCGCCGGATTCCGCCGGGGGGATACACACCATGAGCAAGGCCGACGTGTTCCGCGCCCTGCACCGGCACCGGACACCGGACGATCCGCTCGTGCTGCCCGGCCCCTGGGACGCCGCCAGCGCCCGGGTGTTCGTGGAGGCCGGGTTCCCGGCGCTGGCCACGCCCAGCGCCGGGGTCGCCGCCTCCCTCGGGTACGAGGACGGGCAGGTCCCGGCCGACGAGATGTTCGCGGCGGTCGCCCGGATCGTCCGGGCCGTCGACGTGCCGGTGTCGGCGGACGTGGAGGGCGGGTACGGGCTCGCGCCCGGGGAACTGGTGGAGCGGCTGCTGGAGACCGGCGCGGTCGGCTGCAACCTGGAGGACTCCGGGAACGGGGTGCTCAAGGACCCCCACCGGCACGCCGAGTGGCTCGCCGAGGTGCGGGCGGCGGCCGGTGACCGGCTCTTCGTCAACGCCCGGGTGGACACCTTCGCCCGCGGGGTCGCCGATCCCGCACGGGCCATCGAGCGGGCCGCGCTGTACGTGGCGGCGGGCGCCGACTGCGTCTACCCGGTCGGGGCGCCCCTGGCGGTCCTGCCGCTGCTGCGGGCCGGGATCCAGGGGCCGCTCAACGCGGGGGTCTTCACCGAGGACGGCCCCTCGCCCGCCGAACTCGGCGCGCGAGGGGCCACCCGGGTCACCTTCGGGCCGGGGCTCCAGCGGCGGGCCGCCCGCGCACTGCGGGAGATCGCCGCCGGGTTGAGGTAGGGGACGTCAGGACAGCCACTTCCGCCACGTGGACTCGTGACGGTCCACCCACTTCTTCGCCGCGTCCTCGGGGGACATCTTCCGCTCGGCGATCATCAGGGAGACCTCGTTCTGGTCCTCCGTCGTCCACTTGAACTTCTTGAGGAAGGCCGCCGCCTTGCCGCCCTTCCGCGCGAAGTCCGCGTTGAGGTACTTCTCCAGCGGCGTGTGCGGATAGGCGCAGGCGACCTTCTCCGGATCGGCGTCGCAGCCCTCCTTGTACGGCGGCAGCCTCACCTCGGTCATCGGGACCTTCTCGAAGAGCCACTGCGGCGAGTACCAGTAGGTGAGGAAGGGCTTCTTCTCCTTGGCGAACTGCTTGATCTGCGTGATCTGCGCCGCCTCGGACCCGGCGAACACCACCTGGTAGTCCAGCTTCAGATTCTTCACCAGGGCCTTGTCGTTGGTGACGTAGGACGGCGAACCGTCCATCAGCTGGCCCTTGTCGCCGCTCTCCGCAGTGCGGAAGAGGTCGGCGTACTTGTCGAGGTTCTTCCAGTTCGTGATGTCCGGGTGCCGCTCGGCGAGGTATGTCGGGACGAACCAGCCGATGTGGCCGGTGACGCCGAGTTCACCGCCGCGGGCGATCGTCTTCTTGTCGTCGACGTACCGCTTCTCCTGCTCGGGGTGGCCCCAGTCCTCCAGGAGCGCGTCGACCCGGCCCTGGCTGAGCGCGTCCCAGGCGGGCACCTCGTCGACCTGGACGGTGTCGACGCGGTAGCCCAGCTCGTGCTCCAGGAGATACTGGGCGACGGCCACGTTGGCCTGCGCGCCCACCCAGGACTGCACGGACAGGGTCACGGTCTTCGCGCCCTGCGCGTTCGCGAACGGTGAGGCCTGCTTGGTCATGTCGGCGGCACCGCAGCCGGTGAGCAGCGCCAGGCAGCTCGCCGCGGCGACCGCGGCGGTGGTACGGATCCGCATGTCAGGCTCCCTTCCTCGCGCGGCGTCCGGTGGGCTGCGTCACCCGGTCGAGCATCAGGCCGAGGCAGACGATCGCCGCGCCGGCCACCAGACCGGTCGCCAGGTCGCCCTGGGCGAGGCCGAAGACGACGTCGTAGCCGAGGGCGCCGCCGCCGACCAGGCCGCCGATGACGACGACGGCGAGGACCAGGACGAGACCCTGGTTGACGGCGAGCAGCAGCGCCGGGCGGGCCAGCGGGAGCTGCACCTGCCGCAGCTGCTGCCAGCTCGTCGCGCCGAGCGATCCGGACGCCTCCAGGGCGGCCGGGTCGACCTGGCGCAGGCCCTGGGTGGTGATGCGGACGACGGCCGGCAGCGCGTAGACGATCGCGGCGGCGACGGCCGGGGCGCGGCCGACGCCGAACAGCGCGACGACCGGGATGAGGTACACGAACTGCGGCATCGTCTGGAACACGTCCAGCACGGGACGCAGGGCCCGCTCCAGGCGGTCGCTGCGGGCCGCGGCGATCCCGACGGCGAAGCCGGCGACGAGGGTGACGGCGACGGCCGCGAGCACCTGGGAAAGGGTGTCGAGGGACGGCTTCCACACGCCGAGGACACCGATGGCGGCCATGGCGAGGACGGCGGTCAGGGCGGTGCGCCAGGTGCCGATGACCCAGGCCAGGGCGGCGACGATCAGCAGGACAGCCCACCAGGGCAGCCCCTGCAGCCCGTCACGCACCGGGTCCAGGACCCAGGCGGTGAAGTGGCCCGCCCAGTCGGCGGTGCCGCCGACGACGGGCACGCCCGAGTACAGGTGCGCGGTCATCCAGTCCACGGCCCGGTTGACGGGCTCGGCGATGCCGACGACCCACGCATCGGGCCAGTCCAGGCGGCCCGCGAGCCGCCCGGCGACCGCCACGGCAACGACCCCGGCGAGGGCGTACAGCCAGGCGCGCCCGCTGTGGGGCTCGGTTTCGGCGCCGAGCCTCTCCCCGGCCGCGCCGGTGACGCGGTCCAGGACGACGGCCAGCAGCACGATCGGGATGCCGGCGGCGAGCGCGGCACCCACGTCGACCGAGGCCAGGGCCTGGTAGACGCGGTCACCGAGACCGCCCGCGCCGATGACGGCGGCGATGACGGCCATGGACAGCGCCATCATGATCGTCTGGTTGACGCCGAGGAGGAGTTCCTTGCGGGCCAGCGGGATGCGCGCGGTCAGCAGCCGCTGGCGGGCGGTGGCGCCGAGCGACTCGACGGCCTCCAGCACCTCCTTGTCGGCGCGGCGCAGGCCCAGCGAGGTCAGCCGGGCCATGGGCGGGGCGGCGTAGACGACGGTGGCCAGGACGGCCGCGGGGACGCCGATGCCGAAGACGAGGACGACGGGCAGCAGGTAGGCGAAGGCGGGCAGCACCTGCATGGTGTCCAGGACCGGGCGCAGGGCGCGGTCCATCCGGTCGGACAGCCCGGCGGCGAGCCCGAGCAGCGCGCCCACCGCGATCGAGGCGAGGACCGCGACGACCATCAGGGCGAGGGTCTGCATGGTCGGCACCCACATGCCGAGCAGGCCGCAGGCGAGGAAGGCGACGGCCGTGCCGAGCGCGAGCTTCACACCGGCGACCCGCCAGGCGACCAGGGCGCCCAGAGCCGTGACCCCCGCCCAGCCGACGGCGAGGAGGGCGAGGTAGACGGCGCGCACGGCGATGACGACGACGTTGCTGACGTGGCCGAAGAAGTAGAGGAACAGCGGGTGGCTGTCGCGGTTGTCGATGATCCAGTCGCTGGCCTTGGCGAGCGGCTCGGAGAAGTCGACCGTCAGCGCGCTCGGCCAGGTGCCGCTGGCCCAGCGGGCATCGGCCAGCGGCACGAGGACCGCCGCCGCGACGGCGAGCAGGAGGAGCTTGCGCACGGTCCGGTTCTTCAGCAGCCCGGGCAGACCGAGGCGCGGCGGGTTCGCCGTGATGGTCGCCATCACACCGCCTCCCCGGGCTGCTCCGTCCCCGGCGGGGCGGGCTGCTCCGTGCCGGCGACGACCCCGAGGAGGGTGTCGGAGTCGACCATGCCCACGCACCGGCCGTGGTCCATGACCCGGGCCGGAAGACCGGCGCGGGCGACCGCCTCGATGGCCTCGGAGACCGTCGCCTCGGGCCGGACCGCCGGTCCGCTGCCGTCCAGCTCCGCCGACGGGCGGCGCATGGCCGTGCGGACCGTCATGACCTGCTCGCGCGGGACGTCCCGGACGAACTCGCGGACGTAGTCGTCGGCGGGCGCGCCCACGATCTCCTCGGGCGTGCCGAGCTGGACGACCCGGCCGTCGCGCATCAGGGCGATGCGGTCGCCGAGCTTGAGGGCCTCCTGGAGGTCGTGGGTGATGAAGACCATCGTGCGGCCCTCCTCGCGGTGCAGCCGGACGACCTCCTCCTGCATGTCGCGCCGGATCAGCGGGTCGAGCGCGCTGAACGGCTCGTCGAACAGCAGGACTTCGGGGTCGACGGCGAGGGCCCGGGCGAGGCCCACGCGCTGGCGCTGGCCGCCGGAGAGCTGGCCGGGGCGGCGGTGCTCCATGCCTTCCAGGCCGACCTTGGCGACGACCTCGGCGGCCCGTTCGCGCCGTTCGGCCTTGCCCATGCCCTGGATCTCCAGGCCGTAGGCGACGTTGTCGAGGACCGTGCGGTGCGGCAGCAGGCCGAAGTGCTGGAAGACCATCGCGGCGCGGTGGCGGCGCAGTTCGCGCAGCCGGGTGCGGTCCATGGCGCGGACGTCCTCGCCGTCGATGGCGATCGTGCCCGCGGTGGGCTCGATCAGCCGGGTGAGACAGCGCACGAGGGTGGACTTGCCGGAGCCGGACAGGCCCATGACGACGAAGACCTCGCCCTTGCGCACGTCGAAGCTGACGTCCCGGACGGCGGCGGTGCAGCCGGTGCGCGCGCGCAGTTCGGCGGGGTCGAGGGCGGTGAGCGCGGGGTCGCCCGGGACGCGGTCGGCCTTGGGGCCGAACACCTTCCACAGGCCCTCCACCGAGAAGACGGGGGTGGTGTCCATGGTCTGCTCCGCCGGGGGTTCGAGGGTCGCGGTCACTTGGCACCACCGCCGATCAGCTCGGCGGCCTTCTCCCCGACCATGAGCACGCCGATCATCGGGTTCACGGTGGTCATGGTGGGGAACACGGAGGCGTCGGCGACGCGGATGCCCTCCAGACCCCGGATGCGCAGCTCGGGGTCGACGACGGCCAGTCGGTCGTCGGCGGCGCCCATCCTGCAGGTGCCGGCCGGGTGGTAGACGGTGTGCGCGACCTTGCGGGCGTACTCGCTGAGCTCCTCGTCACCGGTGACCTCCGGGCCGGGGCAGACCTCGCGCTTGAGCCAGCCGGCCAGCGGCTCGGTCCTGGCGATCTCGCGGGCGATGCGGATGCCGTCGACGAGGGTGCGGCCGTCGTAGTCGTCCTCGTCGGTGAAGTAGCGGAAGTCCAGGGCCGGCTTGACCTCGGGGTCGGCGCTGGTCAGGTAGAGCCGGCCGCGGCTCCTGGGCTTGGGGATGTTCGGGGTCATCGACACGCCGAACTCCGGCCGCTGGTAGCCCAGTCGCTCCGGGTTGTCCGTGAACGGGATCTGGTAGAAGTGGAACATCAGGTCGGGGTGCGCCAGTTCGGGGTCGCGGCGCACGAACAGGCCCGCGTCGGAGTCCATCGCGGAGTTCTCCGGGATGGGGCCGTTGGTCTCCCACACGATGACCGACTCGGGGTGGTCGAGCAGGTTCTCGCCGACGCCCGGCAGGTCGTGCGTGACGGGGATGCCGAGCTTCTCCAGGTCGGCCCTCGGACCGATGCCGGAGTGCAGCAGCAGCCGGGGCGAGTCGACGGCGCCGGCGCAGAGCAGGACCTCGTTGCGGGCCCGGACGAGGATCTCCTCGCCGTCCTTGGTGCGCACGTGCACGCCCTCGGCGCGGTTGCCGTCCAGCTGGAGCTTGTACGCCCAGGTCTCCAGCAGGATCGTCAGGTTGGGCCGCTCGTCCATCACCGGGTGCAGGTAGGCCACCGACGCCGAGGAGCGCTTGTTGTTCTCGGGGTGGTAGGCGAGGTCGAAGAAGCCGACGCCCTCGGTGAAGGGCTTCTTGTTGAAGCCCTCCACGCGGGGCACGCCCAGCGCTTCCTGGGCGGCGTCGACGAAGTCGCGGGCGATGGCGTTCCGGTCCTTCTCGTCGACCGGGACGATGTTGTTGAGCAGCCGGGCGAAGTACGCCTCCATCTGCGCCGCGCCCCAGCCCTCGGCGCCGGCGGCCTCCCACTCGTCCCAGTCGGCGGGCAGCGGCTTGAAGGCGATCAGGGTGTTGTGCGAGGAGCAACCGCCCAGGACGCGGGCCCGGCTGTGCCGGATGTGCGAGTTGCCGCGGGGCTGTTCGGTGGTGGGGTAGTCGTAGTCGAGCTCGCCGCCGAGCAGGCCCATCCAGCGGCGCAGGGTCAGCACGTCGTCGCGGCCGACGTCGCTGGGGCCGCCCTCGATGACGGCGACGGTCACATCCGGGTTCTCGGTGAGGCGGGAGGCGATGACGGAACCGGCGGTTCCGCCGCCTATCACGACATAGTCGTACTCATGACTGGTGTGGGACATGGCGTGCTTGCTCCAGAGGGGGATGAGGGGGACGGGCTCGGAGGTGTGGGGGAACCCGCCCGGGGCCGGGGGGCGCCCCGGGGCCGGCCGGGTCGGCCCGGACCGGGGGAATCGGGGCCGAGGGGGCGCGCCCCGGGAGATCCGGGCCAGGGGGGCCCGGACCGGGGATCCGGGCCGGTGGAGGGCGCCCGGACCGGGGGTGATCCGGACCCGGGGGCGGCCCGGACCAGGGCGGTGATCCGGGCCGACGGGTCAGCCCGCGAACCAGCGCACCGGCTTGGGGGCGAGGTTCTGGTAGACGTGCTTGGTCTCCCGGTACTCGGCGAGACCGGCCGGGCCGAGTTCGCGGCCCACTCCGCTCTTGCCGAATCCGCCCCACTCCGCCTGCGGCAGGTAGGGGTGGAAGTCGTTGATCCAGATGGTGCCGTGGCGCAGCCGGCCGGCGACGCGGCGGGCGCGGCCCGGGTCGGCGGTCCAGACGCCACCCGCGAGTCCGTACTCGGTGTCGTTGGCCAGGGCGACGGCCTCGTCCTCGGTGCGGAAGGTCTCGACGGTGAGGACCGGCCCGAAGACCTCCTCCCGGACGACGCGCATCTCGCGGTGGCAGTGGTCGAGGACGGTCGGCTCGTAGAAGTAGCCGTTCTCCGGCCGCTCGGGGGACGGCTCGGGGCGCTTGCCGCCGCAGCGCAGCACCGCCCCTTCCGCCAGGGCGGAGGCGACGTACGCCTCGACCTTGGCGCGCTGCTGCTCGGAGACGAGCGGGCCGCACTCGACGCCGTCCTCGGTGCCCCGGCCCAGGCGGATCTTCCGGGCCCGGCGGGCGAGTTCGGCGACGAACCGGTCGCGCACCGACTCCTCGACGATGAGGCGGGCCCCGGCCGAGCAGACCTGGCCGCTGTGGATGAAGGCCGCGTTGAGGGCCTGGTCGACGGCGGTGTCGAAGCCCTCCTCGGTGGCGCAGGCGTCGGCGAAGACGACGTTGGGGTTCTTGCCGCCGAGTTCGAGGGCGACCTTCTTGACGGTGGGCGCGGCGGCCTGGGCGACCTTGGTGCCGCTGAGCAGACCGCCGGTGAAGGAGACCAGGTCGACGTCGGGGTGCTCGGAGAGCCGGGCGCCGACCGTGTGGCCCGGTCCGGTGACGATGTTGGCGACTCCGGCGGGCAGTCCGGCCTCGACGAGCAGGTCGATCAGCGCGATGGTCGTCATCGGCGTGATCTCGCTGGGCTTGACGACGAAGGTGTTGCCGGCGGCGAGGGCAGGGGCGATCTTCCAACTGGCCTGCAGGAGCGGGTAGTTCCAGGGCGTGATCATCGCGCAGACGCCGACGGGCTCGTGCACGACGACGCTGTGGACGTCCGGCGAGCCCGCGTCCACGACCCGGCCCGGGGCCTCGGCGGCGACCAGGTCGGCGAAGTAGCGGAAGGCGTCGGCAACACAGTCGATGTCGACGCGACCCTCCTCGACCGTCTTGCCCGCGTCCCGGGCCTCCAGCCGGCCGAGCTTCTCCCGGTCCCGCACGAGCAGGTCGGCCACCCGGCGCAGCAGCGCGGCCCGCTCGGCGGCGGGCGTGTGGGGCCAGGGGCCCTCGTCGAACGCCCGCCGGGCCGCCGCGACCGCGACGTCGGTGTCCTTCTCGTCGCCCTCCGCGACGACGGCGAAGGGCAGGGCGTCCGCGGGGTCGAGGATCTCGCGCGTGGCCCCGGAGACGGCCGCGCGCCATTCTCCTCCCGCGTGGATGGTTTGACTCGCCTGAAGCTCGGTACTTTCCGCCATGGTCGCTCTTCGCCTTCCGTTCCTGGTCAGCGTCTCCGTGTCACACACGTGCCACCAAGAGACCGGGTTCGCCTGCCCGAGAGCCCCCGGATGCATGCGCCTGGGTGGCCGAAAGTGCGCTGCGTCACGGGAGATGCGGACAAAGGGAACGAAAGACTCGTCGAACAGCGCGCGGGCCCCGCACCGGAGATCCGGTGCGGGGCCCGCGCGAAGACGCGTGCGGCGTGCGGTCAGATGAGGCCGAGGCCGCGGACCGCCTCGCGCTCCTCTTCCAGCTCCTTGACGGAGGCGTCGATCCGGGCGCGCGAGAAGTCGTTGATGTCCAGGCCCTGGACGATCTCGTACTTGCCGTCCTTGCAGGTGACCGGGAAGGAGGAGATCAGGCCCTCCGGGACGCCGTAGGAGCCGTCCGACGGGATGCCCATGGAGACCCAGTCGCCCTCGGGGGTGCCGTTGACCCACGAGTAGACGTGGTCGATGGCGGCGTTGGCGGCGGACGCGGCCGACGAGGCGCCCCGGGCCTCGATGATGGCGGCGCCGCGCTTGGCGACGGTCGGGATGAAGTCGTCGGCGAGCCACTTCTCGTCGTTGACGACCTCGGCGGCGTTCTTGCCGGCGACCGTGGCGTGGAAGATGTCCGGGTACTGCGTGGCGGAGTGGTTGCCCCAGATCGTCAGCTTCTTGATCTCGGAGACCGGGGTGCCGGTCTTCTTCGACAGCTGGGTCAGGGCGCGGTTGTGGTCCAGGCGGGTCATCGCCGTGAACCGCTCGGCGGGGACGTCCGGCGCCGCGGCCTGGGCGATCAGGGCGTTGGTGTTGGCCGGGTTGCCGACGACCAGGACCTTGATGTCGTCCGCGGCGTGGGCGTTGATGGCCTGGCCCTGCGGCTTGAAGATGCCGCCGTTGGCCTCCAGCAGGTCGCCGCGCTCCATGCCCTTGGTGCGCGGGCGGGCGCCGACGAGCAGAGCGACGTTGGCGCCGTCGAAGGCGACGTTCGGGTCGTCCGTGATGTCGATGCCCTGCAGGAGCGGGAACGCGCAGTCGTCCAGCTCCATGGCCGTGCCCTCGGCCGCCTTGAGCGCCGGCGTGATCTCCAGCAGGCGCAGCTTCACCGGCACGTCCGCGCCGAGCAGCTGACCGGAGGCGATGCGGAAGAGCAGGGCGTAACCGATCTGGCCGGCCGCGCCGGTGACGGTGACGTTCACGGGAGTGCGGGTCATGGCGTTCTCCGTATGACAGCTGGCGGTAGGGGCGGGGTCCCTGCCCCGGACGTTTGATCGATCTCTTGGCGTCAAGAGATCCATCAAGCGGTCAGGCTATCGCGCATCCGGGATCCCGGACGGCCGGGTCGGTGTGGCCCGGCCCACAACCCGCCACCCGTCACACAAGAGGCGGCCGCCCGTCCGGGAGAGGAGGACGGAGGCGGCCGCCTGAGGGGGATACCGACGATGCCGGTCCCGTGGGGGTACGGATCGCCTGCCCCCGATTCCGGCGGGCATGCCTCCCCCGGCGGAATCCTTCGCCCCCCGCGGAGCCCCGCTTCCCGCTACTCCGTGCAGCCCTGCCCGCCGGCCGCGAGCGTCGCGCACGCCTTGGCGTCGGCGGCGCTCTTGACGGCCACCATCGGGGTGTACGCGATGGTGTCGCCGGCCGCGGTGATGCTGCCGTTCTGCTTCGCCTTGCCGGCGCTGATCTGGACCTCGTCGCCCTGCGCGGCCTGTGTGATACGGCCCCAGGCCGCCTTGCAGGTCTCGCTGTAGCGGACCTCCACGACGGTCGTGCCGACGGTCGCGGTCCGGGCCGTGGTCACCAGGTCACCACTGCATCCCATGTTCTCCGCGTCCTTGCCGGTGCAGCTGTCACCGCTGCACTTCACACCGGGCGGCAGGTTCCGGTCGGTGCCCGCGGTCGGCGTGGGCGACTGGGCGCCGCCCTTGACGTCGTCGTCACCGCCGCCGCCGGTGAGGTAGAAGGCGCCGGCGATCACCACGAGCACGCCCACG
Organism: Streptomyces sp. NPDC094143; assembly: GCF_040303825.1. Lineage (NCBI taxonomy): Bacteria > Bacillati > Actinomycetota > Actinomycetes > Kitasatosporales > Streptomycetaceae > Streptomyces > Streptomyces sp. NPDC094143. The sequence goes on from NZ_JBEOTZ010000010.1 coordinate 16,117, forward strand.
ATCCCCGCGAGGAACGTCCCGGTCCGCCGCTTGCCGGCGGAACCGCCCTTGTGCCCCGGGCCGGCCCCCCGGCCGCGGCCACCGGCCCGGCCGCCACCGCCGGCGGCCGGGACGGCGTCCTGCGGCGCGCCGGACGCGCCCACGGCCGCCGGCCGGGCGGACGCGCCGGGCGCTCCGGCCGCGTCCGCGGAGCCGGGCCAGGCGCCGGTGCCGGACGTGCGTCCACCCACTCCCGGGCCGGTCGGCGACGGGCCCTTGTACCCGGCCAGCCCCCAGGAATTGACCTCGCTGCGGTCCTCCCGCAGGCCGGTGCCGGCGGAGTCCTGGACCTCGGGCGCCGTCGGCTGCGACGGCACGCTCGGGACGACGCCCGCCGGGCCCGCGATGCCCGGCGTGACCGTGGCGCTGCCGCTCCGGCGGGACGGCTTGCCGCCCCCGGATCTGCCGTCCTCCCTGGAGCCGGCCGCGGCGGCGCCGAAGTCCTGGCCGCCGAACTCGCCGAGCGCGGCGCGCGCCTGGGAGATCCGGATGGCCTCCATCGTCATGTCGTGCCGCATCTCCGAGCGGCTCCAGGCACGCTCGGCGAGCTCCCACATCGTGGTGAGGTGCACCGGGTTGGTCCCGGTGACCTCGGCCAGGGCCACGATCGCGCCCTTGGGCGCGAGCAGCCGGCCGTTCAGATACCGCTCCCACGACGTCTTGCTGTAGCCCGTGCGGTCCGCCACCGACGCGATGCTCAGACCGCTGCGGTCCACGAGTCTGCGCAGCTGGCTGGTGAACTCCCTGATCTGTGGATCGAGCTCATCCGGCAAGGCCTTCCAACGAGGCATTGCTTCCCACCCTCTTCCCCCCGGTACGTGCTGTTCTTTCCCGCGCTGTTCGCCCCGCGCGTGGCGGCCTGGGCCGATCCCCGTTGTGGCTACCCACTGGGATGCGTCCAGTCAGGATCTCAGTTCCCCGACGAGGGGCGCACAGAAGCGTGGGGACCGCGCGCGATACACCCTGGACCGTCCCGATTGTCCATGCCAACCCCCGTGTCGCACCACTTCGTGCGGAATCGGAAGCAGGACGTACCGGAACCGTCACTTCCGTGCCACAGCGTACTGACAGGCGTTGAACAGGCCGTTCGCGGTGCACGAGGGTGGATCGCGGCGGCGGCCCGTCCTTCCTCGGGGGAGGGGACGGGCCGTCGTCCGGTCATTCGCTGGTGACCGTGAAGTGCAGGGTGTCCTTCAGGAAGGGGATCTGCAGCAGCGGATGCGGCTGGGCCATCAGCGCCAGCAGGACGATCACGGTGCCCAGCACGCCGCACGTGACGATGTCGGTGAAGCGGGAGCGGACGGCGAGCATGCCGACGTCCGGGAGCAGCCAGCGCAGCGCGCCGCCGCCCAGCAGGGCGACGCCGATCAGCAGCGTGCCGAGACGGAACTGGTCGAACGCGGTGATGAGCAGCCCGAGCCCGGCGATCCCCAGCACGGTGAGCACGGGCCACTGCCGGGCCGGCGCGGGCGCGTCCCCGGACGCGGCCCGGCCACCGCCCTCGGGGCGCGCGGTGTCCTTGGTGAACAGCGGGAACCGCCGGGTGACCCGCCGCGGCCGTCCGTCGGCGCCGGGGGCGCTGACGGGGTCACGCACGGTGAACTCCTCGCCGTCGCCCTCGTCCGCCACGCCAGGACCGCCGCCCCGGCCGTCCTGGCCGTCGCGCCCGACGGGGCTCTCACGGCCGTCGTGGCCCTGACGGTCCTCGAGCCCGGTTGACCGGGCCTGGCCGTCACGGCCCCCGGGGTCGTCGTGCGCGTCGGACGCGACCGCCCCGTCCGGGCCGGGCGCGGCGCCCGGCGTGCTCGCTGCGTCGCGGTCAGCCGGCACTGCGCTCCGCCGCCTCGACCACGTTGACGAGCAGCTGCGCGCGGGTCATCGGGCCGACCCCGCCGGGGTTCGGGGAGATGAAGCCGGCGACCTCGGCCACGTCGGGGTGGACGTCGCCCACGATCTTGCCCTCGGCGCTGCGCGAGACACCGACGTCGAGGACGGCCGCGCCCGGCTTGACGTCCTCGGCGCGGATCAGATGGGCGGATCCGGCCGCCGCGACGATGATGTCCGCGCGCTTCAGGTGCGCCGACAGGTCGCGCGTGCCGGTGTGGCACTGGGTCACGGTCGCGTTCTCGCTGCGCCGCGTGAGCAGCAGCGGCATCGGCCGGCCGATGGTCACGCCGCGTCCGACTACCACCACCTCGGCCCCCTTGATCTCCACGCCGTACTGCCGCAGCAGGGTCAGCACGCCGTTCGGGGTGCAGGGCAGCGGCGCCGGCTCGTTCAGGACGAGACGGCCGAGGTTCATCGGGTGCAGGCCGTCGGCGTCCTTGTCCGGGTCCATCAGCTCCAGGATGCGGTTCTCGTCGATGCCCCTGGGCAGCGGGAGTTGCACGATGTACCCGGTGCAGGCCGGGTCCTCGTTCAGCTCGCGCACGACCGCCTCGATCTCCTCCTGCGTGGCGGTGGCGGGCAGCTGACGCTGGATGGAGGCGATGCCGACCTGCGCGCAGTCGCGGTGCTTGCCGGCGACGTACTTCTGGCTGCCGGGGTCGTCCCCGACGAGGATCGTGCCGAGGCCGGGCGTGACGCCCTTCTCCTTCAGCGCCGCCACGCGGGCGGTCAGATCGGACTTGATCGCGGCTGCGGTGGCCTTGCCATCGAGAATCTGGGCGGTCATGGCCCCATCCTCGCGGATGACCCCGCCCCGGTTCCAATCCGCCCGCAATCCGGGCACCGGGGGTGCGCTCCGCCCGTATCCGCCCATGATCAGCGATGTTGCACTTGCACAACACATCGGGAATGCGGCTGGACAAGCCGGTCAGTGGTGCAGAACGATGACCTGACAAGTGCCGCGGGCAGTTCAACGGGGGGACGGTCGCAATCTGAAGAGCTCTCCTCCGTACGGACGTCACGCGTCGTCCCCGCACTCGGAACAACGGAGGAAAGTCCGCCATGAGCTTCGGCGACCCGAACAACCCCTACGGCCAGCCCCAGGGGCAGCAGCCGCAGCAGCAGCAGCAGCAGCAGCAGGGCTACGGCTACCCGCAGCAGCAGGGACAGGCGCCCGGCTACGGCTACCCGCAGGCCCCTCCGGTCTCCCCCTACGGCGCAGGACCCGCCGCCCCGACCACGATGCCCGGCTCGGTGAACGCGGCCCGCGTGATGCTGTGGGTGATCGTCGGCCTCCAGGTCCTCGGCGTGGCCATCTTCGCCTTCTCCGCCATCGCGCTGAACGCCGCGAAGGACGACGAGTCCCTCAAGGACAACACCGCCTTCCAGGACCTCGTCGGTGACTCGACCGGCGTGATCTGGGGCTACGTGGTGTTCGGCCTGGCCTGGCTGGTGTTCGCGGCCGTGCTGGCGACGAAGTTCAAGAACGGCGGCAACGGCGCCCGCGTGACGATCCTGGTCTTCGCCATCATCACGGCGGTCCTCGGCATCTACCCGTTCGTCATCGTCGGCCTGGTGCACACGATCCTGGCCGTCCTGGTGGCGGTGTTCGTCGGCAACGCGGCCGGCAAGGCCTGGTTCAACCGCCCCCGCTACTGAGCGGACCCGGTCGACCGGACCACTTCACGCCAATCACATCCAAGGGCCGTGTCTCACCCGTACGAGGGGGGCACGGCCCTGGTGCGTCGCCCTAGTCTGACGGTGGTAGCTGTCCAGGCACGGGGAGAGCACCTTGTACAGCATCGTCGTGGTACCTCCGCCGACCACGGAGGACGAACGAGACCGCACCCCCAACCGCTGCGCGCCCGGCCCACGCCCCACCCCCGGCAGGTCCGCGCCCGACAACGTTGCCCACCCCCTTCACACCTTCCGCCCCTTCCACCCCATGCACGGGGCCGGACCGGCCGCCCCACCGGGCGGGGTGTCCCGGTGACCGAGCCCTACGCCGTACCCGTACCGAAGGGTTACCGGGTCGGTGTCTGGGAGGTGCGCGAGCCCCTCGCGACCGGGGCCTTCGGCAGCGTGTACACGGCCCGGCGCGTCGGCGGCGACGCCGCCCTGCCGCCGACGGCCGCCCTGAAGTTCCTGCCCACCGGCACCGCGACGCCCCGCCGGCTGGCCCACCTGCGGGAGTTGATCGAGCGGGAGGTCGAGCTGTACCGGCGCCTGCGGCACCCGCGGCTGGTGCGGATGTACGAGACCCTGACCGTCGACGACCCCGGCCACCCGGAGCTGGACGGCGCCACCGTCCTCGTCCTGGAGCGGGCCGAGGGCTCGCTGTCCGCCCTGCTCGAAGCCACGCCCCGGCCCGCGGCCGGCCCCGCCCTGCTCGCCCAGATCTGCGAGGGCCTGGCCCAGCTGCACGGCGCCGGCTGGGTGCACGGCGACCTGAAACCGGCCAACGTCCTGCTGATGGCGGACGGTTCGGTCCGGCTCGCCGACTTCAACATGGCCGCCGAGCTGGAGGGCACCCACGCCTACACAGCGGCCTTCTCCACCCCGGACTACACCCCGCCCGAGCTGCTGTGGACCGAGATCGGTGAACGCGGCCGCCGGATCCGCCCCTCCGCCGACGTCTGGGCCTTCGGCGTCCTCGCCCACCTCGTCCTGACCGGTTCCTTCCCCCTGCCCGGCGCCACCCCGACGGCCCGCCGCGACGCGGCCGTCGCCTACGCCCGCGGCACCGACGAGCTGCGCCTGTCGCCCGCGCTGACCGACGACTGGCGGCAGATCATCTCCGCCTGCCTGACCCAGACCCACGCAAGCCGCGTCACCGCCGAGGCGCTGCTGCGCCGGGTCGAGGCCGCCGCCGGCACCGGGCACCGCCCCTTCCGCCTGCCCCGGCTGCGCCCGGCCCGCCGCCGCCCGCGCCGTGCGTCCGTCGTGGCGGCCGCGGCCGTCGCCGTCACGGCCGTCGCCGCCCTCGCCTACGGCGTCGGCCTCCTGGACGAGGGCGCGCGTGGCGGCGGCAGCGGCCCGGGGGCGACGGCGAACGTCGCCGCCGCCACGTACGGCGCCTCGGAACTGCGCACCGACCGCGGCATCCCGCCCGCCTACCGGCTGCTGATCGTCGAGACGGCGCACGACTGCGACCAGAAGGACGTCACCCCGGTCCTGATCGCCGCCATGCTGAAGGTGGAGAGCGACTTCGACCCGGACCTGTCCGACCCCGCCAACGACGAGTACGGCATCGCCCGCTGGACCCCGCGCGTGCTGCGCTGGTGGATGAACGAGGACGGCACCCCCGGGGAGACCGTCCCCCATCCGCCCTTCCCGCCGGCCGAGTCCATCCCGGCGATGGGCCGCTACCTGTGCTGGATCGCACCCCGCCTGCACGCGGACCTGCCGGGCGACCGCCGGGTCCTGATCGCCGCCGCGTACCGCACGTCGTACCGGACGGTGAACAGGGCGGGCGGCGTGCCCCCGGACGTACGCGACTACGCCGGACGCGTCGCCCACTACCTCAAGGAGTACGCGCCGGCCGGACGGCGGTGACCCCGCCCGGTCCGGGTGGCGTGCCGGGTCCGGGCAGCGGGAGGCCCAGGAGCGCGGAGAGGTCGCCGGACGCCTGCGCGTCGTCCCGGAAACACACGGTCCGCCAGTCCGCCGCCCGTGCGGCCGCGCAGTTCTCCGGGAGGTCGTCGACGAGGACGTGGCCGGGGGTGGGGGACGCCGCCGCCGCGATGCGGAAGACGGCCGGATCGGGCTTGCGCACGCCGACCCGGCACGAGTCCACGACGGCGTCGAAGGGGCCCGCCGGGGCGGTGATGCGCCGCCAGTGGCCCTCCCATTCGGGCACGTTGTTGGTGAGCAGCCCGACCGGGTGGCCGGCGGCCCGGACGGCGCGGACCACCGCCGCCGTCACCGGGTTGCCCCGGCGCCCGCCCAGCCACTGCTCGCCGAACCGCTCCAGCCGCGCGGCGCCGAGGTCCAGGCCGGGGTGGCGGGCGCGCAGCGCCGCCCGGCCCCGGGCTCCCCACTCGGCCTCGCTGATCCGGCCCAGTTCGAGCGGGGCCAGCGGGTGCGTGCCGAGGTCCGCTGTCACGTCGGCCACGGCCCGGCGCAGCCGCTCGGGCGAGATGCCGGTCTCCTCGGCGTACCGGGCGTACAGCTCGGCCATGGTGGGGGTCAGGACACCGCCGAAGTCGAACCAGACGGTGGTGGCGGCGGGCGCGTCACCCTCCGGTGCGGGCGCCGGTGCGCGGTGGTCGTCACGCGTGGTCGTCACGGTGTGCCGCCCGTCTCAGGCGGCGCTCAGGAGCCGGGGGCGGGCATCCGTCACGACGATGTCGCCGGTGCCGCGGTCACCTCGCTCCCGGAGAGCGCGGTCTTTGCGGGCGAGGGTCACCCGCGCCGTCGCCAGGACGTCGCCCTCCTGCTCCAGGACGAGGTCGAGCACGGGGCGTCCGTCGGCCCCGCCGGCGACCCGGGCACGGCAGTCGGTGGGCAGCTCGAACTCCCCGAACCGCAGGAACGCCACGTCGCAGCCGGTCAGTTCCAGCTCCTGGGGCGCGACGTCGAGGCCGCACAGCTCGCGGGCGGCCGTGGTGGCCGTCTGGCGGAGCGCCTCGAACATCACCGCACCCGGGATGTGGTCCACGTAGTGGTCGAAGAGTGCGGGGTGGCCGCGGTCGACGACCACCTGGGCCACCACCTCCGGGCCGGAGGAGACGGTCACCCGTCCCAGGACGACGTTGGCGGACAGCTCACGGCCCACCTCGGCGGGCGCCAGCCGGTTGACCAGGGGGTGGGCGCGGCGCGGGGTCAGGGCGAGAGCGGCCCTGGCCCGGGTGCGCAGCTGCCGCATGCTCCGGCGGGGTATCCACCGGAAGGCCAGCCGCATGGTCGCCGCCGCCCGGCCGTCGACCGAGGCCCGCACCTCCACGGTGGCGCCGCAGGGCCGGCCGGCCCGCTCACGGACGTCGGTGAACTCGCCCTCAACGGTGACCGCGGCGGGCAGTTCGCCGACGCGCAGCGCCTCGGGGTCGAGGACCTCCAGCGTGCCCCGGTCGAAGACGAAACTGCTGTCCGCCGGTGCCGCGAGGTACTCGTGCGCGGCGAGGATGCAGCACTGGCGGAAGATCTCCAGGACGAGCAGCGGGTCGTAGGACGGCGCCGTCCGCGCGTCCGTCACGTGGTCGCTGTAGTACAGGTGCGCTCGCGGCGGCTGGGCCGCGACCCGGAAGGTGCGCTCGCCGGTGCGCCGGGTGTCGGTCAGGAAGCACTCGCTGACGGCGGCGCGGTGGGTGAGGGAACGATCGACGGTCCGGGCGTAGGAAAGGGCCCCGTCTGTCATGGGTGCTGCCTCCTCGGGCGGGTTCGGTGTCGGGCCGGGCTGAGCGGTGCGGGACTGCGGGGGTGGCTGCCGGGACGACGGCGGGGCGGGGACCGCCGTCGTCCCGCGAGGCCTCCCGGGTGGCGGGGTGAGGCCCGGTCAGGAACCGGCCGGGGTGTCCCGCCGCCCGTCGAAGACGACGAGCTGGCGTCCGCGTACGCCGCCCGCGGCAAGGCGGCGGTGGGCGTCCGGTACGGCGGACGGGGTGAGCAGGGAGTCCGTGCGCAGGGAGAGCAGTCCCTCGCAGGCGAGTGCGGCGAGTTCGCTGAGCGCCGCGGCCTTGTCCGGGTAGGCCATGACGTTGAGTTCGTGCCGCACGATCCCGCGGGGCACGGCCAGTGGGCCCGGACGGCAGGTCACCACGGCGCCGCCGTCGCGGACGGCGCCGAGCACCGGTTCGCCCAGGACGGCGGCGTCCACCAGCGCGTCGACGCCCTCGGGCACGGCGCGGCGGTACCGCCCGGCGAGCGAGGCCGCCGCCGTGGCGATCGCGTGCGGTGCGTCCGCCAGCTCCTCGTGCCGCGCCACGATGATCTCCGCGCCGAGCTGCTTCAGCAGCGGCTCGTCCTCGGCGGCCGCCTCGGCGACCACGCGGAGGCCGCGGTGCGCCGCGAGCTGGATCACGAAGCCGCCGAGTGCGCCGGCTCCGCCGGTGACGGCCAGGGTCGCCCCCGAGCGGAGTCCGAGCAGGGCCAGCGCCTGATGGGCCGTCAGCGCGTTCATGGGCAGCCCGGCCGCCCGGACCAGGTCCATGCCCGGCGGGACCAGCACCGAGTCCGCGGCGGCGACGACCACGTACTCGGCCTGGGCCCCGCCCAGCGGACGGAACGGGTTGACGAACGCCATGACCCGGTCGCCCAGGGCGAACAGGGTGCCGGCGCCCGCGGCGTCGACGGTGCCGGACACGTCCATGCCGGGGATGTACGGGGGTTCGAAGGCGGCCATGTAGGCGGCGAGTTCGCCCGAGCGGAGCATGAGGTCGGTGGGGTTGACGGCTGCGGCGGCCACGCGGACGCGCAGCTCTCCGGGGCCGGGGTCCGGTATCCCCCGGTCGATGACCTCGAGCACGTCCGGTCCGCCGTATTCCAGGATTCCGACTGCGCGCATGGTGGAGCACTTCCGTTGTGGGGCCGTGAGGCCTGCGGGTGGGTTGTCTCGGGTGGGTGGAAGGGGGTGGTCAGGCCGGGTGCCGCAGGCCGGCGGGTGACGTCCGGGCCGTCCACAGGGGCTCGGGGAGCCGCAGCGGGGGCGCCGGGGGCGGGGCGGGCAGCAGGCGCCAGCCCTCCCGTGCGGCGATGGCGCGCAGTTCCCGGTCGCCACCGACCACCACGCCGCGGCCCGAGGCCCGCAGCATGGGCAGGTCCGAGGCGTGGTCGCCGTAGGCGGTGGCGGCGGCCCGGTCGACGCCGTGCTCGGCGCACCAGGACCGGACGGCCTCCGCCTTGGTGGCGCCGATCATCGTGACCGCGGCGTCGCCGGTGTAGTGGCCGAGGACGGTCTCCGGCTCCGTCGCCAGGACCGCGTCCACCTCCAGCAGGCGCGCCAGCGGCGCGATGAGCGCGGCGAAGGAGCCCGACACGAGCACCACGGGCTCCCCCGCCGCCTGGTGCCGGCGCAGCGCGGCGACGGCCTCGTCGTGCAGGAAGCCCCCGGACTCCAGCTCCGAGCGGAACCAGTCCTCGGCCAGGTCCGTCACGTAGGAGACGCTGAGCCGGGCGTAACTGGCGAAGTAGGCGCGGTTGGTGCGTGACCGGCACACGCCCGCCTCGGTCATGGCGCGCAGCCGCTGCCGCTCCTGCGTGTAGGCCTGCGGGGGGCGTCCCTCGACGGCGAAGCGGTACTCGAGGAACCGGAACAGGGTGGTCCCGGTGGTGAGTGTGCCGTCGACGTCGAAGAACGCGGCCCCCGCGGTGCCGGCCGGGCCGTCACCGGGCAAGGCGGGCGCCCTTCGCGGTGAGCAGCCGGGCGGTCTCGGCGACGTCGGAGGCGTCGAGTATCTCGTCGTCGCCGATCTCGACCCCGTACACCTTGGACAGGTGCACCGCGAGTTCCAGCAGGACGAGGGAGTCGAAGTCCATGTCCTCGTACGGCGTGGTGGCGGTCGTGCCCTGCGGTGCCTCGAACTTGCCGCGGACGATGTCGAGCACGGCCTCGGTCAGGTCGGCCGGGGCGGTGGGTGCGGTCATGGTGTCCTTCTCCTTCGGTCGGGCGGGGCCGGCGGGTGGGGCCGGGCCGGGTCAGGCGGGTACGACGTCGGGCCAGGTGAGTGCCGCGGAGCCCCAGGTGAGCCCGCCGCCGAAGGCGGTGAGCAGCACCCGCTCCCCCACCGTCAGGGAGGCCGCGGCGTCCGCGAGGGCGATGGGAATGGACGCGGCCGAGGTGTTCCCGACCTGGTCGAGGTTGACCACCGCCCGCTCGGCGGGGATGCCGAGCTGCTCGGCGACCGCGCGCAAGATGCGGACGTTGGCCTGGTGGCCGACCAGGTGGCCGAGGCTCTCGACCGGCCAGCCGATCCGGTCGAGCAGGGACGCGGACGACTCGCTCATGCGCTGCACGGCCGAGAGGAAGACCTTGCGGCCCTCCATGGCGAAGTACTCGTCGCCCGGGGCGGGTTCGGTCAGCGCGGCACGCTGCCGGGAGCCCCCGGCCGGGATGCAGATCACGTCCTTCTGCGTGCCGTCGGAGCCGAGTTCGAAGCCGTGCAGGGCGCCGGGGAGGTCTGCGTCGCCCGCGGTGAGGACGACCGCTCCGGCACCGTCCCCGAAGATCACCGAGGTGGTGCGGTCGGCCGGGTTGAGGATGGTCGAGTAGGTCTCGGCGCCGATGACCAGGGCGGTCCGCGCCCGTCCGGCGCCGATGGCGTTGGCCGCGGTCTCCAGCGCGTAGACGAATCCGGAGCAGACGGCGCTGATGTCGAACGCCGCCGCGCCGGCCAGGCCGAGCCGGGCCGCGACGTCGGGCGCGGTGGCCGGGCACAGGTGGTCGGGCGTGGTGGTGGCCAGGACCACCAGGTCCACCGCGCCCGGCCCGGGGTCGACGCCCGCGGACTTCAGCGCGCGGTGCCCGGCTTCCACGGCGAGGTCGCCGGTGGAGGTGCCCGGGTCCGCCCAGCGCCGGCTGCGTATGCCGGTTCTGGACGTGATCCACTCGTCGGTGGTGTCGAAGCGGTCCGCGAGTTCTTCGTTGCTGACGCGACGCGGAGGAAGGTAGGCGCCGAGTCCGGTGAGTACGGCGGTCAGGGGCATGTGTCTCGCCTCCCGTGGAGGGCCGCGGGCCGCGGGCGCCGGTGGTGACCGGCTGCGGCCGAGGACGCGAACTGGGATCGGAGCCGTCGGCTCCGGGTGGTGGTGCGCTCCCGGGCCGTCACGCGGGGAGCAGGTGGGCGACGGAGCAGCTCAGCCGCAGGCCGGCGTGGTCGGCGGCGATCTCGGCGCTGCGCCAGGTGCCCTGGGCGCTGTGCAGCAGCTGCGGTTCCCGGAGCCGGACGGCGAACCGGCCTCCCGCCGTGTCGGCTTCGGGCGCCGGCCCGATGACGGTGCGCCGCATCCACAGCGTGTTGCTGTCGGCCCGGGGGACTCCGTCCAGCGAGTAGAGCAGGACCTGGCCGAGCTGGAGCGCCGCGACGAACAGGTCGATCATCGACGCCGGGCCGTCCGGATCGAGGGTGAGGTCGGCCCGGGCCAGCGAGGCGTCCGGGAGCACCTCGACGGAGGTGAGCAGCTGCCGCCGGTCGCGGTGCGGGGTGCCGAAGGGCGCCTCGTTCCAGGGGCCGGGCAGCGCGTCGGCGTCCGCGTGGCGGGCCGTGCCCGGCCGGGTGGGGGCGGCCTGCGGCGCGCCGGTGCCGGCGGTGGTCTCCACCCGTACGGTGAGCGGGCCCACGCGGCATTCCATGGTCGTCGTGCCGTCGCCGGCGGTGTCCAGGAGCCGGCCGGAGACCGGGAACGTGTCGAGGTCCTCCTCCTGCGGCTTCTTCCCGGCCTTGATGGTCAGCGACCGGACGGTGAACGGCGTGTGCGGGCCGAGGCTGCGGGTGTGGGCGGCGTGCAGGCCGGCGAGCCGGGCGCCGTAGAGCATGACGTCGATGGTGGACAGATGGGGCCGCTGGGTGCTGTCGCCCTTGCGGGACCAGGCGCCGGGGATCTCCAGGCCCGCCGTGGCGGTGATGCCGCGGTCGTCGACGGTGAGGTCGGTGAGCGAGTGGTGCACCCGTTTGAAGCCCTCGCCGAAGAACCGTTCCTCCCTGGCGCCGAGGAAGTCGTCCACGGTGCCCAGGGTGTCGAGAGGTGCTGCCGTAGTCATAGAGTTTCCTTCGTAGGCGGCCACACCCCTGCGGGGTGACGGCCGTTGAACGGCGACGGCGATGCCCGGGACCCTCCGCAACAGTGGACCGGGTATCGCCGACGTCCAGGTCGGGCGGTGCTCAGGCGGTCCGGCTGGCCTGGACGGGCTCAGCGGTGCCCGCGACCGGCTCGGTCTCCGCGGGGTCGACGTGGTCGCCCGACGCCGGCTTCTTGAAGTTGAGCACCACGAGGAACGTGAGCGCGATGCCGACGGCGATCGCCCAGGTGGCCGTGGTGACTCCGTCCATCAGCTCGCCGAGGTCCTTGGTCTCGCCGCCGCCCGAGGCGTTGGCGATCGCGATCAGCACGGCGAGGCCGACGGCGCCGCCGATCTGCTGGCCGGTCGTCGCGATACCGGAGCCGATGCCCTGGTCCGCCGCCTCGACGCCGGTGGTGGCCGCGGCGAACATGGTCGTGAAGACGATGCCCTGGCCCAGTGAGAGCACGAACAGCGACGGCGCGATCACGCCGTACGAGGCGTCCTGGCCGAGCGTGAGGGCGAGCACGACGGTGCCCACCAGGCCCATGGCCAGACCGATGAACAGGGTGTTGCGCACGCCGAACCTGGTGGCCCACTTGCCGCCCACGATCGTGCCGATCAGCACGCTGCCGGACGGCAGCACGAAGGCGAAACCGGTGGTCCAGGCGCTGTAGCCCTGGACGATCTGCCAGTACTGGGTGAGGAAGTACGCAAGGGCGCCGAAGGTGGCCATGAACAGGAAGGTGATGCCGGCACCGGTGGACAGGTTGCGGTTGCCGAACAGCCGCAGCGGCACCATGGGGGCCGCGCTCCGGCTCTCGATGACCAGGAACAGCGCGAAGGTCAGGACGGCGACGGCGAGCGCGGCCAGGACCTGGCCGGAGCCCCAGCCCGCCTCCGGGCCCTGCACGAGGGCGAAGACGAACAGCGTGGACGCGACGGTGCCGGTGATCGCGCCGGGCAGGTCGAACCCGCCGCCGGCCTGCGGCTTGTCGTCGGGCAGCAGGGACATCGCCACGAACATGGCGGCGCCGGCCAGCAGCACGTTGACGTAGAAGACCGAGGGCCAGCCGAAGGCGTCGGTCAGCAGACCGCCGAGGATCGAGCCGAGCACCATGCCGGAGCCGCCGGCGCCGCCCCACACGGACAGGGCGCGGTTGCGTTCGGCGCCCTCCGCGAAGAGCGTCGTGACGAGGGACAGGGTCGCCGGCGCGAGGAACGCGCCGCCCAGGCCCTGCACCGCCCGGGCGGCGATGAGCAGCCACGGCTCCTCGGCGAGACCGCCCGCGAGGGAGGACGCCGCGTAGAGGAAGAGGCCGAGGACGAACATCCGCTTGCGGCCGAAGAGGTCGGTCGCCCGGCCGCCCAGCAGCAGGAACCCGCCGAAGGCGACGGCGTAGGCGGAGACCACCCACTGGAGGTCCTGGGCGCCGAAGCCGAGCTGGTCGCCGATCTCCGGCAGGGAGACGAAGACGATGTTGTAGTCGATCGCAATGATCATCTGGGCGAACGCGAGCAGTGCGAGCACCGCTCCCAGATGACGCGGCCGTGTCGAGTTGATGCCGGACACGCCGGTTCCTTTCGTGGTTGACGTCGGGGGGACGAGGTTGGGAAGGGAGGGGACGGGGGGTGGGGACGTGCGGGGGCGGGAACGGCGCGCCGGTCAGTAGCGCATGGCGTAACCGATGCGCCGGGCCAGGGACTTCTGGCGCTGTGCCTCGTGGAAGCGGGCGTCGGCCTTGAGGTCCTCGATGTCGGCCAGGACGCGGCGCTGCGCCTCCTCGATGGCCTCCTCGATCGGGACCACCACCGGCAGGTCGAAGAGCTTGACGATTTTCTCGATCCGGTCCGGGATGGGACCGCCGATGACCCGGTAGGGGATGTCCATCCGCTCCAGCGCCTCGATGAGCAGGTCGTCGGAGAGGCGGCGGAACTTCTCGGAGACGGGCCGGTGCCCGTCGGGCTCCATGTCGAACTCGACCGGCAGGTGGACGTAGGCGTCGTAGATCCGCTTGGCGCGGGCACGGGTGATGTCGCCCAGGGTGTCGGTGTAGCGCTGGTAGAAGTGCTTCACCGGCAGGCCCATGACCTTCTTGATGCCCTTGAACCACCAGTCGGCGCCGGGGTTGATGCCGACGCGCATCCGCGCCTCGAAATACACCCACTCGTGGAACACGCCGCCGTCCGAGATGAAGGCGTCACCGCTGGACTCGTTGTGCACGCGCTCCTCGAAGCGGCGCAGTCCGAGTTTCACGAGTTCCATGGCGTTGAGTTCCATGACGGTCTTGCCGGGAACGAGGTCCACCAGCAGCTCGCGCGAGGTCTTGGCGTGGGTACGCGGTATTCCGGTGGCTATGGAAAGGGCCTCGGTCGTCGTCGACTTTCCCGTCGAATACGTGCCGGAAATGGCGAGCTTCAGCTTGGGATTGTCCTTGAAACTGGGTACTTCGAGCGCGGACACAGGTGGTCACCTTTGCGGAAGAGAGCCTGGGGGCTCGGTGGGTGGGTCAGCGGGCGGACGCGGTGAGCCCGACGGCCTCGTCGGGAGTCATGACCGTGGCGTCCTGGAGCCCCAGGTGCTTCACGGTCTGGGCGAGGCGCTCGGCCACGTCGCCGTGGACGGTGTGCACGGGGACGCCCGTGGCCTGGAGGGCGGGCAGCAGCAGGGAGTCGGACAGGTGCCGGAAGTTCTCGTTGACGGGGCGGTTGTCCGGTGCCAGCTCGAACTCCACCGGCACGTGCACGAAGGCCTGGTATGCGGTGCGGGCGTGGTGCTTCATCAGCAGGCCGATGTCGTCCACGGCCGCTTCGAGCGCGGCCGTCGTGGTGCTGCGGTGCCGGTCCTCCAGCGGGGTGAGCGTGCCCGGGTACGAGCCGGCGACCAGGCGGAGCTTGGCGTACACCCACTCGTGCACCACGGAACCGTCGGACACGAAGCCCTCCGGGTGGGCGGCCTCGCCGAGCAGCCGTTCCGCGTAGCGGTTCACGGTGAGCTGGATGAGCTGCCCGTCGGTCCAGTTGTGCACACTGCGGCCCTCGCCCCCGATCGGCTCCCGCATGGGCGAACCGTGGGTGCGGGGCAGGCCGGTCAGATGCGAGAGCGCCGTGGGAAGCGTTGTCTTTCCCGATCCGTAGGCGCCTACGACGGCGATTCGTTTCGTCACGGATCAAGCATCACAGGGGACTTTCACCTGAACCAGTGGCCATCAACGCTATTGCCACGACCAACAGGATGAGCTCGAATCCGGAAATGGGAAGTCCGGATACAGGTTACGGGAATGCCGGTGGAACCGGAGCTGGAATTCAAAGTTCCGTAACACGGGTGCGCCCGGCCCGCCGGGGAGCCGGCGGGCCGGGCGCGCGTGAGGGTGAGGGGGTCCGGGTCAGCGGGCGGTCGCGGCGAGACGCGTGCGCAGTGGCTCGGTGTGGGGGAACAGGGCCCGGTTCTCGGTGCTCCACCGCACCGACTCCAGGCCGCGGTCGGCGGTGCCCGTGAACCGCGGGGCCACCTCGGTCGCCAGCAGTTCGAAGCTGCGCTTGACCTTCTCGAAGGAGGCCCAGTTGACCACGTAGGTGAGGAACGTGCCGAAGCCTCCGGTGGTCTCCTGGAGGTTCCGGATGGCCTCCACCGCGTCCTCGACCGACCCGACGACCGCCCGGCCCTGCTCCACGGTCGCCTCCAGGTGCCGGGACTCCGGCACCCCTTCGAGGCCGCCGAGGACGTCGGCGCCGACCGCCTCGCCCCAGTAGCCGTGCAGCCACTGGCCGAAGCCCTCCCGGGCGTCCCGGAAGGCCTCCTCGCGGGTCTCGGCGATGTGCAGGGGCACGGCGATGCGCCAGTTGCGGCGGTCCACGCGCTGGCCGTGCTCCTCGGCCGACTCCTCCGCGTAACTCCACTGCCGGGCCAGGTCGACGGCCGGCCAGCCGGGCGGCGGGGCACCGAACGACAGCAGGCCGAGACCGTACTTGCCCGCGATCTGGGGGCTGTTGGGGGTGCCGACGCTGGAGACGGCGATCTCGATGCCGGGCTTGCTGTAGCGCGGCAGCTGCATCTTGGCGTCCTGGAGGGTGTACCAGTCCGTCTTCTCCGAGATCCGCTCCTCGCCGTTGACCAGCTCCATGACGGTGGGGATGGCCTCGCGCGCCATGCGCTTCAGCTCGCCGAGGTCGAGTCCGAGCATGTGGGCGTCGTTGGGAGTGGCACCGGGGCCGACGCCCAGGATGTACCGGCCGCGCGTCAGGTGGTCCAGCATGATCGCCCGGGTCGCGACGTGGAACGGGTGGTGGAAGGGCAGCGTCACCACGCCGTTGGCCAGCTTGATCTGCCGGGTCCGCTCGGCGAGGGCGGCGATCATCGTCTCCGGGGCGCCCACCGTCGGCCAGGACAGGGAGTGGTGTTCGCCGAACCAGCACTCGTCGAAGTTGAGTTCGTCGAGGTGCTCGACGAGCTGCAGGTCCCGGCGAATGGTCAGGTGCGGGTCCTGTCCGGGCGTGTGGAGGGGGGAGAGGAAGGCTCCGAAGCCGGTGTGCATGATGCTCCTGTGGTCGGGGGTGGGCGACGGACACCGTGGCGCCGGACGCGCCCGGCAGGGGTCCGTCGGGTCGGGGGCCGGCTGAATCCCGGACGGCCACGCACTGCGGGTGGGGCCGGGGTCGGGGATGGCCGGGATCGGCTGATGGCCGGGATCGGCCGGTGGCCGGGATCGGCCGGTGGCCGGGATCGGCCGGTGGTCGGGATCGGGGGTTGTCGGGATCACGGCGTGGCCGGGATCGGGGGTTGTCGGGATCACGGCGTGGCCGGGATCGGGGGTTGTCGGGATCACGGCGTGGCCGGGATCGGGAGTTGCCGGGATCACGGCGTGGCCGGGGTCGGGAGGCCGCCGGGGTTGGTTACTGCGCGCTGCCGGTTTCCGCCGCGTGGGTGATGCGGTCCAGCAGCCGGTGGTGGGCGGCGGCGTGGGCGAAGTCCGGTACCACCGAGGTGCCGTCCCGCAGGTCGGCACGCAACTGGTGGTAGGCGTGGGCGACCACTCCGGCCGGTCCGTCGAGGGCCGCGAGGCGGTCGAGGCCGCCCGGCAGCAGATAGTCGCCGGGCACCGGCAGCGGCCGCAGTTCCCGCTGGTCACCCCGGGCGCCGCGCAACTCCACCTGGCCGAACTGCAGATGGCCGGAGTCGCCGGTCAGCACCAGGTCGCCCTCGGTGCCGTTGATCTCCCAGAGCAGGTTGGTTCCGCGCGAGGAGCCGCCCCGGTAGTGCAGGGAGGCGACCGCCCCGCTCTCCAGGCGCCCGGTCACGGCGATCTGGTCCTCGGCGGTCATCGGCAGCGTGGCACCGGTCTCGGCGATCCGCACCCGGGGACGCCGGGTCGCCGTGGTGGCGGTCAGGCTCGCGAACCCGGACAGCACCATGGTCAGCGCGTCCAGCGTGTGCCCGAACGGAACGGTCAGCAGGGTCGCCCCGTTGGCGCGGTCGGCGACGTAGGCGGTGCGCTCGGCCACCACCGGGCCCCAGCCGCCGCCGGACCCGACCAGCGTGGTGGACAGCACCTCGCCGACGAAGCCGTCCGCGACGAGGTCCCGGAGGTAGCGGACGACCGGAGCGGACCGGGCCTGCAGGCCCACCGCCGTCCGCACGCCCGCCTCGGCCGCGACGGCGGCGAGTTCCTCGGCCTCGGCCGTGCCGTTGCCCAGGGGCCACTCGCTGAGCACCGTCTTGCCGGCCCGCAGGACGGGCAGGATCAGTTCCCGGTGGCGGGGCACGCGGACGGCGACCACCACCAGGTCGACGTCGTCCCGGGCCGCGAGTTCTGCGGCGTCGGTCCCCGCGGCCGACTCGGGCAGTCCGAACGCCGCCGCGGCCTTGCGTGCGGAGTCGGCCGTGGACGCCGTCAGCGCGCGCAGTTCGTAGCCTTCGACGGCTCGCAGTGCGGGCACGTGGCCGCGCCCGCCCCATCCGCCGTCCGCGCTCAGTCCGACGATCCCCACTCCGAGCGGGGCCGCTGTTTGCTTCACGAATGCATCGTCCTTTCCTGAAAGAGGGTCAGAGCTGGGCGTAACGCCCGTACAGGCCGCGGAAGAACAGCAGGGGCGAGTCCTCGTGGTGGGTGTCCAGGTCGTGGACGCGGGCTATCACCACGTCGTGGTCGCCGGCCGGTATCTCCTCCTCGACGGAGCACTCGATCCAGCCGATCGAGCCGTCCAGCACGGGCGCCCCGCCCGGTGAGGCCGTCCAGGAGGCCGCACCGAACTTGTCGCCCCCGCTGGTCGCGAAACGGGTGCTGAGATCGCGCTGACCCTCGCCGAGGATGTTCACGCAGAACCGGTCCGCCGATCGGACGTCGGGCCAGCTGCTGCTGGTCCTGGCCACGCAGAACAGCACGAGAGGGGGGTCCAGGGACACCGAGGTGAACGAGTTGACGGCCAGCCCCGCGGGAGCACCGTCGGAGCCGCGCAGCGCCGTCACGGCCACCACTCCGGTGGTGAACCGTCCGGCGACGGTACGCAGCCGCCGCGGTTCGACCGGTGCCGGGCGGGACATCGGGGGAACAACCGTTGAGGACATGCCTTCAGGCTCGGCCGGGTCCGTACGACCTGCCAGTGCGCAGGCAACATATTGCTCGCGCCAACAGAAGAGAACGGCCACTTGTCCCCGGCCGGGAATATCCGCGGGGGTCACGCACAGCACGGGACGACTCCGCCGGCGGAAGCCGTGCGGGCGGAAAGCGGGGAAAGCAGGGAAAGCAGGGAAAGCGGGGGAAGCGCGGGGAGGAGCGGGGAAATGCGCCCGGCCCCCGGTCCGAGGGGACCAGGGGCCGGTGGGCCGGGCAGGCGGGAGGACGTCAGTCCAGCGGCTGCCACCGCAGCGCGTCGCCGGAAACCGCCAGCCGCCCGAACACCGCGCCGGAGAAGTGGCCGGCGAAGCCGATCGTGCCGGGCCGGGAGAGTTCCGCCACGACCTTGCGGCGGCTGCGGACCGCCTCCGCGGGATCGATGTCGGAGGCCGCCCGCCAGGTCAAATCGGCCAGTTGCAGGGCGGAGTGCAGGACGTCGCCGACCACCACGGCCGCGGGCCCGCCGGAGCCGCCGCGAATCACGTACGACAGGTGCCCCGGGGTGTGTCCCGGCGTGGCGAACGCCGTGACGCCGGGGAAGAGCTCCTGGCCGTCCCGCACGGCCACCGGCTGCCCGGCCGGACGGCGGTGCGCACCGCGCCATTCCGCGGCCGAGGCCACGAACCGGGCACCGCGCAGCCGCTCGTCCCCGGCCCAGCCGACATGGTCGTCGTGCAGGTGCGTGAAGGCCACGGTGTCCACCGACTCCCAGGCGGCCCCCGCCGCGGCGAGCGCGTCCGGCAGGCCTCCGCCCTCGATCCGCCCCAGGGGCGGGATGGTGTGGTCGGCGGGGACGTGGGCCGGCCCGAAGCCGGTGTCGAGGAGCAGGGCCCGGTCCTCGTACTCGACGAGCAGCGCACCGACCGAGGCCCGCAGGAAACCCTCGTCGTCGAGGTGGCCGCCGTGGTCCTCCCAGAACGCACCGGGTGAGTCCGGGAACCAGGCCCTCGGGTGCAACTGCACGTAGCCGTCGGGGAGATAGGTGAGCCGGTGCGTGCCGAGCCGGACCCGGACCGGCTCGGTCACATGGCTGTTCAGCACGGTGCTCACCGGGCCTCCCCCACCAGGCCGTCACGGCCCAGGCTGTTCATCCGCTGCGCCAGCGTCACGTGGGACATCCGGCGCAGCGCCGCCTCCGTGCCGGTGCCCGGAGTGGGCAGGAACACCGTCATCCGCAGGGCGATACGGCGGGTGAAGTCGAGCGTGGCGCGGGTGAAGTGCAGGTCGCCGACGGCGGGGTGGGTGAGCACCTCGGGGCCGCAGGAGTCCTCCAGCACCTCGTGCCGGTCCCACAGCTGCGCGAACACGGGGCTGGCGACGCGCAGTTCCTCCACCAGCGCCGGGATCGCCGCGTCCTCGATGTGCAGCGCGGCCTGGCTGCGGAAGCGGGCCACGACGGTCGGGGCGATCTTCTCCCACAGCGGGTAGGCGGACCGTACGTCGTCGTTGGTGAAGAACTCCCGCAGGATGTTGTACGGCCGGCGTCCGCCGAGGCCGCCGACCCCGGTGCCCGCGTCGAGGCAGGCGCCGCCCGGACGTTCGTCGACCATGCCGAGGAGGGACTCCGCCGCCGCGTTGGCGACCACGACGTTCCAGGCGTGGTCGGCGATGTACGCGGGGTTGGGCCACCAGTTCTCGACGAACGGGCGCATGGCCTCCGCCTCCGGCGGGGCGTCCGGCAGCAGCGGGACGGCCTGCACACCGGCGAGCTGGCGCAGGTACAGCCGTTGGTTCTCACTGAGGCGGAGCACGCGGGCGATGGAGTCGAGCACCTCGCCCGAGACGTTCTCGGCACGGCCCTGCTCGATCCACGTGTACCAGGAGACGCCCACGCCCGCGAGCAGTGCCACCTCCTCGCGGCGCAGGCCCGGTGTGCGGCGTTTGCCGGCGTCCGGGAGACCGACCTGGTTCGGGGACACCTCGGCCCGCCGTGCCATCAGGAACCGGCCGAGTTCGAGGAGGTGCGGAGGTGCCACGCGCCTGGCGGAAGCAGCGTTTCCCATCGGTTGCGGTTCCCCTTCTGTTCATGGCGGAGCAGGGGGACGTACGGACACACCAGGTTCACGCGGCTCCCCCGTGCCGCCTGCCCCTCTAAAACAAACATACTCACCTGTTTATTTCGGTGGTGCTACAGGTTTTGGATGACGGGCCGCACGGACGTGAGAAGCGTCACTCACGGTCAGACGTCGTCACCCGACGTCGTGCAGCTCCGGGTCGGGGGCCGCGTCGGCCAGCTCCAGTTCCTCCACCCGCTTCTCGTCGGTCCGCAGGCGCAGCAGCAGCCCGGGGGCGGCGATCCCGGGCAGCAGGGCCCGCCACAGCACGCAGACACGGAACAGCAGGTCGGCCCGCCCACAGGACAGCTGGGACAGCAGCTGGATGCCGGTGAACGCCCCGACGACCAGGACGGCGATCTCGTCGGGGTCGGTGTGCGGGAGCAGTTCGCCCTTGTTGCGGGCCTGGTGCAGCAGGTCGGCCACGCTCTGCCGGGACCACAGGTAGGGGCGGGTGCCGGGCTGGTAGGAGGTCTCCTCGGTGGCCAGCCGCACGGCGGCCTGCAGGATCACGTCCTGCTGCAGCGCCCGCGCGTAGGAGAGCGTGAGGTCGATGGCGGACTGCAGCGAGCAGTCGCCGGGCAGGGAACGCAGCAGGGGCCGCTGGTACTCGACGATGGCGTCGGCCAGCGCCTCCTTGGACGGGAAGTGGAAGTAGAGGGCCCCCCGGGTCACACCCGCCCGCCGCAGTACGTCCGTGGTGCTGGAGCCGTCGTAGCCGTACTCCTTGATGCATTCGGCGGCGGACCTGAGCAGCAGTGCCCGGGTCCGCAGGGCGCGTTCCTGACGTGGCATGTACGGGATCTCCGAGGTGAAGGGGCGGAGGCGGGTAACCGGATGACGAACACCGGAAAACAGATAGGTCTGTATGTTACCCGCGGTCCGGGGATCCTATAAGTGGGGCGTCGGCCAGGAAAACAAGGGGCGGCGCCCCGCGTTTCCGCGCAGCGCCGCCCGGTCGTGTGGTCCGACCGCTCCGTCGAACCGGTCCTCGGTCAGTGGAAGAAGTGCCGCGTGCCCGTGAAGTACATCGTGACGCCCGCCTTGCGCGCGGCCTCCACGACCAGTTCGTCGCGGACCGAACCGCCGGGCTGGACCACGGCCTTCACGCCGGCCTCGGTGAGGATCTCCAGGCCGTCGGGGAAGGGGAAGAAGGCGTCGGACGCGGCGTAGGAGCCCGCCGCGCGCTCGGCGCCCGCCCGCTCGACGGCCAGCTTCGCGGAGTCGACGCGGTTGACCTGCCCCATGCCCACGCCCACCGAGGCGCCGTCCTTGGCGAGCAGGATCGCGTTGGACTTCACCGCGCGGCAGGCCTTCCAGGCGAAGGCCAGCTCGGCCAGCTCGGCCTCGCTCAGCGCCTCGCCGGTCGCGAGCGTCCAGTTGGCCGGGTCGTCGCCGTCGGCCTGGAGCCGGTCGGTGACCTGCAGCAGCGCGCCGCCGTCGATCGGCTTGACCTCGACCGGGGCGGCCGGGCCCTCGGGGCAGCGCAGCACGCGGATGTTCTTCTTCTTGGTGAGGGCCTCCAGCGCGCCGTCCTCGTAGTCCGGCGCGACGATGACCTCGGTGAAGATCTCCGCGACCTGCTCGGCCATCTCCTTGCTGACCGGGCGGTTGACCGCGATCACGCCGCCGAACGCCGACAGCGGGTCGCAGGCGTGCGCCTTGCGGTGGGCCTCGGCGACGTCCGCGCCGATCGCGATGCCGCAGGGGTTGGCGTGCTTGATGATCGCGACGCACGGCTCGGCGTG
This sequence comes from Streptomyces sp. NPDC094143, assembly GCF_040303825.1. Lineage (NCBI taxonomy): Bacteria > Bacillati > Actinomycetota > Actinomycetes > Kitasatosporales > Streptomycetaceae > Streptomyces > Streptomyces sp. NPDC094143. The sequence goes on from NZ_JBEOTZ010000010.1 coordinate 38,171, forward strand.
GTCGTACGCGGCACGGCGGGCGGCGTCCGTGTCCGTGTAGTTGTTGTACGACATCTCCTTGCCGTGCAGCTGCTCGGCCTGGGCGAGACCGCCGCCCTCCGGGGAGACGTAGAGCGCGGCCGGCTGGTGCGGGTTCTCGCCGTAGCGCAGGGTGTGCTCGCGCTCCCAGGTCGCGCCGAGGAAGTCGGGGAAGCGCGACTCGTCGGCCGGCGCGTAGGAGGAGGCGAACCAGGAGGCGACGGCCACGTCGTAGGCGGCCGTGTGCTGGAAGGCCTCGGCGGCGAGCCGCTTGCGGGTGGCAAGGTCGAAACCGCCGTTCCGGACGGCCGCGAGCACGTCGGCGTAGCGGGCCGGGCTGGTGACGACCGCGACCGAGGGGTGGTTCTTGGCGGCGGCGCGGACCATCGAGGGGCCGCCGATGTCGATCTGCTCCACGCACTCGTCGGGGGAGGCGCCGGAGGCGACGGTCTCGCGGAACGGGTAGAGGTTGACGACGACCAGGTCGAACGGCTCGACTTCCAGCTCGGCGAGCTGCTCGCGGTGGCTGTCCAGGCGCAGGTCGGCGAGGATGCCGGCGTGCACGCGCGGGTGCAGCGTCTTCACCCGGCCGTCCAGGCACTCGGGGAAGCCGGTGAGCTCCTCGACCTTGGTGACGGGGACGCCGGCAGCGGCGATCTTCGCGGCGGTGGAGCCGGTGGAGACGAGCTCGACCCCGGCCTCGTGGAGCCCGCGCGCGAGGTCCTCGAGCCCGGTTTTGTCGTAGACGCTGACGAGCGCCCGGCGAAGGGGCCGCTTGTTGCTCTCGGCGGTCACTGGATAACTACCTTTCGTCCCTCAATGCGATAGCCGTTGCGGGCGAGCCGCCCCACGACCTCGACGAGCAGCCTTCGCTCGACTTCCTTGATGCGCTCGTGCAGAGCGCTCTCGTCGTCCTCGTCCCGGACCTCCACCACGCCCTGCGCGATGATCGGCCCGGTGTCGACGCCGTCGTCGACGAAGTGGACGGTGCAGCCGGTGACCTTGGCGCCGTACGCGAGCGCGTCCCGTACGCCGTGGGCCCCCGGGAAACTGGGCAGCAGGGCGGGGTGGGTGTTGACGAGGCGCCCGCCGAACCGGGCGAGGAACTCCTTGCCGACGATCTTCATGAACCCGGCGGAGACGACGAGGTCGGGCTCGAAGGCGGCGACGGCCTCGGCGAGCGCCGCGTCCCACTCCTCGCGGCTGCCGTAGTCCCTGACCCTGCGCACGAAGGTCGGCAGACCGGCGCGCTCGGCGCGGGCCAGCCCCTCGATGCCGTCGCGGTCGGCGCCGACCGCGACGATCTCGGCCCCGTACTCCTGCGTGCCGGTGGCGGCGATCTCGTCGAGCAGCGCCTGGAGGTTGGTGCCGGATCCGGAGACCAGCACGACGAGGCGCTTGGCGCGCGGGGCCACGGGCTTGGCGGCCACGGTGGTGGGCCTTTCTCGGGGGAGCGTCTGTCCTGGCGGCCCGCCTCGTGGCGTTTGTGCATTCATACGAATGCTTCGGGCCCCCGGATACGGGGAAGCCTACGAACCGGCCGACCGTCAGCAACGATACCGGCACACCGGACGGCCCCCACGGGACGGGGGCGTGGCCGGAAGGTAGCGTCTGGGCGGGGCTGGTTCGGGAACGCCGTCCGGACGCGGAGCGTTCAGGAGGTGACGGACCCGGATCCGACACCGCCCAGTCCCGTCCAGCCAGTCCTACTCACCCACGGGAAGACGCTCACTTGATGCCGGACCGCAGCCTGCGACTCCTCACGTTCCCCCAGCTGTCGCCACAGGGAGGGGAGCGCGGCGCCGTGCTGCTGCGGGAGCGCCCCGGCTCACCGCCCGAGGCGCCGTCGGACGGCGGCGACCGGGGCGGCCGGGAGCGCGGATCCCAGGAGGACAACCCCTTCGCCCCGCCGCCCGAGGGCACGCCGGACCGGCCCTGGCAGCCGCGGCGCCCCTCCGGGGACGAGGCGCGGGACGACGGAGGGCGTGACCGTTCGCCGTGGGGCAGTCAGTGGAGCGACCGGCAGCCCGGCCGCTCCCCCGGTGGCTTCGGCGAACGCCCGCGCGGTGGCCCCGAGGGCCCGGGCGGCCCCCAGGGTGGCGGCCCGAACATGCGCTGGGACCCGACGGACCCGGCCCAGCGCCGCGCGCGCTTCGCCCTGCTGTCGGGCATGTGGGCGTTCTTCTTCGCCCTGTTCAGCTGGCCGTACGTGGCGCTGCTGCTCGGCGCGCTGGCCCTGTACTGGGCCATCAGCTCCCTGCGCGCCAAGCCCCGCAGGTCCGACCCGGACTCCCCGGCCCCGGAGCAGCAGGGCCGTCCGCAGACGACGGCGGCGGTGAGCGGCCTGGTGACGGCGTCCCTGGCCATCGTGCTGGTCGCCGCGTCCTTCGCGGCCCAGCTGGTCTACCGCGACTACTACACGTGCACCAATGACGCCCTGACCAACGAGGCGAAGCAGTCCTGCTCCGAGCTGCTGCCGGACCAGCTGCGCGGAGTGCTGGACACGGACGGCTGACAGCGCCGCCCCGACCCGGCCGGGACCTCAGGAGGTCTCCGACTCGGGCGGTGGGAAGCCGTAGGACTCGACGGACGTGAAGGCGCCGCCGTGGCCTTGACCTCGGCGGCCGGGGGCCGCGGGGTCGCGCTCGGGGGCTCGGCCGCTGTCCCCCGCGCCCGCGCCGAAGCCGGCGCGCTCGGGTGGGGGTCCGGCCGCCCACGGCGTCGGCCAGTTCTCGTCCGGGGAGGTGCTGTCCGGGCCGTCGGGTGCCCCGGCTGCCCAGATCGCGCCCAGGTCCTCGTCGTCGCCCCAGGCCTCTTCCGCGCCGTCGGCGCTTCCCGCGTCCGCGGCTCCCCTGGCGGTGCCGGCCCGGCGTGGGCGACGGCGCCCGGCCCCGCGCCCCCTCCACAGCCGTCCGCCCCGGTGGCCCCGGTCGTCCTCGGCCGTTTCGTCCCGCTCCCCGCCCATCCGCGGCTCGTCGTCGCGCGGCGGCCGGCACCGCCGGGACCGTACGGCCAGTGCCGTCGGGATCGCCACCAGCGCCAGCCAGGCCAGTGCCGCCGCGCCGACCTGCCACCACACCGGGCCGAAACGGGTTAGCACGGACACCCCGAGCGGCCCGCCCGCCAGCGCGGCGAGCCCCGCCAGCACGGCGGCGCACAACACGGCCGCCAGGCCGGCCGCACGGGCGGTGCGCCCCGCCGACCAGACCACGCCCGGCCGCCCACCCGGCCTCGTCCCGCCCCGCGCCGCGGCGACCGCCGCCTTCGCCACCCACCTGCCCACCATCACCCCGGCGACCAACGGCACCGTCCCGGCCGCCCAGTGCACCGGTGTCCCCGCCCCCGCCTCCGGCACCGCCGCCAGCAGCGGAAACGGCGGCAGGAACGGTGCCGGCGCGGAGGACAAGGGCCCGACGGCATGCCCGGCGCCGAGGGCGAACCCGGGCCCGAGGGCGTACGCGGCACCCCACACCGCCGCGTTCGGCACCAAGGCCACGCACAGCAGCAGCACCGCGAACCGCCCCGACCACCCCTCGGTCAGCCGGAGCAACGACGACTGGGCCGCGGCCCCGTGCCCGGCCAGGGACACCGCCACCAGCAGGGCCCCGCCCCCGAGCAGCACGGCCAGCCCGGCCGCCGCGGCCCGGGCGGCGACCCCCGGGCGTCCGTCCGGGTCGAGCACCAGCGGCCGTACTCCCCCGGGCAGCACCCCGAGCGACCGCCGCAGCGGCCCGCCCGGACGGCCGTGCGCCGACCACACCCCGAGCCCCGTCGCCACGACGGCCACGACCGGTACGCACACCCCCGCCGACACCCACGAGGGCCGCAGCACACCGCCGGCCGCGTACAGGGCGGCCGGCACGGCCACGGCGAGGTAGCCGAGGACGACACCCGTCCAAGCCGTGCGGGCCGGGACCTGGGGAGGTTCGGCGCCCACCTCGATGACGCCGTACTCGTCGTCGGCGTCGTCCCCGCCCCCCGCCCCGCCGTCCGTGGCGTCCCGCGCCGCGCGGTGCAGCAGGTACACGGGCACGGCGAGCAGCAGCAGCGGCGGGACGCCCATGGGGGCGGCGCCGCCGGAGAGCGTGTCGGCACGGACCAGTTCGACTCCGTGGGCCAGCAGCCACAGGGCCGCGGCGACGTGCAGCGCGCCGCCGGGTCCGCTGTCCGGGTACGGCGAGCTGATCCACAGCAGCGTCACGAGCACGGCGAACGACGCGAGTCCCAGACCCGCCGCGACCGCACCACCCACCAGGCCGCCGACCAGTCCGGGCGAACGGTCGCGCATCCGGGTGAGCAGGGGTGACGACGGACGTCGGCGAGCGGTCATCTCGGTCACGCCCGCCATGCTCCCAACGACACGCGCTTTCCCGTCGTAACAGGCGAACCCCCGTTGTGTCGCTCAATATACGTTTATGTACTTTTCTGCACGGAGGGGCGTGCTGTGACACAGAGCCCTGCCATGCCGCTCCCCCCGCCGAAGGAGCGCCGACGCCTGCGTGAGGCCGCCTCGCTGACCCGGGCTCAACTGGCCTCCCGGGTGGGCGTGACCAGCGAGACGGTGCGCGGCTGGGAGACGGGCCGTTCGACACCCCGCGGCCGGAAAGGGGAGAAGTACGCGAGGGTGCTGAACTCGCTGGGTGAAGAGGCCGGAGTGACGTCTCCTCAGACGGCCCGGGAGTCACGCACGGTGGACGCGGTTCAGGCGGATGACCTCACTCGGGCGGCCCCGTCGCGCGGGCGCGGCCGGGCCTCCGCCTTGGGCCGCAAGCGCGCCACCGCGGCGACCGCGACTTCGGCGACTTCGGCGACCGTGACCGCCGGGTCCGGGTCCGGGACCGACCGGGGCCGGGGCTCCGCGAAGGACAGGCGGCGCGCCACTGCGAACGACCCGGGCCGTGGCCGCGCCCCGGCCGCGGACCGTTCCCGCGGCCCCGCCCACGAACGGCCCCACTCGCCCGCCACCGACCGCGGCCACCGGGGACCCGGACCGGTTCACGATCAGCGGCGTGTGCCGGTCCCTGATCGAGGCCGTGTGCCGGTTTTCGACCGGTGGCCCGCCCCTGTCGTCCGCCCGACGCGGACCTACCTGCCGGACGACGCCACCGACGCGCTCACCCCCGACCAGGCCTTCGACGCGCTCTACGCCTTCTGCGCCCCCGCCCTCGTCCGGCAGACCTATCTGCTGACCGGGAGCCGTGAGCTGGCCCGGGAGTCGGTCGAACGGGCGTTCCAGATCGCCTGGCAGCGCTGGCCCGAGGTGGCCCGGGACCGTGACCCGGCGAGCTGGGTGCGCGCGATGGCGTACGAGTGCGCGCTCTCCCCCTGGCAGCGCTTCCGCCTCCGCTACCGCCACCCCGAGCCGCCGCCCTCGGACGCGCTCGACCGCGCGCTGATGGACACCCTGCTGCAGCTCCCGCCGTCCTACCGCCGCACGCTCCTGCTCCACGACGGCGTGGGGCTCGGCCTGCCCGAGACGGCGGCGGAGACGGAGGCCAGCACCCGCGCGGCCGTGAACCGGCTGGTGCACGCGCGGGAGGCGGTCGCCGAACGGCTGCCGGAGCTGGCGGACCCGGAGACGCTGCACTGGCGGCTGGTCGAGCTCGCCTCCACCGAGCGGCTGCGGGCCGCCAAGCCTCAGGTCGTGCGCAGGGACGGGGAACGCCGGGCCCGTTTCTGGACCCGGGCCGCCATCGCCTTCACCCTCACCCTGATCGGCACCACGGCCCTCACCCTGCGCACCGCACCCACCCACTACGAGCCGCCCGTGCCGCAGGGCGAGACCGTCCAGGACGTTCCTCCCCCGGTCGCTCCCGGGCCGCTGTCGGAGTCGGAGCGCGACCTGCGGGCGAAGCTGCGCGAGCAGACGCAGAAGGGGCCGGAGCGGTTGCTGCCACAGCCACGCTGACGGACCGGCGCACGACAGGCAGCGGCGCCGAAGGCCACGAACGGCGGTGGGCCCGCCCCCTGAGGGGGCGGGCCCACCGTCGGCCGGAGCCGGGGATGGTGTCAGCCGGCGAGGATCTCGCGCGCCAGCTTGGCCGTCTCGGTCGGCGTCTTGCCGACCTTGACGCCGGCGGCCTCGAGGGCCTCCTTCTTCGCGGCGGCCGTGCCGGAGGAGCCGGAGACGATGGCGCCGGCGTGGCCCATGGTCTTGCCCTCGGGCGCGGTGAAGCCCGCGACGTAGCCGACGACCGGCTTGGTCACGTTCTCCTTGATGAAGGCCGCGGCCCGTTCCTCGGCGTCGCCGCCGATCTCACCGATCATGACGATCAGGTCGGTGTCGGGGTCGGCCTCGAACGCGGCCAGGGCGTCGATGTGCGTGGTGCCGATGACCGGGTCGCCACCGATGCCGACGGCGGAGGAGAAGCCGATGTCCCGCAGCTCGTACATCATCTGGTACGTCAGCGTGCCGGACTTCGAGACCAGGCCGATGCGGCCCGGCTTGGTGATGTCGCCCGGGATGATGCCGGCGTTGGACTGGCCCGGGGTGATGAGACCGGGGCAGTTCGGGCCGATGATCCGGGTCTTGTTGCCCTTGGACACGGCGTAGGCGTAGAACGCGGCCGAGTCGTGGACGGCGATGCCCTCGGTGATGACAACCGCGAGCGGGATCTCGGCGTCGATGGCCTCGACGACGGCGGCCTTGGCGAAGGCCGGCGGGACGAAGAGGACGGACACGTTCGCGCCCGTCTTCTCGATCGCCTCGGCGACGGTGCCGAAGACCGGGATCTCCGTGCCGTCGACGTCGACGGTCGTGCCGGCCTTGCGCGGGTTCACGCCACCGACGATGTTCGTGCCGTCGGCCAGCATGAGCTTGGTGTGCTTCATGCCCGTGGCACCGGTCATGCCCTGGACGATGACCTTGCTGTCCTTGTTGAGGAAGATAGCCATGGCTGTGTAGTCCCTCGTCCCTTACTTCGCAGCAGCCGCGAGCTCGGCGGCCTTGTCGGCCGCGCCGTCCATGGTGTCCACGCGCTGGACCAGCGGGTGGTTGGCGTCGGAGAGGATCTTGCGACCCAGCTCGGCGTTGTTGCCGTCCAGCCGGACGACGAGCGGCTTGGTGACGTCCTCGCCCTTGTCCTTGAGCAGCTGCAGCGCCTGGACGATGCCGTTGGCGACCTCGTCGCACGCGGTGATGCCGCCGAAGACGTTGACGAACACGGACTTGACGTCCGGGTCGCCGAGGATGATCTCCAGGCCGTTGGCCATGACGGCGGCGGAGGCGCCGCCACCGATGTCGAGGAAGTTGGCGGGCTTGACCCCACCGTGCTTCTCACCGGCGTAGGCGACGACATCCAGGGTGCTCATGACGAGACCCGCGCCGTTGCCGATGATGCCGACCTCGCCGTCGAGCTTGACGTAGTTGAGGTTCTTGGCCTTGGCGGCGGCCTCGAGCGGGTTGGCCGCGTCCTTGTCCTGGAGGGCCTCGTGCTCCGGCTGGCGGAACTCGGCGTTCTCGTCCAGGGAGACCTTGCCGTCCAGGGCGATGACGTCACCGGAGGCGACCTTGGCCAGCGGGTTGACCTCGACCAGGAGGGCGTCCTCCTTGATGAAGGTCTCCCACAGCTTGACCAGGACGTTGACGACCTTGTCGGCGACCTCGGCCGGGAACTTGGCGGCCGCGACGATCTCGCGGGCCTTCTCCTCGGTCACGCCCTCGTTGGCGTCGATCGGCGTCTTGGCGACGGCCTCGGGGCGGGTGGCCGCCACCTCCTCGATCTCCATGCCGCCCTCGACGGACGCGATGGAGAGGAAGGTGCGGTTGGCACGGTCCAGGAGGAAGGAGACGTAGTACTCCTCCACGATCTCCGGGGCCGTCTCGGCGATCATCACCTTGTGGACCGTGTGGCCCTTGATGTCCATGCCGAGGATGTTGGTCGCGTGCTCGACCGCCTCGTCGGGAGTGGCGGCGAGCTTGACGCCACCGGCCTTGCCGCGGCCGCCGACCTTCACCTGGGCCTTGACGACGGACTTGCCACCGAGGCGCTCGGTGGCTGCGCGGGCCGCCTCAGGCGTGTCGATGACTTCACCGGCCAGCACCGGTACATCGTGCTTGGCGAAGAGGTCCCTCGCCTGGTACTCGAACAGGTCCACGCGCTTCCGTCCCTATCAGTGATCTCGCGGTTCGTTGTCTGCGTGGGCGTGCCGCGAGGGCAACGTGACGTCCGCTGTCTGTCACAAGGGAGGCGCACACGGTGTCCGAGCGCGCGGCATGTCCGTCTCGCAGGTTATCGCTGCTTCCGGGAGGCCTCTAAATCGAGGGTCACACCTGAGCGGTGATACCTGTCACATGATGCCGCCCTCTCTGGCACGGCGTGCCGGGTGTGAGGAGCGGGTGACGCGTGGGTGGGGGCCTCACCGGGCTGGGGTTGACCCGGTGAGGCCCGCGCGACACCGCCGGGGGAGCACGGAGGGCCTGGTCGGACCCCCGGTTCCCCGGGGTGCGGGCCGGTCGTTTCCCCACCCCGATGGGGTACGACGGGCCCTGCCCACGAGACCTCGGCCCCCGGGGGCCGACGGCTTTCGACCGGCCGGGGGATGTCTCGTGGGGGTCTTGGGGTCGGTGGGTGTGGAGCTTCGACGCACGCTGGTCGCACGATCCGGCTGTGGCGTGGCGCCCCGGGCTCGCGACCGGGGCGTGATCTCCCGGCTTTCCTGTCCGTGCGGCGTGCGGCGTGCGGCGTGCGGGCGGAGCGACCCGCAGGCGGAGCGACCCGCAGGCGGAGCGAAGACGGGAAGCTGAGCGGCCGAAAAGGGAGGGGGCGTGGGCCCGGCGGACTAGCCGGGGAAGAGCGGGACGTCCCGATGTCCGCCCCGCGTACCGGCCGCCTCACCGCGGGCCGCGGTACCGGGCACCAGACGCGGCGGGACCCCCCGGCTCAGCGTGACGGCGTGCAGGTCGCCGCCGTGCCGCGGGGTGCCGTTGTCGGCCGAGGAACGGTTGCCGAGCGTGCCGTCGGGCCGGTCAGCGGGGGCCTCGTCGGCCGGAGCGTGCCCGGCGCGGGCGTCTGACGGGGCACGGTCGTCGGCATGCCCCGGGTGGTGCCCGCAGAGCCCGGGGTACACGGGGTGGTGGTTCACGAGGGTCGTCCGGACGGCGCGGTGGCCGCCGGGGCGGCTCGACGCCGTTGTGGCTGCCCGCCCGACGGAGGCGGGTACGTCGGCCGAGGGCACGACCGCATGGCCCGGTTGCGGGGTCGCCGTGACCGGCGCGGGGAGGAGTTGCCCGGGGAGGACGGGGCCGCCGGGGCCCTCGGGAAGACCAGGGGACACGGGGAAGCCGGGCGCTCCCGGGAGGACGATGCCACCACCGGGCGAGTTGGGCAGGGTCGGCAGCGGCGCGGGCAGAGCTGGCAGATTGGGCAGGGTCGGCAGCGGTGCGGGCAGAGCTGGCAGATTGGGCAGGGTCGGCAGCGGCGCGGGCAGAGCTGGCAGATTGGGCAGGGTCGGCAGCGGCGCGGGCAGGGCCGGCACGTCAGGCAGTGTCGACGGATTGGGCAGGGTCGGCAGATCGGGCAGGTCCGGCTGCCCCGGCAGCGGCGACGAGCCGGGGAGGGCGGGCAGGGTCGATACGGCGGGCAGGGTCGGCTCGACCGGCAGCGTGGGAAGGGCAGGCAACTCGGAGCGCCCCGGGAGCTCGGGGGCGGACGGCAGAGCTGGAGGCTCGGAGCGCCTCGAAAGCTCTGACACGGCCGACACGGCCGACATGGCCGACACGGCCGACACGGCCGACACGGCCGGAGAGCCGGGCTGCCCCGGCGACTCGGAGACCGGCTGTACGCCCGGCAGTGTCGGTTCCACCGGCGGCTCAAGCCTGTTCGGCGTCGCAGAGGACTCCACGTCCACCGGCGCCTCCCGCACCGTCGAGGACGCGGACGAGCCCACCAGCCCCCACCGCTCCCCGGCAGCCCTCGCCCCCTGCGCGCCCCCACCCCCGGTCACGAGCCGAGCCCCCCGCGCCGCCGCAGCATGCACGTCCTCCCGCACCAGGAGGCTCTGTTCACCGCCGGCCCGCCAAACGGCACCGTCCGCCGCATCGGCCCGCTCCCCGCACAGCAGCCCGATCACCAGCAACCCACCCACCAGCAGCGCCACTTGCAGCGCACGCCGTCCGGCCGCCGTGCGCAGGACGCGCGACGCGGCACCGGACAGGGCTGCTGACCAGGTCAAGAGGGAGAGTTCCTCCGTGCGACGGAACAGGCGCGGAACGCATCACGCGTCACGGGCAATGAGTCGGCACAACGCGGTGCCGCCCGATACAGCGCGACACCCCGCCGAGCAGGCGCCGATCCTCGCACGGGAGTGCGGAGGTTGCGCAAGCCCTCGCCGGCCGATGGACCGCCATGTCCGGTTTACCGGCCCAAGTCGGGCGACGATGCGTCGACGTGTCGCCATCCGGCCAACTGTCACGACACCGGCCCCGACGCCAACACCGATGCCGACACGGGCGCCGGCAACCGGCCGGGGCCGGGCCGACTCCGGCCCCGCCCTCCGTCATGCCCCGCGCCCCAACAAGCCCCGCGCCCCGTCAGGCCCCGTCCACCGTCACGCCGCGTCCGGTATCGGCAGCGGCCGCTTCTCGATCGCCGCCGCCATCACCTCCGGGAACAGATCGGGCGTACAGGCGAACGCCGGTGCCCCCAACGCCGCCAGCGCGGCCGCGTGTTCCCGGTCGTACGCCGGTGCGCCCTCGTCCGAGAGCGCCAGCAGCGTCACGAACTGCACCCCCGACGCCTTCATCGCCGAGACCCGCTTGAGCATCTCGTTGCGGATGCCCCCTTCGTAGAGGTCACTGATCAGTACGACCACGGTCTCCGCCGGCCGGGTGATCTGCGACTGGCAGTAGGCGAGGGCCCGGTTGATGTCCGTGCCGCCGCCCAGCTGCGTGCCGAACAACACGTCCACCGGGTCGTCGAGTTGATCCGTCAGATCGACGACCGCCGTGTCGAAGACGACGAGTCGCGTGGAGATCGTCCGCATCGAGGCGAGCACCGCTCCGAACACCGATGCGTACACGACCGACGCCGCCATGGATCCCGACTGATCGATACAGAGGATGACCTCCTTCTTCGTGGACTGCGTCGCCCGCCCGTAGCCGATGAGCCGCTCCGGCACGATCGTCCGGTACTCGGGCAGGTAGTGCTTGAGGTTGGCCGCGATCGTGCGGTTCCAGTCGATGTCGTGGTGGCGCGGCCGGCTGATCCGGGCGCTGCGGTCGAGCGCGCCGGTGAGGGTGGCCCGGGTGCGGGTGGCGAGCCGCTTCTCCAGGTCGTCGACGACCTTGCGCACGACGGCCCGTGCCGTCTCCTTCGTGGTCTCGGGCATCGCCTTGTTGAGCGACAGCAGCGTGCCGACCAGGTGCACGTCGGCCTCCACCGCCTCCAGCATCTCCGGCTCCAGCAGGAGCGCGGCGAGACCGAGCCGGTCGATGGCGTCGCGCTGCATGACCTGGACGACGGAGGACGGGAAGTACGTCCGGATGTCGCCGAGCCAGCGCGCCACGGACGGCGCCGACGCCCCGAGCCCCGCCGAACGGTCCCGGCCGCCCTGCGCCTTGCCGTCCTTCCTGCCGTAGAGGGCGGTGAGCGCGCCGTCCATCGCCGCGTCCTGCCCGGACAGCGCGCATCCGGTGCCGTCCGCCGCGTCTCCCCCGAGCACGAGCCGCCAGCGCCGCAGCCGCTCCCGCGCCGGGTCCGTCATCTCGGCCGTCATCCGTGTCCTCCCCCGCGCGACCGTTCCCACAGCGGGATCACCGGCACGGTCGTCCTGGGCCGGCCGTCCGCCCCTGGTCCCTTCCTGACGGTGTCCGCCTCCGCCGTCCTCGGCGTCGGCGCTCGCAGTCCGTCGGTCGTCATCCCTCCACCCCCACCAGGTCGTTCCGTGTGTTCATGTCGTCGAGTCCGAGCAGCAGCCGCACCACGGGCAGCACGGCGTCCGCGCGCGCCGTGTCGAGTTCCGGCGCGAAGCCGGGGAGCGCGGAGCCGGCGGCCGCCGCACCGCTCCCGGAGGCCGGTCCGCGCCGGACCAGTTCGCCGAGGGTCCGGCGCACCCCGGGTTCGTACGCCGAGAACGTCCGCCGCAGCAGGGGCAGCACGTCCGTGAACGCCTCCGCCGGCACCCCGGTCAGCCACGCGTCGACCAGCCCGAGCAGCCGCTCGTCGTGCACCAGGAGCATGCCGCCGCCGGAGCCTCCGCCGACGAAGCCCTCGATCCAGGCGGCCGCGTCCGCGGGCGGGGTGCCCGGCGACAGGACGAGTCCCATGAGCCGAGCCGCCTCCTCCTGTGCCAGCTCCCCGTCGTCCAGCAGCAGCCGCACGGCCCGCCCCCGGATCACCCCCGGCACGGTGTCCCGCCCGGACAGCACCCGCAGCACCGACCGCCAGCGCGCTCTGAGGTGACCGCTTCCCGCTGCCGGCGCGTCGCCCAGGAGGCCGACGGCCCCGTGCACCGCGTCCACATGACGCCGCATCTCCTCCGCCGCGTCGGCGTCGAGCGCGGCGCAGGCCGGGGGCAGGCCGACGAAGACCCGCTCGGCCAGCCCCGCGGCGACCTCGCCGAGGGCGCCGGTGTCGGTGCCGCGGACGTCGCCGTAGCGCAGGGAGCGGACCAGGGCGGGCAGCGCCTGGGCGAGATGGCCGACGTCCGAGTCGAGGGCCGCCCGGTCGGCGAGGATCCGCATCACCGCCGGCAGCGCGTCGGGCAGTTCGGCCAGCAGGCAGCGCTCGGCGAGCGCGGTGACGTCGGCGAGGCCCTCCGCGGCGACGGCGTCCGCCTCGGCCTTGGCGGTCGCGGCGGACAGTACGGTCGTCCCCCACACGCCCGCCTCGGCGACCCGCACGGACAGCTCGGGCTCCCAGCGCAGGCGCCAGGTCTCCCGGAACGTGCCCGTGCCGCCCCGCGCGGCGGCCGGTTCGCCCCATGCGATGCCGAGCAGCCGCAGCCGGTGCAGCAGCCTGCTGCGTTCGGCGTCGTTCTCCTTGCGCAGGTCGAGCTCCAGCTCCCGCTCCAGCGCCTCCGGCTTCAACCGCAGCCGGCGCTGCAGCCGGGTGAGGTCCCGCTGCAACGGCACCGCCGGGGCCGTCGACGGCACCTCCCCCAGCACGTCCCCCACGACCAGCCGGTCGTGCACCAGGGCCAGCGGCACGTCCGAGCCCTCGCACATCACCGCCCGCACCGCGTCGGTCGACTCGCTCAGGCCCGGCAGCGGACGGCCGCGCATCGCGGCGAGCGTCTCGGCCAGCCGCACCGCCTCGATGACGTGCGCGGAGGAGACGATCCGGTCCTCGGCGCGCAGCAGCCCCGCCACCTTCGTCATCCACCGCTCGACCGGCCGGTCCGGGGCGCTGAACAGGTGCCCGTACCAGCCCGGCGAGTCGATGCCGGCCCCGTACCCGCTGGCCCGGGACAGCCTGCGGTGGGTCCACGGGACCCAGGTCATGTCCGTCTTCACCTTGGGCAGGCCCTTGAGCAGCGCCTTGTCGGCGGCGACGGTGGTCTTCCGCCGCAGGGCGGGCACGTGCCAGGCGCCGCAGACGACGGCCACGCCGTCCCCGAACTCCCGCTGGGCGGAACGCAGCTGGAGCCGCATGTACGCCTCCCGGACCAGGTCCCGGTCGTGGCCCCCGCTGCCGTAGGTCTCCCGCAGCGCCGCCATGGCCTCCTCCAGCGCGGTGAACGGCGCGAGCGCGTCCCCCCGGCCGGCGCCCCGGTGCTCGACGACGTCCTCCCACCACCGCTCCGGATCGTCGTAACCGGCGGCGTCGGCGAGCACCCCGAGCGGGTCGACCCGCACCTCGGCGGCGCCCAGAACAGGATCGGGGCCCGGGGCGGTGCCCAGACCGGGATCGAGGCCCGGGGCGGTGCCCGGGGCGCCGTCACCGTCCGCCGTCCGCGCCGTCTCGGCGTCCAGCGGGGAATCCCCCTCCGCTTCCGCCTCGTCCTCGCGCTGTCCCCAGGCCAGTGTGTGCGTGGCCGGCAGGTCGATGAACCGGGCCGGGACGCCGTGCTCCAGGGCCCAGCGGAGGGCGACCCACTCCGGGGAGAACTCGGCCAGCGGCCAGAACGCCGAGCGGCCGGGTTCGTCCACGGCGTGGGCGAGCAGGGCGACCGGCGGCCGCATCTCCTCGTCGGCGGCGAGCGGGACCAAGGCGTCCGCCTCGGGCGGTCCCTCGATCAGCACGACGTCCGGCCCGGCCTCCTCCAGCGCCGCCCGCACGGCTCGCGCCGAACCCGGGCCGTGATGCCGCACCCCCAGCAGCACCGGCCCCGCCCCGGTCCCCCGGCCCGCAGGCCTTTCCACACCCGTCACTTGGTTCCCTCCCATCCCCTGTCCGTCCCCGCGAGCGCTCCCCGCCCCCGGTCGCTCACCCGCTCACCTCGCGGCAGGCCCGGTAGAAGTCCTTCCAGCCGTCGCGCTCGCGGACCACCGTCTCCAGGTACTCCTGCCAGATCACGCGGTCGGCCGCCGGGTCGCGGACCACCGCGCCGAGGATGCCCGCGGCGACATCGCTCGGCCGCAGCACGCCGTCGCCGAAGTGGGCGGCGAGGGCGAGGCCGTTGGTGACGACGGAGATCGCCTCGGCCGTGGACAGCGTGCCGCTGGGCGACTTCAGCTTCGTCCGGCCGTCGGCCGTCACCCCGTCGCGCAGCTCGCGGAAGACCGTGACGACCCGGCGGATCTCGTCGAGCCCGTCGGGCGCGGCCGGCAGGTCCAGGGACCGGCCGATCTGGTCGACGCGGCGCGAGACGATCTCGACCTCGGCCTCGGGGCTCTCCGGCAGCGGCAGCACCACCGTGTTGAAGCGGCGGCGCAGGGCGCTGGACAGGTCGTTGACCCCGCGGTCGCGGTCGTTGGCCGTGGCGATCAGGTTGAAGCCGCGGACCGCCTGCACCTCCTGGCCCAGCTCCGGTATCGGCAGCGTCTTCTCCGACAGGATCGTGATCAGCGTGTCCTGCACGTCGGCCGGGATGCGCGTCAGCTCCTCGACGCGCGCCGTCATGCCCTCGGCCATGGCGCGCATGACCGGGCTGGGCACGAGGGCGTCGCGGCTCGGGCCGTGCGCGAGCAGCTGCGCGTAGTTCCAGCCGTAGCGGATGGCCTCCTCCGGGGTGCCGGCGGTGCCCTGCACCAGCAGCGTGGAGTCGCCGCTGACCGCCGCGGCCAGGTGCTCGGACACCCAGGTCTTCGCCGTACCGGGCACGCCGAGCAGGAGCAGGGCGCGGTCGGTGGCGAGGGTGGTGACGGCGACCTCGACGATGCGGCGCGGACCGACGTACTTCGGCGTGATCACCGTGCCGTCCGGCAGCGTGCCCCCGAGCAGGTAGGTCGCGACGGCCCACGGCGACAGCTTCCAGCGGGCCGGGCGCGGGCGGTCGTCCTGCGCGGCGAGCGCGGCGAGTTCACCGGCGAAGGCGTCCTCGGCATGCGGCCGCAACGCCTCGGCCGGCTCCTCCCGCTTCGGCTCCACGGTCGTCGGTTCAACGGACACAGACATGGCTGAGGCCCCCTCCAGCTCGGCCGGTTCGGATCTGCCACCAACGGTGCACCACACCACTGACAATCCGTCCTGACCTGCGGAAATGCAGTACCGCAGCCGCTCGCGGACCCGATTGTCAGTGGTGGGATCTACCTTCGATGGCATGACTCAGCAGGGGGTGCGCTGGACTGCGGACCAGGTGCTGGCCTTGGCGCCTGACGCCGCATCACGCAAAGCGGGAAGCAAACTCGGCGCGGCGGGGCCGTGGTCCGAGACGGGCAGTTCCGACGAGGGGACGGTGTGGGGGCTGTGCAAGGGCAGCGGGAGCAAGCCGTATCAGACGGTCGTCGACATCGCGGACGCCTCCGGGCCCGCATACAAGTGCAGTTGCCCGAGCCGCAAGTTCCCGTGCAAGCACGCGCTGGGGCTGCTGCTGCTCTGGGCGGGCGGCGACGCGGCGGTGCCGCGGGGACAGGCGCCGGAGTGGGCCGCGCAGTGGCTGGCGGGGCGGCGCAGACGGGCGGAGGAGAAGCGGAGCGGGGAGGCTGCGGGCGCGCCGTCCGGGTCGGCTGATCCGGAGGCGGCGCGGCGCCGGGCGGAGCGCCGGGCCGAGCGGGTCACGGCGGGCGCGGTGGAGCTGGAGCAGCGGCTGGCGGACCTGCTGCGCGGCGGCCTCGCGTCGGCGGAGCGGTCCGGGTACGGGCTCTGGGAGGAGACGGCGGCCCGCATGGTCGACGCCCAGGCCCAGGGTCTCGCCGCTCGGGTGCGGGAGTTGGGGGCGATCCCGTCCACGGGGCCCGGCTGGCCGGTGCGGCTGCTGGAGGAGTGCGCGCTGCTGCATCTGCTCGGCCAGGGCTGGCTGCGGCGCGAGCGGCTCCCGGACGGCCTCGCCGCCACGGTCCGCTCCCGCATGGGCCTGCCGGTCTCCGCGGACGGCAAGCCGGTACGGGACCGCTGGCTGGTGCTGGCCCAGTACGACACGGTGGACACGCGCCTGACGGCCCGCCGGATCTGGCTGTACGGCGCCGACTCGGACCGCACGGCGCTGCTCCTGTCCTACGGCGCCGCCGGCCGCGCCCCGGAGCTGGCGCTGCCCGTGGGGCTGGCCCTGGACGCCGAGGTGGCCTCCTATCCGGGAGCCGGGCAGCTGCGGGTGGCGCTGGGCGAGCAGTTCGCTCCTCCGGCACCGGCGGAGACCCGCCCGCCCGGGGTGACGACCTCCGAGGCGGCCGCCCGTTACGGCGACGCCCTGCGCGACGACCCGTGGCTGGAGTCCGTCCCGGTGACGCTGGGGCGGGTCGTCCCGGCCCCCGACGGGGACTCCTGGCAGCTGGCGGACGCCGACGAGGACGCGGCGTTGCCGCTGACTCCCGCCGCGCGGTCCCGCCCCGGCCTGTGGCGGCTCGTCGCCCTCTCGGGCGGCGCCCCGGTCACGGTGTTCGGCGAGTGCGGCCACCAGGGCTTCACCCCGCTGACGGCCTGGCCCGAGGGCCCGGGTGACGCCGTGTCCCTGTGCTGACCCGACAGCGGACGCCCGGCTCCCGCGGCCTCGGGCGGACCCACCCTTCTCACCGATCCACGAATCTTTCAGGCATCACGGGACAACCGGTAAGGGCGAGCCTTCAACCACCTCCGGGCGCCCCACGGAAAGGAAGCTCATGACCAGGACCTCCGCTCCTGTGGACGCGCCCGTCGCGGACGCCTGGGAGGGGCTCGTCACCACGGCGCTGCTGGGCACCGACCGGCGCACCCCGCCGGGCACCGCCCCCGGACAGGACGCCCCGGTGGCCCTGCTGGACGCGGCGGCCGTGGAGACCGTCCGGCGGCGGGCCGGTCTGCGTCCGGCGCGCGCGGCGCGGCGTCCGCGGCCGGCCCCGGAGGACCGGCGTCCCCCACTGCCCGCCGCCGCCGCCCGCAGACTGGCGATGCTGCTGGCCGACCGGCCCGGCGCGTCCGGCGGCGGCCGCCGCGGTACCGCGCCCGACCTGATGGAGCTGCTGCCCCAGTGGCTGGCGGCGGCGAACGCCCGGGGTTTCGCCCCGCCTCCGCAGCTGCTGCCGGCCCTGCTGGACGCGGCCCGGGGGCGGACGGACCTGCGCCCGGCGGCGCTGGAGTTCGCCGGACCGCGGGCCCTGTGGCTGGCCCGGCTGAACCCGGACTGGCGGTTCGCCCTGCGCGCGGCCCCAGGCGGTGGAGCGGCCCTGCCGCGCCCCGAGGACGACGACACCACGCGGCGGTTGTGGCAGGAGGGCCTGTTCGCCGAGCGGGTCGCCCTCCTGTCCGCCCTGCGCTCCCGTGAACCGGCCGCCGCACGCGAGCTGCTCGCGTCCACCTGGACGACCGAGCGGGCCGAGGACCGGCTGATGTTCCTCGACTCCCTGCGCACGGGTCTCGGCCCGGACGACGAGCCGTTCCTGGAACAGGCCCTGGACGACCGCAGCCGCAACGTCAGGGCCACGGCGGCGGAACTGCTGTCGACCCTGCCCGGTTCGGCGCTCGCGGAGCGGATGGCGGTCCGGGCGGCGGCGTGCGTGGCCATCGACCACACGCGGACCGGCCGGAGCGCGGGGACGCCTGCCCCCACGATCGCCGTCGAGGCCCCGCACGAGTGCGACCCGGGCATGGAGCGCGACGGCGTGGTGCCGAAGGCCCCCGCCGGGCGGGGCGAGCGGTCCTGGTGGTTCGGTCAGTTGGTGGAGGCGGCACCGCTCGGCACGTGGTCGCGGCGGCTCGGCGGCCGGACGCCCCGGGAGATCGTGGCGCTGCCGGTGGCGGACGACTGGCAGCGCGAGCTGCACGCCGCGTGGTGCCGGGCCGCGGTGCGCCAGGGGGACGCCGAGTGGGCGCGGGCGCTGCTCGGCGAGCCCTCGGCGCCGGAGGCGGGCGGTCCGGGAGCGGTGTCCCTGGCCGAGCGGGCCAAGCTGCTCGGCACGCTGGGCGCCGCCGAACGGGCCGAGTGGGTGGCCGGTTTCATCGCGACGCACGGCCTGTCGGAAGCCTTTCAGCTGCTCGGCGTGTGCGCGGTGCCGTGGGCCCCGCCGCTCGGCCGCGCGGTGGTGGACGCGCTCAACATCGCGCGGGACGCGGGGAGTTATCCATGGAGTTTCAGTGGAGTCATGGGGCTGGCCGAGCGCTGCCTGGTCCCGTCCGAGTCGGGCCGTCTCGACGCCCTGCTGGCCGTACCGGACGAGCCGGAGGACGCGTCTCCGGGAGCGGGCGGCTACTGGGCGGAGGCCTTCCAGCGCCTGGTCACGACCCTGCGCCTGCGCGCGGCGATGATCGAGGAACTGGGGCCGGCGGAGAACGGCACCCCGGCCTAGAGGAACACCACGCGAACCCGGGCCACGATCACGCCAGTACGCGTCGCGACCACACCGGCCCGGACCAAGATCACCCCCACCCGGCTCGCGACCAAGCCGGCCCGGGGCACGGTCACACCGGCCCGGGGCACGATCACTCCCACCCGGCTCGCGACCACACCGGCCCGGGCCCCGGTCACACCGGCCCGGGCCCCGACCGGGCCGGCTCAGCCCCCGGAGGCAGCCGGCTGGCGTACGTTCGCCCGGACCCAGTCCACGATCGACTGCGTCGTCGCACCGGGCGTGAAGATCTCCGCGACACCCTTCTCCTTCAGCGGGGCGATGTCCGCCTCGGGGATGATCCCACCGCCGAAGACCAGGATGTCCGCCGCGTCCCGCTCCCGGAGCAGGTCGATCACCGCCGCGAAGAGGGTGTTGTGCGCGCCGGAGAGAATGGACAGCCCGATCGCGTCGGCGTCCTCCTGGATCGCCGTGTCGACGATCTGCTCGGGAGTCTGGTGGAGGCCGGTGTAGATGACCTCCATACCGGCGTCGCGCAGGGCCCGCGCGATCACCTTGGCCCCGCGATCGTGGCCGTCGAGCCCCGGCTTGGCCACCACCACGCGGATCGGACCGGCTGCCACACCCATCACTGCCTCCATGAAGCGACTGCATCCATCCGTACGGACAAGTACCGCACACATCCGGCACGCCGTACACGCCACCCTGACACGGACGCACCCCGAACCACCCGGGGAAGTGAACGAACGTTATCTCCAGCATCCCGCAACCGGCAGTTTCGCGGTGCCGACCGAGGGGGAAATCACACGATGGGACAAGCGCAAGGGGAGCCGCAAGGAGGCCGCCGCACCGCCGCGCCACCCATCACACACAGCGGCGGTACGTCACGTCGGCGAAGGCACACAGGGCAAGCACCGCACGCACAGCACGCAGGGCACGCACGGCGCACCAGCGGGGAGCCAGGTCACCGCACCGACCGGGGACCCCGCCTCACCACCGGCGTCACACAGGCCGCACGCCGCGCTCACTCCCCGCAGCTCACGCGGCTCACCCCGCTCGCGCGGTCGTCGTCGGCCGTCTTCGCCGCTGCTTTCCACGAGTGCACACGGGGGGCCATGCCGTCCTCCCGCGTGCCGACAGGAGGACGGCCATGAAGGTCACCGGGGCGGCTCTGCCTCTTCTTCCGTTCTGCCGGCGCCTGCTGCCGAACCGGCCGGCGGGACTGTCCATGGCGCTCCTGAAGGCCACCGCCCTGGAGATGGCGATTCTGGCCGGGCACCTCCTGCTGTATCCCTCCGGCATCGCGCAGGAGCGGCGCGGGCCCGCCCCGGCCCTGCCCGCCGACGGCGCGGCCCAGCTGCCGGCGGAGGCCAAGTCCCCGGTGGTGCTGCTGCACGGCTTCATCGACAACCGCTCGGTCTTCGTCCTGCTGCGCCGCAGCCTCGCCCAGCACGGCAGGCAGCAGATCGAGTCCCTCAACTACTCGCCGCTGACCTGCGACATACGCACCGCGGCCGAGTTGCTCGGCCGGCACATCGAGGAGATCTGCGAGCGCACCGGCGCCCAGCGGGTCGATGTGGTCGGGCACAGCCTTGGCGGACTGATAGCGCGTTACTACGTGCAGCGGCTCGGCGGCGACACGCGCGTGCGGACCCTGGTGACCCTCGGCACGCCGCACTCGGGCACCAGGGTGGCGCCCCTGGCCAACGCGCACCCCATCGTGCGCCAGATGCGCCCCGGCTCGCCGGTGCTCGAGGAGCTCACTCGGCCCGCCCCGGGCTGCCGTACGCACTTCGTGAGCTTCTGGAGCGACCTCGACCATGTGATGGATCCGCTGGAGTCGGCCTGCATCGACCATCCCGATCTGACGGCGCAGAACGTACGGGTCACCGGCATCGGCCACCTCGCCCTGCCCGTACACCCCGCGGTCGCCAACGGGATACGGCAGGTTCTCGACACGGCCCGCCCGGGTGAGCCGTCCACCGGCCACGCCGGCGGCCTGACGGTGGCCTGACACCGGCCCGCCCGACGGCCGCCCACCACACGGTCGGGCGACAGTCGGCCCGTGGCCGTCACACCCGGCGCGCGGACTCGTCATACAGATGACACACGGCCCCGCATCACCCAACAGCCTCGAACAAACCTCGAACACAGGGCCAAGCCTGCGCCCGCAGTCCGCCGAAACACGGCCGAATGCCCGTTTCCTGCGCGCGCGAAACCTGCCGAAGATTGTCGTGCCCGCGTACCGCCGGGTACAGTCGCCGCACTGCTCTGGCAGCCCCTGTTGTCGAGGCGAAAGAGAAGTTGGTGAACGACCGTCACCCGTCGGGGACCATGGCCCCGGCTCCGGCTTCCGACGCCGCCTCGGCGCACTACGCGTCGTACGGCACCCAGGAAGCCCAGCACGGGGACTTCACCACGTACGGCGACTACGCCGCCACCGGTTTTGATCCCACCGGCTCGGCCGCCACCGGTTTTGATCCCACCGGCTCGGCCGGCACCGGCTTCGACGCCACCGGCCACACCACCGCGAGCTTCGCCACCGACCCCCTCTTCGGCGACATGCCGGGCAGCGGCCAGGACACGGGCACGTACGACACCGGCCACTGGCCCACGGGTGCGCACGAGAACCCGCACTACGACGCGTACGCGGCCCAGCACCAGGCCGCCTACGACACCGGCGGCTACGACACGGCCTCCTGGCACACCGAGCAGCAGCCACTGTCGGCCATCCCGCCGCAGGCCGCACCCTCCGACGCCACCGGCCAGTGGGAGAACGGCAGTTGGGCCCAGCCGGACCAGTCCGGGAATCCGGCCGACCGGACCCAGCAGTGGGAATGGGGCACGCAGACCTTCGACACGGGCGCCTTCGACGCCACGCAGTGGAACTCCGACGGCACCGCCGCACCCGCCCTGGACGCCTACGAGCAGCATGGCGAAACCTTCGAGCAGCACGAGCCGGTCGCCTTCGATCAGCAAGAGACCGCGACGTTCGAGCAGGTCGCCTACGAGGAATCCCCCGAAGCCGGCTACCACGAGCCGGCCGCCACCGGCGAACTGCCCACCGTCACCCCGCTCCTGGACGGCCAGGAAGAGGTCGAGCCCCCCGCTTCCCGGGCGGCCTCGCGTGCCGGCTCCCGTTCCCGCCGCCGCACCCCGCCCAAGCGCTCGGCGCTGATGACCATCGCGGTGCCCTCGGCGTGTGTGATGGGCGTGGCCGGGATCGCGGCCGCCTCCGTCGGCGGTCTCACGGAGGACACCGCGGCGGAGGCGCACACCACCGCGGCGGACGTGCAGCCGGTGAAGCCGGCCGCGGCCAACAACAAGCTCGACACCCAGTTGCAGAGCCTCGCCGCCGGTGCCGACGACTTCGCCGACCGGGCCAGCCGTACGCAGGAGCGCATCGACCTCAAGGCCCAGCAGGCCGCCGAGCGCAAGCGTGCGGCGGAGGAAGCGGCCCGCAAGGAGCGGCTGCGCCCGAAGTTCGCCCTGCCGGTCGCACAGCACGGGCTGAGCGCCTACTACGGCCAGTCCGGCATCAACTGGATGTCCCTGCACACCGGCATCGACTTCCCCGTCTCCTACGGCACGACCGTGATGGCCGCGACCGACGGCACTGTGCGCACCCAGTGGAACAGCGCGTACGGCAACATGATGATCGTGACCGCGAAGGACGGCACGGAGACGTGGTACTGCCACCTCTCCACGTACACGGTCCCCTCGGGGACGACCGTCAAGGCCGGGGACCCCATCGCGCGCTCCGGCAACTCCGGCAACTCGACCGGCCCCCACCTGCACTTCGAGGTGCGTCCCGCGGGCGGCTCGGCGATCGACCCCCTCTCGTGGCTCCGCAGCCACGGCGTCGACCCGACGTAACCGAGTCCGGCCCCGGGGCGGGCGGAACGCCTCGCCGGCCCCCGCCGGCCGGTTCGGCGGAGGCCGTCAGGCGGTCGGGCCGGCTGAGGCGGTCGAGCCGGCCCGGCTCACCGGACTACAGCTTCTCCACCGGCGCGTAGCGCAGCAGCAGCCGCTTCGGCTTCGTGTCGCCGAAGTCGATCGTCGCCTCGGCGTTCGCGCCGGTGCCCTTGACCGCCACGACCGTCCCGAGACCGAACTGGTCGTGCGTGACCCGGTCCCCGACCGCCAGCCCCACCACCGGCTTCTCGGCCGTGCGGCGGGTGGCGAAGCCGGACGCGCCCGAGGCGGACGAGCGCGAGCGGGACGACGACAGCGAGGCCGCCACGGCGGAGACGGGACCGGAGGACGCGGGCGCGGTCGCTCCCGTGCGCTTCCACTCCACGTGGGCCGGCGGGATCTCCTCCAGGAACCGGGAGGGCGGGTTGTACGAGGGCTGGCCCCAGGCGCTGCGCAGCGTGGAGCGGGTCAGATACAGCCGCTCCCGCGCGCGGGTGATGCCGACGTACGCCAGGCGCCGCTCCTCCTCCAGTTCCTTGGTCTGGCCGAGGGCGCGCATGTGCGGGAAGACGCCGTCCTCCATGCCGGTGAGGAAGACGACCGGGAACTCCAGGCCCTTGGCGGTGTGCAGCGTCATGAGTGTGATGACGCCGTCGCCGTCCTCCTCGTCGGGGATCTGGTCGGAGTCGGCGACCAGCGCGACCTGTTCGAGGAAGTCGGCCAGCGTGCTCTGCTCGCCCTCGCCGCGTTCCTGCTCGAACTCCATGGCGACGGCGGCGAGCTCCTGGAGGTTCTCGATCCGGGTCTCGTCCTGCGGGTCGGTGGAGGCCTGCAGCTCGGCGAGATAGCCGGTGCGCTCCAGGACCGCCTCAAGCACCGTGGCCGGTCCGGCGCCGGACTCGACGATCGTGCGCAGGTCCTCCATCAGCGTGTTGAACCGCTTGACGGCGTTGGTGGAGCGCGCGGCCATGCCGTAGGCCTCGTCGACGCGCTTGAGCGCCTGCGGGAAGCTGATCTTCTCGCGCTGGGCGAGGGCGTCGATCATCGCCTCGGCACGGTCGCCGATGCCCCGCTTGGGCACGTTGAGGATCCGGCGCAGCGGCACCGAGTCCTCCGGGTTGGCCAGGACGCGCAGGTAGGCCAGGACGTCCCGGACCTCCTTGCGCTCGTAGAAGCGGACGCCGCCGACGACCTTGTAGGGCAGGCCGACGCGGATGAAGACCTCTTCGAAGACACGGGACTGGGCGTTGGTGCGGTAGAAGACCGCGACGTCGCCCGCCTTCGCCTCGCCGGCGTCCGTGAGGCGGTCTATCTCGTCGGCGACGAACTGGGCCTCGTCGTGCTCGGTGTCGGCGACGTAGCCGGTGATCAGCGCGCCCGCGCCCGCGTTGGTCCACAGGTTCTTGGGGCGGCGGGACTCGTTGCGTTCGATGACCGCGTTGGCGGCGCTGAGGATCGTCTGCGTGGAGCGGTAGTTCTGCTCCAGCAGGATCGTCGTCGCGTTCGGGTAGTCCTCCTCGAACTGGAGGATGTTGCGGATCGTCGCGCCGCGGAAGGCGTAGATCGACTGGTCGGCGTCGCCCACGACGCACAGCTCGGCGGGCGGGACCTCGGCCTCCGGCGGTACGTCCACGGGGTGCTCGGAGGTGCCGACCAGCTCACGGACCAGGGCGTACTGCGCGTGGTTGGTGTCCTGGTACTCGTCGACCAGGACGTGCCGGAAGCGGCGGCGGTAGTGCTCGGCGACGTCCGGGAAGGCGCGCAGCAGGTTGACCGTCGTCATGATCAGGTCGTCGAAGTCGAGGGCGTTCGCCTCGCGCAGCCGCGACTGGTAGAGGGCGTAGGCCTGGGCGAGGGTCTTCTCGAAGCCGTCGGTGGCCTGGGCGGCGAAGTCCTCCTCGTCGATCAGCTCGTTCTTCAGGTTGCTGATCTTAGCGCTGAAGGACTTGGGCGGGAAGCGCTTGGGGTCGAGGTCCAGGTCGCGGCAGACCAGGGCCATCAGGCGCTTGGAGTCGGCGGCGTCGTAGATCGAGAAGGAGGACGTGAAGCCGAGGCGCTTGCTCTCGCGCCTGAGGATGCGCACGCAGGCGCTGTGGAACGTCATGACCCACATCGCGTTCGCGCGGGGGCCGACGAGCTGCTCGACGCGCTCCTTCATCTCGCCCGCGGCCTTGTTGGTGAACGTGATCGCGAGGATCTGGCCCGGGTGGACGTCCCGCTCGGCGAGCAGGTGGGCGATGCGGTGCGTGAGCACGCGGGTCTTGCCGGAGCCGGCGCCGGCCACGATGAGCAGCGGGGAGCCGGAGTGGACGACCGCGGCACGCTGGTTGTCGTTCAGCCCGTCCAGCAGCGCGGCGGAGTCGATCACCGGGCGCGGGGCGCCGTCGCGGTAGTGGGTGTCCCGCTCCGGCGGCGCGTCGAACCTCCCGCCGAACAGATCGTCCGGGATCGACTCCGGAACGTGATCGTCCTCGGGTGGCGGCGGGGGCTCGTCCGCGGGGCCCCGCTGGGCCTGGAGACTCGCCAGGAAGTGGTCGTCAAAGAGGCTGCTCATCGCTCTCCGAGTCTAGGACGCCCCACTGACAGCCCGCCGCCGCCCTGAGAACATCGCCGCGGAGCTGGGCCTTCCGTGACCGGCCACCGGCCCGTCGTCGCTCCATGGATTGGCGTGATCACTTCGTGTGACACCTCGCGCATTCCCGGGCGACTCGTGACCAAAGCCCTCCACTCCCTCACGCTCAGCGATGCTCCGGCATAAGGTCACGAAAATGTATCGGGCATATCACCCATCAACCTTCACACGGACCACACGAGTTGGCTACGGTGCGACCGGGCCGCACGACCCCCACCGGCGAACGTCGCCGGGCCGCGCGGCCTCCGCCGAGTCCGGTGTGCCGCAGCGGCAGCCGGAGCCGGGGACCCACCGAGAACCTGGGGTGAATCGGCCCGACTCCCTCCCTGGGAAGGCCGTAGGGCAACCCTTCCGAAACCACCCGCCCGAACCCGACAGCTAACCCGGTAGGCGGAACTTTGGAAGGAGTCGCCTCCCTTGGCGTCGCACCGTAAGTCGCGTCCTTCGGGCACGCGCGTGGCAGGCATACGGACCCCCGCCCTCGCAACGGCGGCCCTCACCTCCGTGGCCCTGCTGTCCCAGTCGGCCAACGCCGCCCCCGAGGCCGACGGCAAGCCCAGCCTGGAGGAAGTCGAGAAGAAGGTCGACGACCTGTACCGCCAGGCCGAGTCGGCGACCGACAAGTACAACGCGGTCAAGGAGAAGACCGCGAAGCAGCGCAAGCGCGTCGACACCCTCCTCGACGACGTCGCCCAGCGCACCGAGAAGCTCAACGAGGCGCGGGAGAGGCTGGGTTCCTTCGCCGCCGCCCAGTACCGCACCGGCGCCGCCGCCCCGGACACCGCCACGTTCCTGTTCGCGGACACCCCGCAGGACTACTTCGACCAGGCTCAGCTGATGGACCGGATGACCGGCCGCCAGAAGGGCGCGGTCGACGACTACGTCACACAGCAGTCCGAGACGATGACCAAGCGCCAGGAGGCCACCGACAGCCTGCGGACGCTCACCGAGTCGCAGAGCGACCTGAAGACGGCCAAGGCCACCGTCCAGCGGAAGCTCGCCGCCGCCCGCGACCTGCTGTCGCAGCTGACCGCCGAGGAGAAGGCGCGGCTCGCGGCGATCGAGAAGGAGAAGCAGCAGGAGGCCGCCCGCAGGGCCGCCGAGCTGGCCCGCGAGCAGGCCGCACAGGAAAAGGCCAGCGAGGAGGCCGCACGGGAGAAGGCCCGGGAAGAGGCCGCCCAGCGGCAGGACAGCACCCCGTCGGGCACTGCCTCCGGCTCCACCTCCACAGCCCCGGCCGACTCCTCGTACGCCACCAAGGCCGGCAAGGCGCTCGCCTTCGTCCGCGCCCAGATCGGCAAGCCGTACGTGTGGGGCGCCGTCGGCCCCGGCTCCTACGACTGCTCCGGCCTCACCCAGGCCGCGTGGAAGGCCGCCGGGGTGAGCCTGCCGCGCACCACCTACGACCAGGTCGACGCCGGCACCACCGTCCCCCTGTCCAGTGCGCAACCCGGGGACCTGGTGTTCTTCTACGACGACATCACCCACGTCGGCATCTACATCGGCAACGGCATGATGATCCACGCCCCGAAGCCGGGCACGTACGTGCGCGAGGAGTCGGTCTACTACGACGGCGAGTCGGCCATCCACAGCGTGGTCCGGCCGGCCTGAGGGGTCTCGGCGTTTTTGCGGGGCACGCGCGCGTGCCCCTCTCACAACCCGCGCGCCGCTCTCTAGCATCGGCGCTATGCCCGGCCCCTCCCCATTTGCCACCTTGTGGGCGACCTACGCGCTGACCACCGGCACCCTGTCGGTCGGTCTCGACTCGGCGGGGTACGAGGTCCTCTCCCGCATCGCCCTCGTCCCGGCCTGCGCGGCCTGGCTGGGGACCGTGGCGTACGCCGTGCTGCGGCTGCCGCGGTCGGCGTGGCGGGCGCAGGCACCGGCCGCCCACACCTTCACGGCGGCGACCGCCCTCCTCGGCGCCGGGCTCTCGGCGGCCGGCCGGCAGACGTCCGCGGCGGCCCTGCTGGCGCTCGCGGCACTGCTGTGGACGCTGCTGCTCGCCGACGGGGACCCGAGCCGCGGCGGGACCGTGTTCCTGCGCTGCGTGGCCACCCAGGGGCTCGCCGTGCTCGGCGCCACGCTCGCCGCGGCCGAGTCGGCGGCCTGGCCGGCCCACGCCGCCCTGGTGCTGTTCTGGCTGGGGCTGATCCTGTACTGCTTCGCCCTGTTCCGCTTCGCCCCGCGCGAGGTGACCGACGGGCGCGGGGACCACTGGCTCGCGGGCGGCGCCCTCGCCGTCTCGGCACTGGCCGGGGCGCGGCTCCTCAGCGCCGACAGCGGCCGCCTCTCCCTGTGGAACGACGACGCCCACGCCGTCCTCAGCCGGGTCACCGTCGCCCTGCTGGTGCTCACCCTGGTGTGCTGGGTCGCCCTGCTCACCGCCGAGCTCATGTGGCCCCGGCCTGGCTACGACGTGCGCCGCTGGGCCGGTGTCTTCGGCGCGGCCGTGACGGCGGCCGCGGCGCCGGCCGTCGCCGCAGCCCTGGACGCCCCCTGGCTCGACGCCGTCGGGGAGGCACTGCTGTGGCTCGCGGTGGCGCTGTGGCTCGCGTGCACCGCCTGGACGGCCGCCGCGGCCCGCGCCGGGTCCCGGCCCGCCGGGGTCAGACCCAGAGCACGGCGATGAAGACGTTCGCCGCGGTCAGCAGCCCGACCAGGCCGAACAGGCCCTTGTCCACCTTCTCGTCGTCCCGCTTCACGTAGACCAGACCGAGGATCACGATCAGCAGCGCCAGCTTCACGCCGATCTTGACGTTGTTCACGGACTGGTCGTCGGCCTGGTTGAGCCCGACCAGGATCACCCCGGTGACCAGCATCGTCAGCGCGCCGTGCAGCATCGCGGGGGTGTAGCGGGCGGTGCCCTGGCCCATCGCCTTCATCTGGGTGAGGAAACCGCCCAGGAGCGCGGCGATGCCGATGATGTGGAGACCGACGAAGAGGTGGATGAGTACGTCCATGGGGCCGGAGCCTAATCAGGGGCCCCGACGCCTCCGGCACCGGCCACCGGCCACCGGCCACCGGCCACCGGCCACCGGCCACCGATGCATATATGCGCTCCATAGCACCCGATCACCGTCACTCGCCCGGGAAATCGGCGCATCGGTCATCACGCTGAGTTGAGTGGACGGCGTCGAGGAGGCATCACGGTCGCATACGGTCACCGCCGGTCCTCTCGGAACACTTCCGCGCACCCGCCCCCGGCCCCGCACGCCGAGGTTTAGCGTCCTCCACCAGGTGACCGGCTCCCCACCGCCGCCCGGGCCAGGGGCGGCAGTCGGACACCACCGCCGAGAAGGTCCGGCGGCGGTCCGCTTCCCCTGTGCGGGCCGTCGCCGGACGCGCGCAGGCCGCTGTCCGCTCCCCCGGCGGCCGTACGCGCCCACCGGCGGCCGAGGAAAGGACGTGGCCCGAAGAGTGGCAGCGCACCGCAAGCCCCGACAGCGCTCGACAGGTGGCGGCAAGGCCCGCACGGCGGCCACGATCGCCCTGGCGGGCGCGGCGACGGCGACGGGCTTCGACGGAACCGGACACGCCGAACCGGAGCTCACCCCCGGCCAGGTCAAGGCCAAGGTGGACAAGCTGTACCAGGAGGCGGAGGTCGCCACCGAGAAGCACAACGGCGCGAAGGAGAAGGCCGAGGCGGCCGGGCAGCGGCTGAAAGGGCTCCAGGACCAGGCCGCCCGCAAGGAAGGACGGCTCAACACGGCCCGTGAGGCCCTCGGCGCGGTCGCGTCGGCCCAGTACCGCGGCGGCGGCCTGGATCCCGCGCTGCAGCTCGCCCTGTCGGACGACCCCGACCGCTACCTGGAGAACGCCGAGTTCGTCGAACGGGCCGGCGACCGGCGGCAGTCCGCCGTCGCCGGCGTCCGCAAGCAGCTCCGGGAGATCGAGCAGCTGCGCGGCGCCGCCCACATCGAGCTGACCTCCCTGAAGTCACGGCAGACGGAGCTGAAGCGGCACAAGAGGACGATCACCGGCAAGCTCGGCACGGCACGGCAACTGCTGTCCCGGCTCACCGCCGAGGAGCGCACCCGGCTCGACGGGTCCCCCCGCGCCTCCCGAGCCCCAGGACCGCGGGACACCCTGGCGGCCCCCGGGTCAGCCGCCTCCCAGGCGCCCAACTCCCGCGCGGCCGCAGCCGTCTCCTACGCCTACCAGAAGCTCGGCAGCCCTTACGTCTGGGGCGCGACCGGCCCGAACGCCTTCGACTGCTCGGGCCTGGTCCAGGCCGCGTACCGCTCCGCCGGCGTCTCCCTGCCCCGCACGACCTACTCCCAGATCGACGCGGGCCGCCGCGTCACCCGCTCCGAACTCCGCCCCGGCGACCTGGTGTTCTTCTACGCCGGCATCAGCCACGTCGGCATCTACGTGGGCAACGGGCAGATGATCCACGCCCCCAACCCGTCCGCCCCGGTCCGGGTCGCCCCGCTCGACGAGATGCCCTACGCGGGCGCCACCCGGGTGGTCTGAGCCGGTCGGGCCACGCGCGGGTGGCCCGACCGCGCCGGCGTCACACCAGTCGCCTGGCCGTCGCCCAGCGCGTCAGCTCGTGCCGGTTGGAGAGCTGCAGCTTGCGCAGGACCGCCGAGACATGCGACTCGACCGTCTTCACGGAGATGAACAGCTGCTTGGCGATCTCCTTGTACGCGTATCCCCGGGCGATCAGCCGCAGCACCTCGCGCTCGCGCTGGGTCAGGCGATCCAGGTCCTCGTCGACCGGCGGCGCGTCCGTCGAGGCGAAGGCGTCCAGGACGAACCCGGCCAGCCGCGGGGAGAACACCGCGTCGCCCTCCTGGACGCGGAAGATGGAGTCCACGAGGTCCGTGCCGGTGATCGTCTTGGTGACGTATCCGCGGGCCCCGCCGCGGATCACGCCGATCACGTCCTCCGCCGCGTCCGACACGGACAGCGCCAGGAAGCGCACCGGCTGCTCGGCATCGCCCATCAACGGGGCGCAGCGCCGCAGCACTTCCACCCCGCCGCCGCCCGGCAGGTGCACGTCGAGGAGGACCACCTCGGGCCGGGTCGCGGTGATGACCGTGACCGCCTGGTCGACGTCCGCCGCCTCACCGACGACCTCGACGCCGGTCTGCTCGGTCTGCCCGATCTCGGCCTGGACGCCCGTGCGGAACATGCGGTGGTCGTCGACGAGGACCACGCGCACATGACGCCCGCCCGACTCAGCGGGCCCGGCCGCCTGTGCCGCTCCCGTCGTACCGTTCGCCTCGGTCGGGTCGCTCATGACGTCTTCTCCGCCCTCTCCATCTCCAGTTCGACCTCCGTGCCGCCGTCCGGCACCGCGCGCAGTCGCGCCGTGCCGCCGTTGCGCTCCATGCGGCCGATGATCGATTCTCTGACACCCATCCGGTCGGTGGGTATCGAGTCGAGGTCGAAGCCGGGTCCGCGGTCCCGGACGGACACGAAGACCGTCTTCCCCTCGACCTCGGCGTAGACCTGTACGGCTCCTCCCTCGCCACCGTACTTGGCGGCGTTCACCATCGCTTCGCGCGCGGCCTGCATCTGTGCGGCCACTCTCTCGTCGAGCGGGCAGTCCCCCACCACCACGACCTCGATGGGGACGCCGTGGTTGTCCTCCACCTCGGCCGCGTTGCGCCGGACCGCGTCGGCGAGGGTCGTGGGCTCGTCGGCCTCGTCCTTGCCCGTGCCCTCGGGCTTGTAGAGCCAGGTGCGCAGGTCGCGCTCCTGGGCGCGGGCGAGACGGCGCACCTCGCCCGCGTTCTCCGCGTTGCGCTGGATCAGGGTGAGCGTGTGCAGCACCGAGTCGTGCACATGGGCGGCGACCTCCGCACGCTCCTGGGCACGGATGCGCATCAGCCGCTCCTCGGAGAGGTCCTGCGTCATGCGGACGAGATACGGGCCCGCCAGCAGCGTTATCCCCACGAGGACCGCGAGGGCCGCCTGCAGGACGGAACCGAGGTGGGCGGCGGAACCCTGCAGGACGAAGATGCCGGAGACGCCGGCCGTCACCAGCAGCACGCCGCCGACCGAGCGCAGCAGCGTGACCGTGCGCCGGCGGCGGCCGACCTCGGCCCAGCGGGCCCGGCGGGCGTTGTCCGCCTGCCGCCAGACCAGGGCGACGCCCGCGCCGACGAGGACCATCGGCCAGAGATAGGCGCGGGCCCCGCCACCGAGGTTCACATTGCCCACGAACACCATGGCCACCACGACCATGAGCAGCAGGGCCACGATCTGGCCCTTGTCGGGCCGGCGCGTGACCAGCTTGCGCCGGCCGTCGGCCGAGGTCTCCGTGGTGACCAGCGAGGGCGGCCGCTGGGCGTCCACCCCGCCGACGCCCAGCGGGACGAAGAACCAGAACGCGGCGTACAGCAGCGCACCGAGCCCGTCGGCCATGAACAGGCCGACGAAGACCAGCCGGACCCAGATCACGGGCAGCCCGAGATGCCCGGCGAGCCCCCGCGCCACGCCTCCCAGCCAGCGTCCGTCGCTGCTGCGGTAGAGCTTGCGCGGCGGCCGCGGCTCGGCGAGTGGCGCTGCTGCGGCTTCCGACATGCCATTGATGGTCACACGTGCGCAGGGCCGGAGCATCAGGGTCCGTCCCGGAGACTCCCCTGATCTCGGCAGCCGGCCCGTCGAACGCTTCCCGGGCCGACCCTCAGGGCCGATATCAGGGTCCGGCCAGGGTCGTTCCGACTGCCGCCGCGGCGCCGCGCCCGTCACCATGGACCCATGACCGATCACGAGCACGCCGCGACGGGTCCGGGACCCGGCTCCGGCCCGCGTCCCGCCCCGGGCGCCGGGCCGCAGGGTGCCGCGCCCGCCGCGGGCTCATCCGTGCCCCCGCGCGGGCCCGGGCAGGCGGGCGCGGACGACCAGGGAGGTGCACCCGACCCGGGCCAGGCCGCGGAAGCCGTCCCGCCCGGGCCGCCCCACAGGTTCCGCCGCGACCGCGGCCACAAGATGCTGGCGGGTGTGTGCGCCGGGCTCGGGCGCCAGTGCGACATGGACCCGGTCATCTTCCGCATCACTCTCGCGGTGCTCTCCGCCACCGGCGGCATCGGCCTCCTCTTCTACGGCTTCGCCTGGCTCCTCGTCCCCTACGACGACGAGGACGAGAACGAGGTGCGCAAGCTGCTCACCGGCCGTGTCGACGGTCAGGCCCTGACGGCCGTGCTGTTCGCGCTGGTCGGCTGCGGGGTCTTCCTGACGATGCTGAGGAACGGCGGCGTGCTGACCTTCGCCGTCGTCCTCTCCCTCCTGCTCGCGGGCGCCGGGTACTGGTCCCGCCAGCGCGGCGCCCCCAGCCCTGATCCGCTGGCCGCCCAGGCGGCCGCCGACGCCCCGCCGGAACCGCAGGCGCCGCCGGTCCTGGCCACCTACCCCTCCTGGTGGCGCGACCCCATCGTCAAGGACGGCACGCACATCGGGGGCACGGGCTACCTCTGGGGCCCCCGCGACACCCGCGACCTCGACATGGCGGCGGCCGTCAACATCGGCCTCGGCACCCGTCCACGCGCCCGTGCGGACATACCCGCCCCGCACACCGGGCCCAAGCCGCGCGGCCCCCGCTCGATCGGCGGCTCGGTCTTCCTGCTGGCCCTCCTCGCGGGCGCCCTCGGCACGAGCCGGACCTGGGACACGCACCCGCTCGGCCCCAGCCTGCAGACCGGCCTGGCCTGCGCCCTCGCCGTCTTCGGGCTGGGCATCGCGGTCAGCGCCTTCCTGGGCCGGACCGGGGCGGGCTCCATCCTCCTGGCGATCATCACGGCCGGCCTGCTCACCGCCTCGGCGGCGGTGCCCCAGGACATCGGCACCCAGTGGAACCGCACCACCTGGCAGCCCGCGACGGTGGCGGACGTACGGCAGCAGTACGACCTGGGCACCGGCGTCGGCACGCTGGACCTGACCCGGCTGAACCTGGCCCCGGGCCGGACCGTGACCACCCGCGCGGACGTCGGCGTCGGCCGGGTGAGGGTGCTGGTGCCCGAGGACGTGACCGTGCGGCTGAGGGTCGACGTGGGGATGGGCGACCTGCAACTACCGGGCGACGACACGAAGGACGTGGACGTGAAACCGGGCCAGCACAAGGAGATGACCCTCTCCCCCGCCCAGGGCGTCAAGAAGTCCGGCACCGTCGACCTGGACCTCCAGGTCGGCATGGGACAGGCGGAGGTGACCCGTGCCGCGTCATGAAGTCCAGCCAGGAAAGCTGATCGCCGGCGCCGTTCTCACCCTGGTCGGCATCCTCTACGCCGGTGACGCCGACGGGGCCTGGGAGACCCCGTGGTTCGTGGCGATCCCCCTCGTCACGGGCGGGCTGTGCCTGGCGGGCGCGGTGGCGTTCGTGACGGGCCGTGCCCGTCGGCGCCGGTCGGCCCGCACCACCGCCGACGGCCCCGGCCCGGACCCCGCGACGTGACGGCGTTACCGGTACTCACCCCGCCGCCGCCGTCGCCGCCCCCGCAAGGCGGCGTCCACGGACAGCAGGGGGGCGCCCGCCAGGACGAGCGGGATCCAGGCCATCAGGTAGGCGAGGTCGTTGCCGTAGTAGTACGGGTCGGAGGCCCAGCTCACGGTGAGCCACAGGCTGAGGGAGATGAGCGCGCCGCCGAGTGCGGCCAGCCGGGCGAGGAGGCCGAGCAGGGTGCCGATGCCGACGGCCAGTTCTGCGAAGGCGATGGCGTAGCCGAAGCCGACGGGGTTCTTCAGGGACAGGTCGACCAGGGCCGGGACGGCGGAGGAGTCCCGGACGGCACGCATCATGTCGCCGATCGACCCGGACCCGGCCTCCTTCATGAAGGCGCTGTCGGTGAGTTTGTCCAGGCCGGCGTAGATGAAGGTGACGCCGAGGAAGACACGCAGAGGGAGCAGGGCGTAGCGGACGGCGGTGTCCCGCCAGTCGCCCCTGCCGTCGGGGTAGGGGGTGTGCGTGTCCGTTCTCATGCTGTGAGTCATCGCTGCGTAGCCGCCTCTCGCCCGCCGGTGCCGAGACCCCCTCAACAGACGATACGTACGACAAACAGACCCGGCTCAATCCTGCACGTCCGGCTTTTCTGACGCGTGGGGTGTTCTACCGGCCCGCAGCCAGGGCTGAAGAACGACGCGCCCGCACCCGCGGGACGGCGCGAGGGGCCGTGCCGGGGGGCCGCCCGCAGCGGCCGGCGCGTCAACGGACAGTCAGTCGGCACGGAACTCGATCGCGCCGTTCCGAGGACGGACACCCCCCCGGCACGGCCCCGACCCACCACCGCCGCGCAGGCGCGAAGCACGCGCACCCCCACCCCGCGCTACTCCGTCACATCCACCGCATACCGATTCGTCTCCACCCCCGCAGCGGTGACGACCTGCACCTCCACCCGCCCCGGCTCCACCTCCACCGGCACCGGCACGGTCAGCAGCGTGTCCGTCGGATTCCGGAACCCCCCGGGCACCGGCACCAGCGGCACATGGACATGCACCGCCCCCACCCGCACGACCATCCGCGCCAGCCGGTCCGCCCCCTGCGCACCCGGCGGCACGAACCCCGCGCCCCGGATCTCGATGTCGTCACCCGTCCGGATCGGCGCGTCCAGGTCCCCCGCCTCCCGGGCCCGGACCACGGAGAGGATCACCGGCCGGCCGCCCTCCGCGTACTTCCCGGCCATATACGTCGCCGCCGACACCAGTACCACCACCGCCAGCCCCCACGGCAGATCCGGCAGCTGGTCCGGCCGCCTGGCCAGCCGTACCGCCGCGAAGAGCAGGGCGACGCCGCTGATCACGACGTACTGGATGTCGGCGAAGGTGCCCCGCCCGGCGTCGTCGGTCAGCAGGTCGGCCGCGCGGGGCCGGTCGGCGCGTACCTTCTGCAGCCGCTGCCCCAGCACCCGCAGCCCGACCACCCGCCGCACGAGCACGGCGATCCCGCACACCACGGCGAGCACGGTCACCGCACCGGCGCCCCGGGCGAGTTCCAGCCCGGAGATCAGCGCGTCCCGCTCCCGGTGCCGGGAGGCGGCCGCGAGCCGCCCGGCCAGCACGAGCACCGAGTAGGCGACGAAGAGCACCCACACCGCGGCGACGGTGCGGGACGTCGACAGCCGGTTGTCCTCGCCGATCAGGGGCGCCAGCGCACCTCCCTTCGCCCGGTGGAACCACGACGCCGCGGTCAGCGCGCCGGCGACCACCAGCGCCGCGGCCAGCCCGGCCGTACGGGCGGACGTCCAGCCCGCGCCGACCGCGGTGAGGGCCTGCCCGAGCAGCAGCAGTACGACGCCCGCCCAGACCGCGCCCGCGGTGCGGCGCCACAGGCCGGCCAGCCAGGCCTGGCCCTCGGCGCGGCCCCGCTCGGCGACGAGTTCCGCGGACTGTGCCAGTTCCTCCGAGACCCATTGGCGGGAGGCCGAGGCGGAGTGGGCGACCGCGGCCGGCAGCCCGTGCCCGGCCGCGAACTCGTCGCGCCGGCGCAGGAACGCGGCGACGGCCCGCCGATGCCCCTCCCGGGCCCCGTGCGGACAGTCCCCGCAGGCGCACCCACCCCCGTGGGCGCCCCCGGCCCCGCCCCCTGCTCCGGCCCCGCCCGCATGGCCGCCCGTGTGACCACCGGCGTGACCACCCGGGTATCCGCCCGGATACCCACCCCGGTACCCGCCCGCGGACGCCCCCTCCCGCACCCCCGGATAAGCACCCGCGGACGCCCCCTCCCGCACACCCGGGTGAGCGCCCGCGGACGCGCCCGGATACCCACCCGCGTGCCCGCTGCCGTACCCGCCCGCGTCCCCGCCGCTCTGCCCCGTCTCGCGCACCGCCACGCCCGACGCCCCGCCTTCCCGCGACCCAACCACCGCCGGTCTTCCGAACCCCGGAAACACCGCTGTGCAACTCCCGTGCGACGACGACGAATTGTGCCCTATACCACCCGGTCCGCGTCCGTCCCGTCCGGTCGACACGGGTGAAGTTCGGCGTGCCGTGTTGACCTAACTGCGAGAATCCCCCTATGGCCGAGATCAGCCAGCGCGACGGCACGTGGGCCTTCGACGGCGGCACGGTCCGGATCACGCCCGGTCTGCACCGCTCCGTGCCGCTGTTCCGGCAGACGTACGGCGAGATCGCCGTGCCGCTGGAGGCCGTCGCGGGTGTCGTCCTGGAGCCCGAACGCAAGCGCGGGCGGCTCCGGTTGCGGCTGCGCGAGGGCGCCGACCCCCTGCTCCAGGCGACCGGCGGGCGGCTGCCGGACGCGGCCGACCCGTACCGGCTTGCGGTGGACACCGACCGTACGGGGGTCGCCGAGTACATCGCCGAGGAGATCCGCCGGGCCCTGCTCCTGGACGGGATACCGAAGGAACCGGTGAAGGCCTATCTGCTGCCCGGCCCGCCCGTTCCGGTCTCGGTGCGCTCCTCGGACGGCACGGCCTCCTTCGACGGCACCCAGGTGCGGATCGACTGGTCCGACACCTCCGAGCGGGTCAAACGAGCCACCGGCCCGCGGATCATCGGCCTGGGCGAGCTGGTGCGGGTCGAGTGGTTGCCGAACACCGGCCACGAGGACGGCTTCCTGCGCTTCGTGACCCGCGAGACGGTGTTCTCGAAGCTGCCGCCGGAGAAGGACCCGTACGCCCTGGACCTGTGGGGCAACGCCCGCCGTGACCTGCTGACCGCGCTGGTCGCGGCCGCGGTCACCGCCCGCCTGCCGCACCCTTCCACCCGCCCTGCCCCCGGTGACGACGCGGTCGACGGGACCGGCACGCACCCCGCGCACAGCCGGCCGCTCCCGCCGGCCGGCTCCGACCACCACGACGTACTGCTGCGCCGGCTGCGCGAGTTGGGGCGGCTGCACCGCGACGGCATCCTCACGGACGAGGAGTTCGCGATGACCAAGGCGGCGGTACTGCGCGGCTTCTGAGGACGCCTCCGGTCTAATTCAGCAGATCCGGCTCGCTGCGGCTGATGTCCCGCCACATCGGCTGGTAGTTGATCCACGCCACCAGGTCGCCGCCGAGCTGCTCACGCGTGGCCACGGCCATCCGGTGGTCGATCCGGACCGGCCGTCCGGCCGCCTGCGCGGTCAGCTGCACCTGGCAGGACCGCTCCATCGACACGAACCACCAGGCCGCCGCGTCGACCGAGTCGCCGACGGTCAGCAGCCCGTGGTTGCGCAGCACGAGCGCCTTGCGGGAGCCGAGCACGCCCGCGATGCGCCGGCCCTCCTCGGCGTCGACGGCGACACCGGTGTAGGTGTCGTAGAGGGCATGGTCCTCGTAGAAGGCGCAGCTCTCCTGGGTGATCGGTTCCAGGAGTTCGCCGAGGGCCGCGAGCGCCCGGCCGTGCACCGAGTGGCAGTGGGCGACGGCGACCACGTCCGGGCGGGCGGCGTGGACCTGGGCGTGCACGGTGAAGGCCGCCTGGTTGACGTGGTACTGGCCCTCGACGACCTGGCCGTCCTGATTGGCGAGCACGAGGTCGCTCACGGTGACGTGCCGGAAGGGCAGTCCGAAGGGGTTGACCCAGAAGCAGTCGCTGTACTCCGGGTCGCGGGCGGTGATGTGCCCGGACACTCCGTCCTCGTAGCCGAGCCGGCCGAAGATCCTCAGGGCGCCCGCGAGGCGTTCCTTGCGGTGCCGGCGCTCGTCCTCGACCGACTCGTGCATCGGCGGCATCGCGAACCGCAGCCGGTCGGTGGGCAGGGGCATGGGCGGGGTGGGCCCGTGCATAGGTCCTCCAGCGTCGCTCTCGTACGGGGCGGAAGGTACCGCCGGTGCTGCCGGGAAAACAGCGCCGTTCCGTAAAGATGGATCGAGCGCCCCCGTGAGCACCCTGCACACACCCGTGTGCCCCCGGGCTCCCCCACCCCACGAATAGCCGACAGAGGATGTCGGAATTCGGCGCCACACTCTCCGTATGACAGCGAACTGGGCGGCATTCACCACCGCCGAACCGGATCTGGCCGGCACGGTCGAGAAGCGCTTCGGCGCCTACACCCACCACATCCTCGCCACCCTCCGCAAGGACGGCTCGCCCCGCACGAGCGGCCTGGAGGTGCGGTTCCTCAACGGCGAGCTGTGGCTCGGCATGATGCCGGACTCGCTCAAGGCGCGGGACCTGCGCCGCGACCCGCGCTTCGCGCTCCAGGCGAACCCCGGGGAGGGCACGGGCATGGGCGGCGGCGACGTCCGTATCAGCGGCCGGGCGATCGAGGTCGACGACGTCGGGACGAAGGCCGGGTACGTCGAAGAGGTGGAACCGCCGGAGCCGTTCCACCTCTTCCGCACCGAGCTGACGGAGGTCGTGCGGACCTACGTCGAGGACGACACCTACCTCGTCGTCCAGGTCTGGACGCCCGGCGCACCCCTGCGCACGATCAAGCGCACCTAGGAGTCACCCGCGCGCACCCGGAGTCACCCGGGTTCACTCCCACTCGATGGTGCCCGGCGGCTTCGAGGTCACGTCGAGGACGACGCGGTTGACGTCGCGCACCTCGTTGGTGATGCGGGTGGAGATCCGCGCGAGGACGTCGTACGGCAGGCGCGACCAGTCGGCCGTCATGGCGTCCTCGGAGGAGACGGGACGCAGCACGATGGGGTGGCCGTAGGTGCGGCCGTCGCCCTGGACGCCGACGCTGCGGACGTCCGCGAGCAGGACCACCGGGCACTGCCAGATGTCCCGGTCGAGGCCGGCCGCCGTCAGCTCCTCGCGGGCGATGGCGTCGGCCTCGCGCAGCAGGTCCAGGCGCTCCCTGGTGACCTCGCCGACGATGCGGATGCCCAGGCCGGGGCCGGGGAACGGCTGGCGCTGGACGATCTCCTCCGGCAGGCCGAGCTCCTGGCCGACCATGCGGACCTCGTCCTTGAACAGCTTGCGCAGCGGCTCGATGAGCTTGAACTCGAGGTCCTCGGGCAGGCCGCCCACGTTGTGGTGGGACTTGATGTTGGCGGTGCCGGTGCCGCCGCCGGACTCGACGACGTCCGGGTAGAGCGTGCCCTGGACCAGGAACTCCACGGCCGGGCCCTCGTCGGCGATGATCTCGGCCTGGGCCTGCTCGAAGACGCGGATGAACTCGCGGCCGATGATCTTCCGCTTCTCCTCGGGGTCGGAGACCCCGGCGAGCGCCTTGAGGAACCGCTCCTCGGCGTCCACGACCTTCAGCTGCACACCGGTCGCGGCGACGAAGTCCTTCTCGACCTGCTCGGTCTCGCCCTTGCGCATCAGGCCGTGGTCGACGTACACGCAGGTCAGCTGGGAGCCGATGGCCTTCTGCACGAGGGCCGCGGCGACGGCGGAGTCCACGCCGCCGGACAGGCCGCAGATGGCGCGCTTGTCGCCGACCTGCTCGCGGATCGCGGCGACCTGCTCCTCGATCACGTTGCCCGTGGTCCAGGACGGGGTCAGGCCCGCGCCCCGGTAGAGGAAGTGCTCCAGCACCTGCTGTCCGTGCGTGGAGTGCATCACCTCGGGGTGGTACTGGACGCCGTAGAGCTTCTTCTCGTCGTTCTCGAAGGCGGCGACCGGGACGACGTCCGTGGAGGCCGTGACGGAGAAGCCCTCGGGGGCGGCGGAGCAGGCGTCGCCGTGGGACATCCAGACGGCCTGCTCGGCCGGGGTGCCCTCGAAGAGGGTGGAGGAGACCTTGGAGACGTGCAGGTCGGTGCGGCCGTACTCGCGGGCGCCGGTGTTGTCGACGGTGCCGCCGAGGGTCTGCGCCATCAGCTGGAAGCCGTAGCACATGCCGAAGACGGGGACGCCGGCCTCGAAGAGCGCGCGGTCGAGGCGGGGGGCGCCCTCCTCGTAGACCGACGAGGGGCCGCCGGAGAGGATGATCGCCGCGGGGTTCTTGGCGAGGATCTCCTGGACCGGCATCGTGCTCGGCACGATCTCGCTGTAGACCCGCGCCTCGCGGACGCGACGGGCGATGAGCTGGGCGTACTGCGCGCCGAAGTCGACGACCAGGACGGTGTCGGTGGCGCTGGCAGCGGGAGACGCTGATGACACGGGGTGCCTTCCGGCGGTGGGGCGGGGGTCTTGTGCCACCCGATTCTACCGAGGTGCTCGCCGGGAGTGTCGCGCCCGCGGTACGCCCCCGGCTCCGGGCCCCGCGTCTCACCATGCGAACCCGCTTGGACGCCCCTCCGTCCGGGGGCATACTGGCCCCATGCACACGCACACGACCTTCGTCTTTACCTATGGCACCCGGCCCGCCGGCTGCCATGGTCGTGCTGCTTGAGCAACTGACAAGCGACTTCCCAGGCGCCCCGGGCCGACAAGGCCCGGGGCGTCTGCCGTCGTCGGGGCCTTGCCGGACCGGGGCACCCCTTGACGA
Source organism: Streptomyces sp. NPDC094143 (assembly GCF_040303825.1). Taxonomy (NCBI): domain Bacteria; kingdom Bacillati; phylum Actinomycetota; class Actinomycetes; order Kitasatosporales; family Streptomycetaceae; genus Streptomyces; species Streptomyces sp. NPDC094143. Next base: position 78,812 of record NZ_JBEOTZ010000010.1, read on the forward strand.
CGAGGAGCCCTCATGACCGCCACCGACGTGACCGGTGCCCGCACCGCCGAGGCCGCCGACGTGATCACCGGCGCCCGCGATCGGATCGACGCGCTCGACGACCGGATCATCGGGCTGATCCAGGAACGGGCGGCCGTCTCCGCCGTCATCCAGGAGGCGCGGATCGCCTCCGGCGGCCGGCGGGTGAACCTCTCGCGCGAGATGGAGGTTCTCGGCCACTACAGGGAGGCCCTGGGCAAGCCGGGCACGACGCTCGCGATGACCCTGCTGGAGCTGTGCCGCGGCAGGATCTGACCCGCCCTAGGGATCCGCGTCGCGGGACAGACGTACGCATCCTCCTCACCCGTACGGCGCGTGACCGCCCCCGGGCCGCCTCGTTGGTCCCGGTGTCCGTGCCAGCCAGGCGCGGGCCCGAGAGAACCACGCGTGGCTCGCTGGGGCGATGAGACGTACGGATCGTGCCGTGCGTCGTGGGACCTCGCTCCAGGGAAGTGACCGGACGGCAGGGGACAGCAGCCCGGTCACCCAAGAGAACGGTCGGCTCCGGGGACGCCCGGGGCCGACCGGCGGACACTGCGGAAACGCACAAGGCTGGGTCAAACGGTTGCGGGCGCCGCGTTCATCCAGCACGATGCGTACACAGCCCCGAAGTCCCCTCGCGGGCATCCGTATCGCCCCATTGCCAAAGGTACAGACCAGCGGCGCAACCCCCCGGCGCCGCTCCCAGGCACCGGCGCTGCCCTGACGTCGGTGCTGACGAGAAGGAGGGCCCCGCGGCTCCACCCCGCGGGGCCCTTCGCTCCGCGCGGGCGGCCGTCCGGCGCCCGGTCAGGTGCGGGTCACCGTCCCGCAGGGGCCGCCCGTGTCGATGCCGCGGCTGCGGTCGTAGGGGTCGATCGCCGGGCCCGCGGGATCGCGGTCCTGGTCGTCGCCCGACGGGAACCGCGGATGCAGGTAGCCGTCGTGCGCGTCGCAGGCCGAGTTGCCGATCTCCTCGTCGTACTTCTTGACGCTGAGCCGGCCCGGGGTGACCCGGTAGCGGGTGGGGTCGGGGAGCTCGACGTCGATGATCCGCCGCACGATGGTGCGGGAGACCTCCGGGGGCCCGTCGGCTCGGGTGACCGCGTAGACGAAGGTGTAGTCGGCGTGCACCACGACCCCCGCGTGCGAGCCCTTCTCGAACGTCATGCGCCCGCGCGTCTTGACGACGTCGCCGACCGGCCGTATCTCGTCGGGGTCGAACCGGCTGAACATCGACAGCGGGTCGTTCCGCTCGCTCGGTGAGCGCAGGGCGGTGTTCAGGTCGTCGAGCAGTTCCGGCTGCTTGGGGTCGAGCACCGCGAGGGCCGCCCCGGGGCGTGCGCCGCGCACCGTCCGCGGGTCGAGGTTGGCGCCCACCAGCAGCCGCTTCGTCAGCTCCAGCGCCTGTGCGACGCGGTCCTCGGGGACCGGGCCGACGGCCTTCGCCTCGGGCAGGACGATGCCGGCGGCGCCGTCGGCCCAGCGCAGGGCCGGTGAGCCGGCGAACGGCTTGTCCAGGGTGGGGGTTTCCGGGCTCGAACCGCCGGGCGGTGCGGTCGGTGCCGCCGTCTCGGCGGGCAGCGGGGAGGCCTCGGCGGCCTCCGGTCCGTCCGAGCCGAAGGGGTCGCCGGGCAGCAGCGACGGCTTCAGGGCCACCAGCGCCACGGCGGCGGCGACCGGGACCCCGAGCACGGCCCACAGCTTCCGGCGCCGCGCCGCGCGCCGGTTCGTCGCCAGGGGATCGGGGCCGGTGCGCCAGCCGGGGGGCAGCTCTCCCCGCTCCTCCTGCCTGCGCAGCCGCTCGGTCACCATGCGCGCCCGCGCGGAGGGCTCCTTCGGGGCCGAGGCACGGATGTCCCGCTCGGTGTCGCGGGTGAAGTGTTCCCAGACGTCGTCGGGGATCTCCGGGGCCGACGGCTCATCGTCGGACGGCTTTTCAGACACGAGGCATAGATCTAATCGGGTGGAAAGCGCCTTCACAAGAAGATCGCGGGTGTGACGCAGCCCACATAAGAATTCTGTGAGTGTCGGCACAACCATTCACAGGCTTCACGGATCAAACCTGCCGAACCACGGGCCACTCCCGCGCCCCACACGCGGAGGCCTCCCCCAACGTTCGTACCGCAGCCCGCGGTACGCCGGACTTTCCGAGGTCTTCATGAAGCTTCGCCGCGCCATGGCAGCAGCGGCCGCCACGGCGGTCATAGCCCCGGTGGCACTGCTCGCGGCACCGGCCGCGTACGCGACCGACGAAACCACGCCCACGCCGAGCGCGTCGGTGAGCGAGTCCGCTCCCGAGACGTCCGCCTCGCCGTCGGCGACCGAGACCACGCCCGAGACGTCGCCGTCTCCGAGCACGTCGGTGAGCGAGTCGGCTCCCGAGACGTCGAGCTCGCCGAGCGCGTCCGCGACCGAGTCCTCCCCGTCGCCCTCGGCTTCGGAGCCCGAGGAGTCGGAGTCCCCGGACCCCGAGCCCTCCATCTGTGAGGACACCAAGGTCGACGTCAGCATCTCCGGCCTGCCCGGCAAGATCGCGGCGGGCAGCGGCTGGCACAAGTTCTCGCTGAACGTGCTGAACGACTCCGACTCCACGCTGAACGACCTCGACTTCTTCGCCGGGGCCTCCCCCGACAAGAACGGCGAGGAGCTGTTCTCCAGCAAGCAGGTCCAGCTCCAGGCCTGGGACCCCCAGGACAAGATCTGGGTCGACCTCAACGAGGGTGGCTACGCGGTCGGTTACGTCGGTTACACCGACGAGCTGAAGCCCGACTACGAGGTCAACATCCCGCTGCGCCTCAACGTCAGCAAGTCCGCCCCGGTCGGCGCCGGCTTCTCGCTCGGCGCGACGATCTACGGCGACAACGACGCCGAGTGCACCGGCTTCGGTGACGTGTCGTACAAGTTCCAGATCGTCTCCGCCGGCACGGACACCGGTGGCACCAAGCCGCAGGAAGGCGGCAAGGCGCCCGTCACCGACGACAAGCCCAGCGGCAACACGCCGGAGGTCACCGGCAGCCTCGCCGAGACCGGCTCCAGCTCCGCCCTGCCGATGATCAGCCTCGTCGGCGGTGCCGCGGTCGTCGCCGGTGCCGGCGCGATCTTCGTGGTCCGTCGCCGCAAGGCCGGCGCCGAGGCGTAAGCCACAGCGGCCCGCGGGCCGTCGCGCCACAAGCAGAAGAGGGACCTGCGCTCGGAGGGGGGCGCAGGTCCCTACTTCTGTCCGCTCCGCCTACTTCTTCGGCGGTACGGGCGGGATCCCGAGGAACGGCAGCCGCAGCGCCCCGAAGGCCTCCGCCGGGACCGCAGGGGACTTCGGCTCGACCGGCCGCAGCCGCACATAGGCGGTGCCCTGCTGGGGGCGCGGGTCGGGCTCGCCCTTGTTGGGCCAGAAGGACATGGCCCGTTCGGCCTGGGCGGTGATGGTCAGGGACGGGTTCACGCCCAGGTTGGCGGAGACCGCGGCCCCGTCCACGACGGAGATGCCTGGATGACCGTAGAGGCGGTGGTACGGGTCGATCACGCCGCTCTCGCGGGAGTCGCCGATGGGGCAGCCGCCCAGGAAGTGCGCGGTGAGCGGGGTGCCCATCAGCTCACCGACGTTGGAGCCGGCGAAGCCGTTGATCTCGGCGGCGAGGGCCGAGGCGCCCTCAGTGGCCGCCTTGATCTGCTTGGGGTTGGGGGCGCCGTGGCCCTGGCGGGCGGTGAGCAGGCCGCGGCCGACACCCGACGGTTTCAGGTACGTCGTCAGGGAGTTGTCCAGCGACTGCATCACCAGGCCGATGATGGTCCGCTCCGACCAGCGGCGGTTGGACAGGGAGCGCAGCACGAGCACGGGATGGCGGGCCGCGTTCGCGAGGAAGCCCAGGACCCGTGAGGTGCCCGAGTCCCGGTCGGCGTAAGGGACTTGGAGGATGGACAGGCTGCCCATCGAGTTGGAGCCCTTGCCGTAGCGGACCGGCTCGATGTGGGTGTTCGCGTCGGGGTGGATCGAGGACGTGATGGCCACGCCGCGGGTGAAGTCGGCCCTGGGCGCGCCGTGGGCCTTGCGGTAGCGCCGGTCGTCGGTCAGGGCGCCGACCAGGGCCTCGGAGTTGGTGCGGGTCAGCTCGCCCAGCCTGTCCGAGACGTACGGCAGTTGCCCGCCGGCCTTCATCCGGTGCAGGAGGGTCTGTGTGCCGTAGGTGCCGGCGGCGAGGACGACCTGGCGGGCCCGGTACGTGCGGCCCCTCGCCTTGCGGCGGTCGGTGGGCAGGGTGGCGACCGCGTAGCCGCCGCGCGAGTCGTCGGTGACCGAGACGACCGTGGTGAGGGGGTGGACGACCGCGCCCGCCTTCTCGGCGAGGTGCAGGTAGTTCTCGTTGAGGGTGTTCTTCGCGCCGTGGCGGCAGCCGGTCATGCACTCGCCGCACTCCGCGCAGGCCTTGCGGGACGGGCCCGCCCCGCCGAAGTACGGGTCCGGCACCTCCTGGCCCGGTTTCGCCTGCACCGAGCCGTCGGCGTCCCTGCCGTCGCCGAAGAAGACGCCGACGGGAGCGAGGTGGAAGGTGTCGCCGCAGCCCATCCGCTCCGCCGCGGCCTTCAGGTGCACGTCGGAGGGGGTCATGGTCGGGTTGGTCCGGACGCCCAGCATGCGGCGGGCCTGGTCGTAGTACGGCGCGAGTTCGTCCTGCCAGTCGGTGATGTCACGCCACTGGGGGTCCTCGAAGAACGGCTTCGGCGGGACGTAAAGGGTGTTGGCGTAGTTGAGGGAGCCGCCGCCGACGCCCGCGCCCGCCAGGACCATGACGTTGCCGAGCAGATGGATGCGCTGGATGCCGTACATGCCGAGCCTGGGGGCCCAGAGGTAGTTCTTCAGGTCCCAGGAGTTCTTCGGGAGGGTCTCGCGGGTGAAGCGGCGGCCGGCCTCCAGGACACCCACGCGGTAGCCCTTCTCGGTGAGGCGCAGGGCGGTCACGGAGCCGCCGAAGCCGGAGCCGACCACGATGACGTCGTAGTCGTATGCGTCCTGAGGCACGTGTTCTCCTCGTCGAGTGTCGCGTGCGGGCCGTCAGTGGTGGTGGGCGGGGGCGTCAGCGGAAGCGCAGCGCCTTCATCAGGCGCAGGCTGCGGCTCATGAACCGGGCGTACTGCTCGTCGTCCATGCCCAGGGACGGGGCCATCGGGAGGACCCGCTGGTGGGCGACCGTCTGGGCCTCCGTGTACTTGAGGATGCCCTCGGAGCCGTGGCGGCGGCCGAGGCCCGAGTCCTTCATGCCGCCCATCGGGGACTGGACGCTCCCGTAGGCGGGCGCGTAGCCCTCGTTGATGTTGACCGTGCCGGTGCGCAGGCGGGCGGCGACCTCCTGGCCGCGGCGGCCGTTCTTCGTCCAGACCGAGGCGTTGAGGCCGTACGCCGTGCCGTTGGCCCGCTCGATCGCCTCGTCCTCGCTGCTGAAGCGGTAGACCGAGACGACCGGGCCGAAGGTCTCCTCCGCGCAGACGGACATGTCCGTGCCGACCCCGTCGAGGATCGTGGGCTCGAAGAAGTAGGGGCCGATGTCCGGGCGGGCCACACCGCCGGCCACCACCTTCGCGCCCTTCGCGACGGCCTCCTCCACGTGCCGCGTGACGGTCTGCAGCTGGCGCTCGCCGACCAGGGAGCCCATGTCGGCGCCGTACGCCAGGGACGTGCCGAGGCGCATCGCCCTGGTCCGGGCGGCGAAGCGCTCCAGGAAGGCGTCCGCGACCGACTCGTGGACGAAGAGCCGCTCGATGGAGATGCACAGCTGGCCCGCGGAGGAGAAGCAGGCCCGGACGGCACCGGCCGCGGCCTTCTCGATGTCGGCGTCCTCCAGCACCAGCATGGCGTTCTTGCCGCCGAGTTCCAGGGAGACGCCGACCAGCCGGGCGGCGGCCCCCTGGGCGACCTCGCGGCCGGTGCGCGTGGAGCCGGTGAAGGAGACGTAGTCGGCGTGGCGGACGACCTCGGGGCCGACGACCGGGCCCTCGCCGAGGACGACCTGGAAGACCTCGGCGGGCAGGCCGGCCTCGATGAGCAGGTCACGGGCCCACAGCGCGGTCAGGCAGGTCTCCGTGTCGGGCTTCATGACGACCGCGTTGCCCGCGGCGAACGCCGGGAGCGCGTCGCCGACGGAGAGTTCGAGGGGGTAGTTCCAGGGGGCGATCTGGCCGACGACACCGCGCGCGTGGCGCAGTTCGACGACCTTGGTCAGGGTCGGCACGGCGCCGGCGTGCCGCTTGGGGCGGAGGTAGGCCGGGGCCTTGCGGCCGTAGTGGCGGGCGGCGACCGCGACGGCCTGGACCTCCTCGTGGGCGTGCAGCCGGGCCTTGCCGGTCTCCAGCTGGATCAGGTCGAGCACCTCGGCCTGGCGCTCCAGCAGCAGGTCGTGGAAGCGGAGCAGGACGGCGGCGCGCTGCCGTACGGGCGTGCGCTCCCACACGGCCTGGGCGGCCCGGGCCAGTTCGAAGGCCTCGGCCACGTCCTCGGGCGTGGCCTCGGGGAGGTCGGCCAGCTTCTCACCGGTGAACGGCGTGTGGTTGGCGGTCCGGCCGGAGCCGACCACGCCCTTGGTGAGCTGGGCGACCAGCTCGGGGGTCACCACGTCGGCGGCGGTGCGGGCGCCCTCCGGTGCGGGGGCGAGGGGGTTCGTACCGCTTCGTGCCGTGCCGGTCTGTGCCGTGCCGGTCTCTGCCGTCTTCTCGGCGGCCTGCGCGTCCGTCATGAGGCGCAGGGTATGCCCCGGCGCAGCCTTTGGGTACCCGTCGGTAATACGGCTTCACCGACTGCACACACGACGCCAGTGACCACTGGCAACGAACGACCTGATCAGGGCGTTGTGCGGTGGCGCCGGGGATGATTCAGCCTTTTACGATACCGAGCCGGTCCCGGGCGGCCCGGAACAGCGAGGTGCCCTCCCGCTCCTCGGGCCCGCCCGCGGGCATGTCGACGCGCAGTTCGTACATGCGGTCGTCGTCGGTGCGGACCAGCACCCGCAGGGCCCGCCTGCGGTGCTCGCCCCGGTCGTACGTGGTGTCGGCGAGGGCGGAGGCGTAGCCGTGGACGGTGGTGGGGGCGCAGCGCGTCTCGCCCCCGGCCTCGGGTGTCTGCCGGGCCTGCTCCATCGGGGAGGCCGGGGCCCGGTCCCAGAACAGCAGGCGGACCTGGATCGAGCCGCCCCGGTCGTCGCCGTAGAGCACCGTGCGGGGCAGATGGTCGGTGCCGTCGCCGGTCCGGTCGCGGGGGTGGAAGTGGCGCGGGAGGTGGAGGACGGCCGCCATGTCCGGCTCGGGGTGCGGGGTCCAGGCGTCCGTGGAGTCCGCGGCGCGTCCGGCGGCCTCGGCGCTGCCGGTGTCGGCGCTGCCGGTGTCGGGGAACTGGGTGGCCGCCCCCACGCCACCGGCGAGCAGCGCGCCGAGGAGGGCGAGCGGGCCGGGGCGGAGGAGGGTGTGGCGTCGGGAGGGTGCGGGGATGGGTGCCCCGGGGGGTGTGGCTTCCGGGGAGGCAAGCGGTGCCGCCTCCGCTGCCGCGGTCGGTACGGGCTCCTGGCGCGCTGCCGTTCGCGCCTTCCGCCGCGCGGGCGTTTCCGACCGGGGGAAGCGTTCCGCGCGCCCGGTCGCGCCTTGGGCGGAGGTCTCCCCCGTGGCCGGTCCCGCCACCGCCTCCAGTTCCCTCGCCACCTCCTCGGCGTCCGGCCGCTGTTCGGGGTCCGGCACCAGCAGTCGGCCGATCAGCGGCCCGAGCGGTCCGGCCCGTCGCGGTTCGGGCGGCTCGGCGGCGAGGATCGCGGCGGACGTGTCCTCGGGGGTGGCCCGCCGGAACGGGGACGAGCCCTCCACGGCGGTGTACAGCAGCACCCCCAGGGACCACAGGTCGGACGCGGGCCCGGCGATGCGGCCCGACAGCCGCTCGGGGGCGACGAACGCGGGCGCACCGGCGAACTCCCCGCCGTCCGGGCCGTGGTCCGGGGGCGACTCGTCACCCTGGGCGGGGGTGATGCCGAAGTCGGTGAGGACGACGCGGCCGTCCTCGGCGATCAGCACGTTGGACGGCTTCACGTCCCGGTGCACGATGCCCACGGCGTGCGCGGCGCGCAGGGCACCGAGGAGGGCGAGGCCGACTCGGGCGGCTTCACGCGGCTCGACCGGGCCGCGCCGGAGCGTCTCGTGCAGGGACTCGCCGGGCAGCAACTCCATGACGATCCAGGGGAGTCCGTCGAGCATCTCCGTCGCGTCGAGCTCGTCGGGGCCCTGCGGGCCCGGGCGTTCGTCCGGCTGCTCGGCCTCCACGACGACGTCGAGGATGGTGACGGCGGCGGGATGGTCGACCCGGGCGGCGGCGCGGGCCTCGCGATGGAGCCGGTGGGCCGCCCGCCGGTGGCCCTCGTCCTCCGGGTCGCCGGGCAACCGTGGCTGCCTGACGGCGACTTCACGCCGTTCGAGCTCGTCGTGGGCCCGCCATACGGTGCCGGAGGCGCCGGCGCCGATGCGCCCCACCAGCCGGTACCGCCCGCCGACCAGCCGGCCCTGGGCGGCGTCCGGCCCGCCCCCGTCGTTGCTCATGCCCCATCAGTACCCTGCGAAGCGGTTCTGTGTCGACGCGGGGCGGGCCGAGGCCGGTTCAGGTCCCCTTGATGTCCAGATTCGCGATCGCCGTGCGCGCCACCTCACGCCCGCGGTCGGTGAAGTCGCCCTTGCCGGGGTAGCTGACGGTGAGCTTGTACATGTCGCCGCCGGGCTTCTGGAAGTAGAAGACGCGGAGTTCGCGCGGGCGGGGGTCCTGGTTGTCGTCGGTGTCGTACCTGACGGTGTTCTCGGCCGCCTTCTTGCCCCGGTACGTGGTCACCTTGGGGTTGGTCTCGGGGTCCTCCGGCATGTCCAGGTCGTAACTGCCGCTCTCCTTGAACCCGGTGTCGTCGTCGTACATCTCGGCGGCCGCGGAGCCCGCGATGGCCCGGCCGGTGTCCTCCGCCTTCCTGTCGAGGGAGAGGCTGATCCAGATGCTGCCGCTGTAGTCGGTGTACGTGACCCGGTGCCCCCGGTTCGCCTCCGGGTCCGGCACGGTCCGCTGGTAGTCGGCCGGCACCGCCAGCGCGGCGGCGAGTTCCTTCTCCTGGTGGACCTGCCAGCCGTCGGGCAGCGGCCCGGCGAACGGGTCGGCGAGCACCAGGTACGCCGTCACCGCCGCCGCCACGACCGCCGCGCCGAGGCCGGTCCAGACCGTGCGGCCGAAGCGGAGGCGTCTGCTCCCACCGCCGCCCCCGCCCGTGGCCCGCACCGTCTGCGTGGGCTGTGCGGCGGGCGGGTGTGCGGCCGACTCCAGCAGGACCCGCACCCGCGCGGCGTCCGGGCGGCGGGCCGGGTCCTTGTGCAGCAGGCCGTTGATGGCCTCGGCGAGCGGGCCCTGGACGGAGGCGGGCGGCGCGGGTGTGGCGTTGAGGACGGACTGGAGGGTGGCCGGCGTGTTGCTGCGGCGGAACGGCGAGACGCCCTCCGTCGCCGCGTACAGCACGACACCCAGCGACCACAGGTCGCTGGCCGGGCCCGGCCGCTGGCCCAGCACGCGCTCGGGCGCGATGTACTCGGGCGAGCCGACGAAGCCGCCGGTGTCGGTCAGGCTGGTCTCGCCCTCGATCCGGGCGATGCCGAAGTCGGTGAGGACGACCCGGCCGTACCGGCCGAGCAGCACGTTGTCCGGTTTCACGTCGCGGTGCAGGATGCCCGCCGCGTGCGCGGCCTCCAGCGCGCCGAGCACCTCAAGGCCGATCCGGGCCGCCTCGCGAGCGGACAGGGTGCCCTCCTGGAGGGCGTCGCCGAGCGAACGGCCCCGCACCAGCTCCATCACGATCCACGGCTGCCCGTCCACCACCGCCACGTCGTGGACGTCGACGACGGCCGGGTGATCGAGCCGGGCCGCGGCACGGGCCTCACGGCGCATCCGCTCGAAGACGTTGGCACGTTCGCGTTCGGGAAGGTGATCGGGGACGCGGGGTTCCTTGACGGCGACTTCCCGGTCCACCGTCTCGTCCTGCGCCCGCCACACGGTGCCCATGCCGCCGTGACCGAGCTTGCCGATCAGCCGGTACCGACCGGCGATGAGCCGCCCGGCGCCGGGGTCCCCGGTCGTCGTCGCCGGGGCGGCCACCCGGGGCGGCACGACCTGGGTGGGCGTGGCGTACGGGTTCCCCGGCACCGGCGCCTGCGGCTGAGGCGGTTGCAATGCAAAACTCGTCGGCTCGTCGGCCGCGGATCGGGCTCCCCCGTCGTTGCTCATGAGTTCATCCATATCGCGCCAGGCACCCGCGTATCCACCACGGACGCGAGCCGGTCACAGACCCGTGACTTCAGGCCGAGGGTTATGTCCGCTTCAGGGTGCTTCGGGGGTCGCCGACCGGCTCGCGGTGAGGGTGGGGACGGGGGCGGGAGCGCTCGGGGTGGAGGGCCGGGCCGTGGGCGTTCCGGTGACCGAAGGGGCCGGACGGGTGGGCGGGGTGACGCCGTCGCCGTTGCTCTCGTCCCGGAGCAGGGCCGCCGCGGACACCCCCGCGCCCGCCACGGCGGCGACCAGCAGCGCGGCCACGAGCACACGCCGGGTGGGCTGCCGCGTGAAGGGTTCCTCCCGCCGGTACGGGCCGGCCACGCCCACCGGCGGCACCGACGGCCGTGGAGCCGCGGTGTCCGGGGGCCCTCCGCGCGACGCGTCGCGCGCCGCCGGCACGTACCCGGGCGGTGGCGCGAGCGGCGTCCGGCCCGTCGCCCGGAACGTCCGCAGCATCCGCTCCGCCCGGTCCGCGTCCAGGCGCCGGTCCGGGTCCCGTTCCAGCAGGCCCCGCACGACGGGCAGGAGCGGTCCGGCCTGCGGGGGTGGCTGGATGTCGCCGACGACGACCGCGTGCAGGATGCCGCCCAGCGAGTCGCGGTGGAACGGCGACTCACCGCTGAGGGCCGCGCACAGCAGCGCGCCCAGCGACCACAGGTCGGACTCGGGCCCGGTCCTGACCCCGGCCATCCGCTCCGGCGCGGTGTACTCGGGCGAACCCACGAAGGAGCCGTTCTCGGTGAGCGTGGGGGCGCCCTGGACCTGGGCGATGCCGAAGTCGGTGAGCACGACCCGGTCGGTGCCCTCCTCCAGCAGCACGTTCTCGGGCTTGAGGTCGCGGTGCAGCACCCCGGCCGCGTGCGCGGCGCGCAGGGCGCCCAGCAGGTCGATGCCGATGCGCGCGGCCTCGGCGGCGTCGACCGGGCCCTGGCCGGCGATCCGGTCGGCGAGCGACCCGCCCTCGATCAACTCCATGACGATGTAGGGGCGTTCGTCGTCCTCGACGACATCGTGGACGACGATGATGTGCGGGTGGCTCAGCTGGGCCACGGCCCGGGCCTCTCGCAGCGTACGGTCCCGCCGGCGGCGCGCCTGAGCCGTCGAGGGCGTCTCGTCGTAGGGGAGTTCCTTGACGGCCACGCTCCGGCCGAGCAACTGGTCCGTCGCCCGCCAGACCACGCCCATGCCTCCGCGCCCGAGCCTCTCCTCGAGCCGGTAACGGCCCGCGATGACACGCCTGTTGTGCCCCTCGGTCCCCATGCGGCCATGATGCCCCACCGGACGGAACCGCTCCGGGGCGGCGAAACGCGGGTGGCCGAAACAGACGTCCCCCGGCTCAGGGACCGGACGACCCCCGGTCAGGGACCGGACGTCTCCGGGTCAGGGGACCGGACCGCCTCAGGAGGTCTTCTCCTGCCACCCCTGCAGCAGCGCGGTGAACTGCTTGCGCGCCTTCGCCCAGTCCGCCGCTGGAGCCGACATGTAGAGCGCGTACTCGGTGCCGTCACGGGCGACGTACGTCTCCTCGACGGCCCGGCGCGGGCCGGGGAACGGGGTGTCCTTCGCCCGCGCGGTCCAGGTGTACTCCCACAGGGCGCCGTTGCGGTCGCGGTAGACGTTGCGCTCCAGCACGACCCGCCGGTAGTCGGCCAGCCCCTTCAGCTGCTGCTCCAGGTCGAGCTGGTGGGCGTACGGGTCGGCGAAGTCCGGGGAGGTGTCGACGGCGATCCTGACGAACTGCCGTCCGCCGTCCGGTGTGTAGTCGATCTGCCGGAGCTCGCCCTGCGGGCCGAAGGGCTTGCGCTTCCAGCCCTGGGGCAGGTACAGGCTGAAACCGGCCGGGTCGTCGCGGCGGGTCCAGCCGTCCGGGACCGAACTCCCCGCCTTCGCCGAGGGACCCACGGAACCGGACGCGGTACCCGGCGTGCCCCGGGAGTCGTCCCACTGCCGCAGGACCACGGCCGTGCCCCCGCCGACGATGGCCGCGAGCGCGACGACCAGAGCGAGGGTGCGCAGCCGGCGCCGCCGCCCCGGACCGGCCGGCCGACCCGGGCCCGACGACTGTCCGGCGCCGTACGTCTGGGCCGCGCCGTACGTCTGGGCCGCGCCGTACGTCTGGGCCGCGCTGTATGGCTGAGCCCCACCGTATGGCTGGGCCCCGCCGTTCGGCTGCCCTGCGCCGGGCTGCCGATGCGGTCCGTACGGGTGCGGGTCCGTCGCCGTCGGCGCGCCCGGGCGGCCGGCCGCGGCGGAGCCGGTCGCCGCCGTGCCCGTCACGGAGGCCCCGGACGTCGGCGTTCCGCTCGCCGGAGTGCCGGCCGGCGGCGGCAACGGCGTCCCGGTGTGCGAACCCGAGCCGCCCTGACCCGTATCGCTCCCGCCGGTGCCGTTCGAGCCGGTGCCGCTGCGGTGCATGCCCGTGCCGGCCGTGCCCGGACCGCCAAGGCCCTCCCGGTACGGCTGCGGCCCCCCGTACTGCGTCGGCACATACGCCTGCGCCCCGCTCGGCCGCCGCCCCTCCGCCGCCTCGGCCAGCATCTGTTCGGCCTCGGACGGGTCGGGCCGGGTGGCGGGGTCCTTGCGCAGCAGCGCGGTGATGACGGGCGCGAGCGGACCTGCGTACCGGGCCTCGGCGGCCTCCTCCTCGACCACGGCCTGCATGGTCGTCAGCGGCGTGGTGCGGCGGAACGGCGAGCGTCCCTCGACGGCCGTGTACAGCGTCGCGCCGAGCGCCCACAGGTCGGAGGACGGACCGGGGTCATGGCCGCGCACCCGCTCGGGTGCCAGGTAGTCCACCGAGCCGACGACCTCGCCGGTCCGGGTGATGGTCGTGTCGCCCTCGATCTGGGCGATGCCGAAGTCCGTGAGCAGGACCCGTCCGTCGCGGCCGAGCAGGACGTTGCCCGGCTTGATGTCGCGGTGCAGGACACCGGCGGTGTGCGCGGCGCGCAGGGCCCGCAGCACCCACAGTCCGACGCGCGCCGCCTCGCGCGGCTCGACGCGGCCCTCCTCCTTGACCGCGTCGGCCAGTGAGCGGCCCTCGACCAGCTCCATCACGATCCACGGGCGTCCGTCGTGCTCCAGCACGTCGTGCACCGTGACGACGGCCGAGTGGTTGATCCGCGCGGCGGCCCTGGCCTCGGCCCGGGTGCGCGCCAGCAGGATCGCCTGCTCGCTCTCGGAGACGTAGAGGGCGGCCGTCAACTCCTTGATGGCCACCGCACGGTGCAGCACCTCGTCATGCGCACGCCACACCCGGCCCATCCCGCCGCTGCCGATGGCGTCGGCCAGCCGGTAGCGGCCCGCGACGAGCCGGCCCTGCATCTGATTCACGTTGCCCCGCAATGGTCTTGACAGGGTCAGCGTAAGGACCCGCTCCTGCCCAGGGAACAAGCGGGGTGCCACGGTGACCGCACTGTGACGGTTGTCGCCTGCCGGGACGGAGGTGACCAGAGGTGGGGCCAGGACGAACCGGCGGCACGCCCTCCGCTCAACCCGTCACCCGGTAGGTGGCGGCCGCCTGTTCGTAGAACCGCGTCACCTCGTCCCGGTCGGCCTCCGGGCCGCGCACCTGGATCACGTGGTAGCGCCCGTCGACCAGCATCGCCAGGTTGCGCACGTACAGCTCGCCCCCGTCGTCGCCGGTCCACGTGAACTGCCCCTCGGCCATGGTGCGTCCGCCCACCTCGATCGTCTTCAGGCCGGTGGAGGTGGCCCAGCTGGAGTCGCGGTACGGCTGCAACTCGCGCTCCCGCTCCCGCTGGTAGGCCATCGGGTCGCTGCCGTACTCCGACGCCTTGTCCCGGCCCGGTACGACGATGAGCTCGAATTCGCCCTGGGTGTAGACGACCTGGCCGTTGCCGCCCCGCTCGGTGCGGTCCCAGCCCTTGGCGACCGCGACCTGGAAACCGGCCGGGTCCTTGCGCAGCGTGAAGCCGCCGGCGACGTCGGGGCCGGTGGTCTGCGTCTCGGAGGAACCGGCCGACGTCGACGGGCTCTTCTCCGGTGCGGGCGAGGTCTGGTCGGGTCTCGGCTCGCTGCTGGCGTCCGCAGCGGGAGCCCGGCTCGCCTCGCCGGCCGTACCGGTGCGGTCCACGCCCTGCGCGCCGCCGGTGTCCGACTTGGGCATGAAGAGCATGGCGTAGGCGATCGCCGCGGCCATCGCGAGCAGCACCAGCACGAGCAGGGTGCGGCCGAGGCGGTGCGGCGAACGGGACTCCTTGGCCCGCTTGTGCCGCCCGTGGTGCGCGGGCAGCCCGGCCCGCCGCCTGCGCACGAGCTCGCCCCGGCGGCGTACGACGGGCAGCCTGCTGGCGTCGGCCGGGGGCGCCGGGACCACGTGCAGCCCGGCCTCCGGCTCCGGCGCCGAGCGCACCAGCGAGCGCAGCCAGCCGCGAAGTTCCTCGAAGTCCAGGCGCTCGGTGGGGTCCTGCCGCAGCAGCGACTCCACGACCGGCCTGAGCGGCCCGCACTCCTCGGCGTACGCCGGCGGTTCCGCGCACACCATCTGCACCAGCTCGGCCGTCGACTCCTCCGGATAGGGCGCGTGGCCCTGCACCGCGCGGAAGAGCAACGCGCCCAGCGCCCACAGGTCGGTCGAGGGGCCGATGGGCGCCGCCAGCTGCCAGTTCTCGTGCACGGGTCCGGCCTGCTCCGGCGCCCAGCGTTCGGTGACGGGCCCGACGACCGCCATCCGGGCCTGTCGCGCCCGCTCGGCGGCCAGGGCCGTGGCCGGGCCGCGCCGGGGCGCGGGGGTGCCGGCGACCAGATCGTCCCACCGGGTGGGCTCGGCGGTCTCCGGGGCCGGGGGGAGGGCGGCCTGCTCCTGGCCCTGCGGCGCGGGGGCGCCGACGGTTCCGCCGCGGGGCGTGGCGCCGTGCCAGGCGGTGGTGCGGGGCTTGCCGCCCACGCCGTAGGGGTCGGCTATCCGCCCCGGCGGGGACGCGTCGGGCGCCGTGCCCTGCCCGGGGACGTACGGGGAGTGCGCCGCGCCGTTGCCGTGAAGCCCCGGCCCGCCGTCCGGGGCGGGCCGGGCGCCGGGCAGCGCCCGGGTGTTCTGCTGGGCCTCCTGGACCCGTGCGGCGGCCCGGGCACCCGCCCGGTAGGCGGCGATGGCCCCGGCACGCGCGGCCCGGGGGTCGCTGTCGTCCGGACTCCGCCGCGCAGGCACGACCGGTCCACCACCCGCCGTGTCCACCCCGGCCGCAGGCAGTCTCCTGGCCTCCCGCGCCTCTATGGCAGCGCGCCGCGCGGCCTCCGGATCACCCGGGCCGCCGATGCCACCCGGCCCACCGGCACCACCCGGACCAGCAGGGCCGCCCAGGCCGGCGGGGCCGCCCACGCCGTTGGCCAGTCCGGCACCGGGGCCACCGTTTCCGGGCCCCTGGCCGGGTGAGGCTTCCTCGAAGGCCTCAGGCGGCACCGGGTCGTACCCGCACAGCGCCTCCTCCGCCGCGCCCACCGCGAGACCGGTCAGCATGACCCGGCCGTCGTCGCAGACGAGAACCGTCCGGGCGGTGATGTTCCGGTGCACCCAGCCATGGGCGTGCAGCACACGCAGCGCCATGAGCACGTCCGAGGCCACCTCGGCCGCCCGGTACGGCGTCAGCGGCTTCTCGGCGAGCAGCGCCGCCAGCGGTCGCGCGGCCACCAACTCGCTGACGATCCAGAGGGAACCGCCCTCGGCGAACACGTCGAAGACCTGGTCGAGCCGGGGATGGTCGGGGATGGCCGCGGCTGCCTGCGCGGCCTCGACCGCGCGCCGCACCACCGGGTCCGTGGGCCGCCTCACGCCCGGGCGCGCACCGGGCCGCCGCGCTCCCCCGTCACGTGCCGTGAAACCGTCGGGCAGTCCCTCCGCGTCGAGGACCTCCGCCTCGACCACCTCGGGCAACGGCACCTGCCGGACGAGGACTTCCTGTCCGCTGTAGGTGTCGAAGGCCCGGGTCTCGGTGAGTTCGTACTCGTCGGACGGCGGCAGCGGCAGGCGGTAACGGTCGGCGAGAACCCGTCCCGCATAGTCGTCCACGTTGCCTCCCCCGTCGGCCCGGTCGGTCACATCCGTTCGCCCCACGGTCCGTTCCGGCTGCGCACGGTCCGCAAACATTTACGATACGTGCCGCAGGCAACCCGCAATGTGGGGATGACCAGATCTGCCTCCCCAAACCCGGGGCCGCTCATGCTCAGGACTTGGGTTCGAAGGTCTTCGTCAGCGTCCGCCAGGTCTCCTTGCGCAGCCCGCCGTCCCAGCCGGCCGCCTTCGCCGTGTACATCAGCGCGTATCCCTGCCGGTCGTCGACGACGAACCCGCGGTCGATCGTCCGGTACCGGGTACCGCCGTCCGTGTAGGTGAACTCCCAGTCGGCGGTGTTCCAGCCGCGGTAGTCCACCTTCTCTATTCGGATCTTCTTGTACTGCGCGCGCTGCATGTAGCGCTCCTGGTTCTCCCAGTCCGCCACCGGGTCTCCCTTGGGCGTGGAGGTCCAGGCGATGAGCAGCTTCTGCCCGTCGGGGCCGGTGAACCGGTCACCGGCCGCCCCCGTGGACTGGTACTTCCAGCCCTTCGGCAGGCCGATCGAGTACCCCTGGTTCCCCTGGTGCGTCGACTCGGCCGCCGTGCCGTCCCCGCCGGAGGAGCCGCTCCCGGCCGTGGCGCCGGACCCGCTGCCGGGTGTGCTGTTCGAGGCCGGGGCGGAGGGCTCGGGACTCTTCGCACCGTCCGTGCGCGTGCCGTCACTCTCATCACCCTTGGTGTCGCCGCTGCTCGGCGCGGTGGCGACGGTCTTGCCACCGCCCTCACCGGCACCCTGCGAGCCCTTGTCGTCCCCGCTGAGCGCGAGGGCGAGCACGGTGCCGATCACGGCGAGCACCACGACCACCGCGATGATCATCAGCGTCCGCCGCGGCACCACGTCGGTGAGCGGCGCCCGGGGCGCGGGCCTCGGCGGCAGGTCCGGCGGGGACATCACGGGCCACCCCGAACTCCTCGCCGCGGTACCCGTCTTCGTCTCCTTCGCACCGGCTCCGGCGGACGGCGTCGAGGCCGGCGCCCCCGGACTCGACGCCGCCCCGGCGGCCGCGCCCGCGGCCCCGGCTTGCTTCGCCCTGCCGTCCGACCCGCTGGAAGCCTCGGCGGTCCCGGACTCGGCCGGGGCGGCGGCAGCCGACCCCGTCGCGACCTTGCGCACCGAGCGCAGGGCCCCGCGCAGCCGCTCCCCGGCCTCCTCGCCCCGCTTGCCGCCGGAACCGCCCGAACTCCCCTTGTCCGACGACCTGTCCGGCTGCGCGGGCAGCGGCACGACCTTCGTCGCGTCCAGCGGCTCCGCCTTGGCGGGCGCGTGGATGACCGCGTTCAGCATCGCCCGGGCGCCCGCGTCGTCGAGCCGCTGGGCGGGGTCCTTGGTGAGCAGACCGTGGATGACGTCCTTCAGCGGACCCGCGTTCTTGGGCTCCTCCAGCGGCTCGGTCATCACGGCCGTCAGCGTCGCTATGGCCGACCCCTTGTCGTACGGCGGCGCGCCCTCCACCGCCGCGTACAGCAGCCCGCCGAGGGACCACAGGTCGGCCGCCGGGCCCGGCTTGTGCCCGCGGGCCCGCTCCGGGGAGATGTAGGAGGGCGCGCCGACGAGCATGCCGGTCGAGGTGATGGACGGGTCGCCCTCCACCTGGGCGATGCCGAAGTCGGTGAGCACGACCCGGCCGTCCTCGGCGATCAGCACGTTGGACGGCTTCACGTCGCGGTGCAGGATGCCCTCGCGGTGCGCGGACCGCAGCACGTCCAGGACGGCGAGTCCGACCTCCGCGGCGCGCTTCGGTTCGAGGAGACCGTCCTCCCGGATGACCTCGGCGAGCGACTTGCCCTCGACGAGCTCCATGACGATCCAGGGCCGGTCGTCCTCCTGGACCACGTCGTACACCGTCACGGCGCTGTTGTTGCGGATCCGCGCGATGGCCTTGGCCTCGCGCAGCGTCCGGGTGATCAGCCGCCGCTTCTCGTCCTCGTCGATGTTGCCCGGGAACCGCAGTTCCTTGACGGCGACCGTCCGCCCCAGGGTCTCGTCCTGGGCCCGCCAGACCGTGCCCATGCCCCCGCGGCCCAGCACTTTGCCCAGCCGGTAACGCCCCGCGAGGAGACGCTCCTTGGTGTCCTGACGAGTGTCCTGACGAGATGTGCCCGCCCGCTCCGCCTCCGACATGCGTCCCCTCATACAACCCGCCCTGACAGAGCCTCCATTGTCTCTCACCCGACAAGTGCCCAGTGCCCAGGGGGCCCCTGGCGGGACGCCTCACCGGCCCGCCCCACCGGAACCCGCCTGCGGCACGCCCGGCACCTCCCTGCATGATGGGCCCCCGGCACCCGCCGCCCGGGGCCTCTTCGGCCCCGACACCCGAGTACCCCGTTTCCTGACGTCCCCTACACCCGGAGGTTCCGAGACCCGCACACCGGCAGTCCTGAGCCCCCCGTCCCCGACACTCCGACACCTCAACACCCCGGCGCACCAACACCCTCCAACACCCCGGCATACTCGCGCCCCGACGCCCCGACGCCCCGACACCCCGACACCCCGACACCCCGACACCCCGACGCCCCGACACCCCGACCAGGGAGGTGCCCGCATGCCGTCGTTGCGGACGTTGCTGGCCCTGCCCGTGTCCGTGGCCCTGCTCGGGCTGCCGCCCGCCGACTCCTCGGCGTTGTCGGTGCCGCCCACGGACGCCGTGCTGCCGTTGCTGGTGACGCGGGGCCGGGCACCCGCCGCCGCGTCGCTGGCCCGGGAGGGGACCACCACCCGCTACGCCGGGGCCGGGCACGGAATCGCCCGGTCGGACCACTTCCGCGCCGGCAGCATCACGAAGACGTTCATCGCCACCGTCGTGCTGCAACTGGCCGCGGAAGAAAGGCTGTCGCTGTCCGACACGGTGGAGCAGCATCTGCCCGGTCTGGTGCGGGGCGCGGGCAACGACGGCCGCGCGCTGACCCTGCGCTCCCTGCTCACCCACACCAGCGGCCTGTACGACTTCACCGCTGCCACCGACGGAACCGTGCCCGTCACGCCCGATCAGGCCGTGCGCATAGCCCTCACCCACCCTCCGGCCACACCCGGCCGCTTCTCCTACTCGAACACCAACTACGTCCTGCTCGGCATGGTCGTCGAGCAGGTCACCGGCGCCTCGTACGCCACCGAGGCCGAGCGCCGCATCATCACCCCGCTGGGCCTGACAGGCACCTCCTTTCCCGGATCCCGCTCCTCGCTGCCCTCCCCGCACGGCCGCTCCTACGCCGCCGACGGCACCGACGTCACCGATCTCGACCCGCGGGCAGCCGGAGCCGCGGGCGAGATGGTGACCACGCTGGCCGATCTGGACCGCTTCTTCACGGCCCTGCTCGGCGGCCGGCTGCTGCCCCCGCGCTGGCTGCGCGAGATGCTCGACACCCGTGCCGCACACGGCGCGTACGGCCTGGGGCTGTTTCCCGAGAAACTCCCGTGCGGCACGACGGTGTGGGGACACAACGGGCACATATCCGGCAGCTACGTGCGCAGCGCGGCCACCGTCGACGGCCGGCGTGTCCTCACCTTCCGCGTGAACACGGACGGGATAGCCGATCCCGGTCTCGAACCCGCGCTGCTCGCGGCCGAGTTCTGCCCCCGCACCTCTTGAAACGACCGGGCTCCGAACGGAGATCCCGCCCCCCGACACTCGTTCGGGTGATCTGAGGCGGACTCAAACAGGAGGGGACCGGCGGGACCTGGTGCGCGTCACATGGCCGCTGTGACGCCCCGGGGAGCCGTCCCGCCGGGCGGCGCTCCTACAACGGCACGATGTCCGGCGCCCCCAACCGCGCCGCGTCCGCCGTCAGGTCGTCCGGCTGCCGCTGCGACTCCCGCTCGGCCTCCACCCGCTTCTCGTAGTGCTGGACCTCGCGCTCGATCTGGTCCCTGTCCCAGCCGAGGACGGGCGCCATCAGCTCGGCGGCGTCCCGCGCGCTGCGCGTGCCCCGGTCGAAGGTCTCGATCGAGATGCGGGTCCGCCGGGTCAGCACGTCGTCCAAGTGCCGCGCGCCCTCGTGCGACGCCGCGTAGACGATCTCGGCGCGGAGGTAGTCGTCGGCCGCCGGCAGCGGCTCCCCGAGCGACGGGTCATGGGCGATGAGTTCGAGGAGTTCCTCCGTCATCGCCCCGTACCGGTTCAGCAGGTGCTCCACGCGCACCACGTGGAGTCCGGTGCGGGCGGCGATCCGCGCCCGCGCGTTCCACAGCGCCCGGTAGCCCTCGGCGCCCAGCAGCGGCACCTCCTCGGTGACGCACTCGGCGACCCGCATGTCGAGGCCGTGCACCGCCGCGTCCACCGCGTCCTTGGCCATGACCCGGTACGTCGTGTACTTTCCGCCCGCCACGACGACCAGCCCCGGCACCGGGTGGGCCACGGTGTGCTCGCGCGACAGCTTGCTCGTGGCGTCCGACTCACCCGCGAGCAGGGGCCGCAGGCCGGCGTAGACGCCCTGGACGTCGTCCCTGGTGAGGGGCACCGCCAGCACTGAGTTCACATGCTCCAGCAGGTAGTCGATGTCCGCGCTGGAGGCGGCCGGGTGGGCCTTGTCGAGGTCCCAGTCGGTGTCCGTGGTGCCGACGATCCAGTGCCGGCCCCAGGGGATGACGAACAGGACGGACTTCTCCGTGCGCAGGATGAGCCCGGTCGTGGAGTGGATCCGGTCGCGCGGCACGACCAGGTGGATGCCCTTGGACGCCCGGACGTGGAACTGGCCGCGCTCACCGACCATGGCCTGGGTGTCGTCCGTCCACACGCCGGTGGCGTTGACGACCTGCTTGGCGCGGATCTCGTACTCGCCGCCGCCTTCGACGTCCTGCACCTTGGCGCCGACGACCCGCTCGCCCTCGCGCAGGAAGCCCGTCACCCGCGCCCGGTTGGCCGCCTTCGCCCCGTAGGCCACCGCCGTGCGCACCAGTGTCGCGACGTAGCGGGCGTCGTCCATCTGGGCGTCGTAGTACTGCAGCGCCCCGACCAGCGCGTCCTTCTTCAAGCAGGGCGCCACGCGCAGGGCGTGAGAGCGCGTCAGGTGCCGGTGCGTCGGCAGGCCCCGGCCGTGCCCGCGGGCCATGGACATGGCGTCGTACATCGCGACACCCGACCCGGCGTACAGCCGCTCCCAGCCCTTGTGCTGCAGGGGGTACAGGAACGGCACGGGCTTCACCAGGTGTGGGGCGAGCCGCTCCAGCAGCAGGCCGCGCTCCTTCAGGGCCTCCCTGACCAGGGCGAAGTCGAGCATCTCCAGGTAGCGCAGGCCGCCGTGGATCAGCTTGCTGGACCGGCTGGAGGTGCCGGACGCCCAGTCCCGCGCCTCGACCAGGCCGGTGGAAAGACCTCTGGTGACGGCGTCGAGGGCGGTGCCCGCGCCGACCACGCCTGCGCCCACGACCAGCACGTCCAGCTCGCGCTCGGCCATCGATGCGAGTGACTCGGCGCGCTGCGCCGGTCCGAGTGTCGCTGTCCTCACCGCTGCCTCCCGCTCATCGGTCGCGCCGACCGCACCCGTCGGGCGCAGCCCCGTCCGTATCCCCCTGCCCAGATTCTCACCGGGTTGCCCGACTTCAGCCACCACGGGCCCTCAGCCTGTGGACAACGGTCACGGAACACTCACCGAAACTCGGCCGACCAATCCCGCATATCGGTCATATTTACTCCTAGTCTGACATTGCGCTCGCCCGTCCTGTCCACAGGGCTTGCGCACCTGTCCCACTTCGGTTATCGGGAAGGACGGCCACGCCATGCCCGCAGATCTCGCCGTCATCGGACTCGGCCCGTACGGCCTGCCCCTGGCCCAGGCCGCCGTCGCCGCAGGCATCCCCACCCTGGGCTACCGGACCGGCCCGGAGGCCGGCTCGCTGAGCCCCGCCGAGCTGCGCCGGATGCTCTCGGGGGGCTTCCGGCCTGCCACCGACCCGGCCGAGCTGGGCCGGGTCCGCACCGCGGTGCTCTGCCCGCCGACCCCGCCGGGCGCGGACGGCACGCTCGACCTCGGCCAGCTGGAGGCCGCCGCCCGCACCCTGGCGGCGCACCTGCGCCCGCACACCACGGTGATCCTGGAGTCGCCGGTGCGCCCGGGGACGACGGAGGACTTCCTGCGGCCGCTGCTCGAAGAGGGCTCGGGCCTGCGCGCGGGCCGCGACTTCCACCTGGCGTACTCCCCCACTCGCGCCGACCCCGGCAACCGCGACGTCACGCCCGCCACCACCCCGAAGGTCATCGGCGGCCTCACCCCGGCCTGCACCGAGTCGGCCGCCGCGTTCTACGGCAGGCTGACGGACAAGGTGGTACGCGCGCGTGCACCCCGAGAAGCGGAGACCGTGCAGCTGCTGGAGACGAACTACCGGCACGTGAACATCGCCCTCGTCAACGAGATGGCGGTCCTCTGCCATGACCTCGGCGTCGACCTGTGGGACGTCATCCGCTGCGCGGAGACCAAACCGTTCGGCTTCCAGGCCTTCCGCCCGGGCCCGGGCGTGGGCGGCCACTCCGTCCCCCAGGACCTGACCGGCCGGGCCGGCCGCGGCCTGCGCATGGTGGAGCTGGCCCAGCAGGTCAACAGCCGCATGCCCGGCTACGTCGTCCAGCGCGCCGCCACGCTCCTCAACGAGCACGGCAAGTCGGCCCGGGGCGCGCGCGTGCTCCTCCTCGGCGTCACCTACAAGCCCGACCTCGCCGACCTCCAGGGCACCCCGGCACGAGAGATCGCCCAGCGCCTGATGGAACTGGGCGCCGCGGTCAGCTACCACGACCCCCACGTCCCCGCCTGGAGCGTCCTGGACCGCCCCGTCCCCCGCGCGGACTCCCTCTACGAGGCAGCGGCCGACGCGGACCTGACGATCCTGCTCCAGCAGCACCGCACGTACGACCTCCAGGGCCTGTCGGTGAAGGCCCAGCTCCTGCTGGACACGCGGGGAGCGGCCCCGACGGGGGCGGCGCACCGGTTGTGAAGGGGGGCGCGCGAGGTGCGGCAGCCGGGGGACTGCTGGCACGCGGCACCCGGCCCGGTCACCTTACGGAAACAGGCGGAGCCCACCGCAGAGGCCACTGCGGCAGGCTCCTGGATGGATCACGGAGTGTCCGCCCCTAGTTCTCGTGGGGGCGGCCGCTCACCATCCGAAGAACCGGGGCGCCGATCACGGACATCAGCGGCTCACAACCATCCCTCACCGACCGAACGGCCCGAAGGCAACCGTGCGCCCCCTCGCGGCAACAAGCGCCCCGGCCAAGCCACTCGGGCATGCGCAAGGGCCCGGCCGCTCCCCCGAGTGACCAGGCCCTTCTCGACGTGGGACGCCGCGCGGACTACCGCCGGTGCTGCGAGTCCGCCACCGTCACCTCGACGCGCTGGAACTCCTTCAGCTCGCTGTAGCCGGTCGTGGCCATGGCCCGCCGCAGGGCGCCGAAGAGGTTCATCGAACCGTCCGGCGTGTGGGACGGGCCCGTGAGGATCTCCTCCAGCGTGCCGACCGTGCCGAGGGCGACCTTCTTGCCGCGCGGCAGCTCCTCGTTCACCGCCTCCATGCCCCAGTGATGGCCCTTGCCCGGGCCGTCGGTCGCGCGGGCCAGCGGGGAGCCCATCATCACCGCGTCCGCGCCGCAGGCGATCGCCTTGGGCAGGTCGCCGGACCAGCCGACACCGCCGTCCGCGATCACGTGCACGTACCGGCCGCCGGACTCGTCCATGTAGTCGCGGCGGGCCGCGGCGACGTCGGCGACCGCCGTCGCCATGGGGACCTGGATGCCGAGCACGTTGCGCGTGGTGTGCGCGGCGCCGCCGCCGAAGCCGACCAGCACACCGGCCGCGCCGGTGCGCATCAGGTGCAGGGCGGCGGTGTACGTGGCGCAGCCGCCGACGATCACCGGGACGTCCAGCTCGTAGATGAACTGCTTCAGGTTCAGCGGCTCGTGCGAACCGGAGACGTGCTCGGCGGAGACCGTCGTGCCGCGGATGACGAAGATGTCCACGCCCGCGTCCACGACCGCCTTGGAGAACTGGGCGGTGCGCTGCGGGGAGAGCGCGGCGGCGGTGACGACGCCGGAGTCGCGGACCTCCTTGATGCGCTGCCCGATCAGCTCCTCCTTGATGGGGGCCGCGTAGATCTCCTGCAGGCGCCGGGTCGCCGTCTCCGCGTCGAGACCGGTGATCTCGTCGAGCAGCGGCTGCGGGTCCTCGTAGCGGGTCCACAGGCCTTCGAGGTTCAGCACGCCCAGGCCGCCGAGCTCGCCGATGCGGATGGCGGTGGCCGGGGAGACGACCGAGTCCATGGGAGCGGCCAGGAAGGGCAGCTCGAAGCGGTAGGCGTCGATCTGCCAGGCGATCGAGACCTCCTTCGGGTCCCGCGTACGGCGGCTGGGGACGACGGCGATGTCGTCGAAGGCGTACGCCCGGCGGCCGCGCTTGCCGCGCCCGATCTCGATCTCAGTCACGTTGGTGGCCTTTCCCTGATGCGTTTCAGCGTCTTCCAGTATCGCCGACGGGCACGCCGAGGGCGGCCCCGGATGCCCCGGGGCCGCCCTCGGAAGGCCTGGCCGCTACTTGCGGCTGTAGTTCGGCGCCTCGACCGTCATCTGGATGTCGTGCGGGTGGCTCTCCTTTAGGCCCGCCGACGTGATGCGGACGAAGCGGCCCTTGGACTCCATCTCCTCGATGGTGGCCGCGCCCACGTAGCCCATGGTCTGGCGCAGACCGCCGACGAGCTGGTGCAGCACGTTGGCCAGCGGGCCGCGGTAGGGCACCTGGCCCTCGATGCCCTCCGGCACGAGCTTGTCGTCCGAGGCGACCTCGGCCTGGAAGTAGCGGTCCTTCGAGTACGACCGGCCCTGGCCGCGGGACTGCATCGCACCCAGCGAGCCCATGCCGCGGTACGACTTGAACTGCTTGCCGTTGATGAACTGCAGCTCGCCCGGCGACTCCTCGCAGCCCGCGAGGAGGCTGCCCAGCATCACCGTGTCGGCGCCGGCGGCCAGGGCCTTGCCGATGTCGCCGGAGTACTGCAGACCGCCGTCGCCGATCAGCGGGACACCGGCCGGGCGGGCCGCGAGGGACGCCTCGTAGATGGCGGTGACCTGCGGGACACCGATGCCGGCGACGACGCGGGTGGTGCAGATCGAGCCGGGTCCGACACCGACCTTGATGCCGTCGACACCGGCGTCGATCAGCGCCTGGGCGCCGTCGCGCGTGGCGACGTTGCCGCCGATCACGTCGACGTTCACGCTGGACTTGATCTTCGACATCCAGCTGAGGGCGTTGCTGTTGTGGCCGTGCGAGGTGTCGACGACCAGGAAGTCCACACCGGCCGCGGCCAGCGCCTGGGCGCGCTCCAGGGCCTCGGGGCTGGCGCCCACGGCGGCGCCGACGATCAGCCGGCCCTCGGAGTCCTTGGCCGCGTTCGGGTACTGCTCGGCCTTGACGAAGTCCTTGACCGTGATCAGGCCCTTGAGGATGCCCGCGTCGTCGACCAGCGGCAGCTTCTCGATCTTGTGGCGGCGCAGCAGCTCCATGGCGTCGGGGCCGGAGATGCCGACCTTGCCGGTCACCAGGGGCATGGGGGTCATGACCTCGCGCACCTGACGGGTGCGGTCGTTCTCGAAGGCCATGTCGCGGTTGGTGACGATGCCGAGCAGCTTGCCGTTGCCGTCGGTGACGGGGACGCCGCTGATGCGGAACTTGGCGCACAGCGCGTCGGCCTCGCCGAGCGTGGCGTCCGGGTGGACCGTGATCGGGTCGGTGACCATGCCGGACTCGGACCGCTTCACCAGGTCGACCTGGTTGACCTGGTCCTCGATGGACAGGTTGCGGTGCAGGACGCCGACGCCGCCCTGGCGGGCCATCGCGATCGCCATGCGCGACTCGGTGACCTTGTCCATGGCGGCGGACAGCAGCGGGATGTTGACCCGGACGTTGCGGGAGATGCGGGACGAGGTGTCGACCGCGTTGGGGAGCACTTCCGATGCACCCGGCAGCAGCAGCACGTCGTCGTAGGTCAGCCCGAGTGTCGCGAATTTACCGGGCACTCCGTCGACGTTGGCAGTCATGACACCTTCCCCAAATGGCCTTGATCGGTGCGGATGTCCATGCTAACGGGAAGCGGCGCTGTCTCATTCCACGGTTCCGGCCCGCACCGGGCTTCGTATGTTCCTACGGAAGCGGCGCACCGCCTGTTCAACGAAGGGCTGTCGCAGGCCTACTGCTCGGCCAGTGCCCGCAGCCTGCTCAACGCCCTGTGCTGCGCCACCCGGACGGCGCCGGGTGACATTCCCAACATCTGGCCGGTCTCCTCGGCCGTCAGCCCCACCGCGATCCGCAGCAGCAGCAGCTCCCGCTGGTTCTCGGGCAGGTTGGCCAGGAGTTTCTTGGCCCATTCCGCGTCGCTGCTGAGCAGGGCGCGCTCCTCCGGCCCCAGGGAGTCGTCGGGCCGCTCGGGCATCTCGTCGGAGGGGACCGCCGTCGAGCCGGGGTGGCGCATCGCGGCGCGCTGCAGGTCGGCGACCTTGTGGGCGGCGATGGCGAAGACGAACGCCTCGAAGGGGCGCCCGGTGTCCCGGTAGCGCGGCAGGGCGAGGAGCACGGCCACGCAGACCTCCTGGGCGAGGTCCTCCACGAAGTGCCGGGCGTCGCCCGGGAGGCGGGACAACCGGGTGCGGCAGTAGCGCAGCGCCAGGGGGTGGACGTGGGCGAGCAGGTCGTGCGTGGCCTGCTCGTCTCCGTCGACGGCGCGGTGGACGAGCGCGCCGATCGCCCCTTGGGCATGGACCGCCTCGTCGTCGCGCATCGGTCCATGGTGCCCTGCGGCCGCCGGGTCCGCGGCACCGCGCCCGTTGTTGTGCACCGAAGCGTTATGAGCAGGTGCGCCGGAACTCATCCCCTGCGCCCTCCCCTTCCGCTCGACCGACTCGTCCCCGAGGAACTCCACACCCTCAAGGATGCGGCATCCGCGGCGAAACGAGCAGCGGGCACCCGGCGGACCGCCGGTCCACCCCCGCCCACCTGGCGTTCCACGCCCTCACTGCGATCGCTGCGGCCCGCCGGGCCGCTGCCGGGACCTGCCGTTCGGATCGTCCCGGGGACGTGGATCCTCGCCCGCGTCCGCCCGGGCTCTCGACCTCGCCCGGGCCGGGGAAGGAAACCCCCATCGGCGCTGCCGTCGGCCGCCGGCTCCCGCACGCGCGGGTGCGGCTCGCGCGGGGGCATCCGTGTGCCCCCGCTCTCCGGCGCGCGCCGGAGGCCGCGTGCCGAAGCCGGCCCGATCCAAACGACAGGCCCTAGCGCACCAGACCCCATCGGAAGCCGAGCGCCACGGCGTGGGCCCGGTCCGAGGCGCCCAGCTTCTTGAACAGGCGCCGGGCGTGCGTCTTGACCGTGTCCTCGGAGAGGAAGAGCTCGCGGCCGATCTCCGCGTTCGAGCGACCGTGGCTCATGCCTTCGAGCACCTGGATCTCGCGCGCGGTGAGCGTGGGAGCGGCGCCCATCTCGGCCGAGCGCAGCCGACGCGGGGCGAGCCGCCAGGTCGGGTCGGCCAGGGCCTGCGTCACCGTGGCCCGGAGCTCCGCGCGGGAGGCGTCCTTGTGCAGGTAGCCGCGGGCCCCGGCCGCGACCGCGAGGGCCACGCCGTCCAGGTCCTCGGCGACGGTGAGCATGATGATGCGCGCACCGGGGTCGGCGGACAGCAGCCGCCGGACCGTCTCGACGCCGCCCAGTCCGGGCATGCGTACGTCCATCAGAATCAGGTCCGAGCGGTCGGCACCCCAGCGGCGGAGGACTTCCTCGCCGTTGGCTGCCGTCGTCACGCGCTCGACGCCGGGCACGGTCGCGACCGCGCGGCGGAGCGCCTCTCGGGCAAGCGGGGAGTCGTCGCAGACGAGGACGGAAGTCATGGCCGCCCTCCGCAGCTGATGCGCGTCACCTTGAGCCTCCAGGCTGGTACGAAATCGTCACCTGTGCGGTCGACCGTCTCGGACGCCTGCCCGAGCGCTTGTTCCTTCAACCGCCTCGCACTCTCAACGACGGTCACTCGAAAGAGTTACGGGGCCGGCTGCCATCTTCGGCACTCTACGTGAGGGCACGAACACGGTGCAGATATGCGCTCCACACCCTCGAACTTTCATCACAACCTATGCCCCATTCAGACCCATTTCTTCCGCTTCGGCAGTGTCTGGAGCTAGATTCGCAATGAGTCATATTTTCATCTCCTTAGATCGTAGTTGTACGGTCGTGGACACCGGATCCGCCAAGAACGGCTACAAGGGGTCACGTAATGGCAGATTTCTCCCGCCTTCCCGGACCGAACGCGGACCTGTGGGACTGGCAGCTGCTGGCTGCCTGTCGGGGGGTGGACAGCTCGCTCTTCTTCCATCCGGAGGGCGAACGCGGTGCGGCTCGGAGTGCTCGCGAGAACTCGGCCAAGGAGGTCTGCATGCGCTGCCCGGTGCGCGCCGAGTGCGCCGCCCACGCGCTGGCGGTGCGAGAGCCGTACGGCGTGTGGGGCGGGCTGACCGAGGACGAGCGTGAAGAGCTGATGGGGCGGGCGCGCAACCGGCTGGTGTCGACGACGACATCCGGCGGGCACACCGCCTCGAACAACTGAAGGAACGTTTCTGCTCATAGGCACGCGCATGCGTGCCGTTGGTTTTTGGCGCGCGTGCCACCGGTTTACGCGTGGCTAGCGGCGGGCGGCCCGGGCCAGCTGGTCGAGCGTGGCCGCGACCGCGGGGACCTGTGCGAGGTCGGGCAGCGTGAGCGCGACGATCTCCCGCCGCACCGCCGGCTCCAGCGTCACGGTGCGCGCACCCCGGGGCCGTACGGACTCGACGGCCAGCTGGGGCAGTACGGCCACGCCCAGGCCGGCGCCGACCAGGCCGACCACCGCCGGGTAGTCGTCGGTGGCGAAGTCGATGCGCGGGGTGAAGCCGGCCGCCGCGCACACCTCGACCAGCTGGCCGCGACAGCGCGGGCAGCCCGCGATCCACGGCTCCTCGGCGAGTTCGCCGATGGCGACGGACTCCGCGCCCGCGAGCCGGTGGCGTTCCGGCACGAGCGCCACGAGCCGGTCCGACAGCAGCGGCCGTACGACGAGGTCGTCCCACTCTTCCGCGCCCGCGGCGCCCTCGTAGCGGAAGGCGAGGGCCACGTCGCAGTCGCCCTCGCGCAGCAGGCCGACGGAGGCCGGCGGCTCGGCCTCCTCCAGGGAGACACGGGTGCCGGGGTGGGCCCGGCGCAGGGCGGCGAGGGCGGTGGGGACGAGCGTGGAGCTGCCGCTGGGGAAGGAGACGAGCCGGACCCGGCCCGCGCGCAGCCCCGCGATGGCGGCGACCTCCTCCTCCGCGGCGGTGAGCCCGGCGAGGATCCCGGCCGCGTGCCGCACCAGGGCCTCACCGGCCTGGGTCAGGCGCATCTCCCGCCCGGTGCGGATCAGCAGCGGGGTGCCGACGGACGTTTCCAGCGCCTTCATCTGCTGGCTGACGGCGGGCTGGGTGCAGCCCAGCTCCCGCCCCGCCGCGGAGAAGGAACCGGTGGCCGCGACGGCGCGCAGGACACGGAGATGACGAGCTTCGATCACCCTTCGAGGATAAGCGACGATAAGCGAGGCTTTGGATCTCCTCCGAATAATGCGTCGACGCTTTGGGGCCGGGTCCCCTACCGTGCGGGCATGAAGCTTCTGTCGGTGAATCTGGGACGTGCGAAGGCTGTGCCGTACACGGACAACCCGGAGGGGGTCACGGGGATCGACAAGCGGCCGGTGACGGGGCCGGTGCGGGTGGCCGCGCCGGGGCCCAAGGGCGTAGGCGGGAGCGGGCTCGCCGGGGACGCGGTGTGCAAGCTGGAGCACCACGGCGGCGACGACCAGGCGGTGTACGCGATGGCGCGCGAGGACCTCGACGAGTGGGAGCGCGAGCTGGGCCGGACCCTGGCCGACGGCGCGTTCGGCGAGAACCTCACCACGGCGGGCCTCGACGTCTGCGGCGCGCGGATCGGCGAGCGCTGGCGGATCGGCCCCGAGGTGGTGCTGGAAGTGACCTGCGGGCGCATTCCGTGCCGCACGTTCCAGGGCCATCTGGGCGAAAAGGGCTGGGTGAAGAGGTTCACGCGGCGGGGCGCGCCCGGGGCGTATCTGCGGGTGATCGAGCCGGGCGAGATCCGGGCCGGCGACGCGATCGAGGTCGTGCACCGTCCCGGCCACGACGTGACGGTCGCCCTGCAGTTCCGGGCGGTGACGACCGAGCGGACGCTGCTGCCCCGGCTGCTGGCGGCGGGCGAGGCACTGCACCCGGAGGCGCTGCGGGCGGCGCGGGAGTACGCCGAGAAGTACGGGAGCTGACAGCCGCTCACCGGGCCCGTCTCCACGGACCCTTCACCGGGGGCGGGCCCGCGGGCAAGCGGATGTACGCACTCCAGGTCACTACCCTTCTGCCATGACAACGGCTCTGATTACGGGATCGACGGCAGGCATCGGGGCCGCGTTCGCGCGGCGACTGGCGGCCGACGGGCACAACCTGGTGCTGGTCGCGCGTGACACCAAACGGCTGCGGGACCAGGCGACCGAACTGCACGACCGGCACGGCATCGAGGCGGAGGTGCTGACGGCCGACCTCGCCGAGGACACGGGCATCGAGGCGGTGGCCGACCGCCTGGGCGACCGCAGGAACCCCGTCGACCTCCTGATCAACAACGCCGGCTTCGCCAACAAGGGCCGCTACCTCGACGTCCCCCTGGCCGACGAGCTGAGGATGCTGAAGGTGCACTGCGAGGCGGTGCTGCGGCTGACGTCGGCGGCGACGGAGGCCATGCGCGAGCGGGGCCGCGGCGGTGTCGTCAACGTCGCCTCGGTGGCCGCGTTCGTACCGCGCGGCACCTACGGCGCGTCCAAGGCGTGGGTCGTGCAGTTCACCCAGGGCGTGGCCCGCGACCTGGCCGGCAGCGGCGTACGCCTGATGGCGCTGTGCCCCGGCTTCGTCCGCACCGAGTTCCACGAGCGGGCCGGCATGGGCACGGACAACATCCCGGGCTGGATGTGGCTCGACGCGGACAAGCTGGTCGCGGCGGCCCTGCACGACCTGGCCCGCGGCAAGACGCTGTCCATCCCGGACCCCCGGTACAAGGCGCTGATGGGGGCGGCGAAGCTGGTGCCGCGGGGGGTGCTGGGGGCGGTGTCGTCCAGGACGGGGCGGAAGTACGGGCCGCAGTAGGCCGGTCCCGGGGCACCGGCCGCCCGAACGCGCCGACGTTGAGCGGTACGGCATCGGGCTCCAGGCGCACGATGGCCGGGAGGACTTCCCGCAGGGTCTCGTGCCGCAGGGCCCGGGCGACCAGGGCCCGGCCGCGGGCGGGCTCGGCCACGGGGGCGAGCGCCACCCACGCGCGGACGAGGCCGGAGGACGGTGCGTCCGCGTGCCGGGCGTCGGCCACGCCGAGTGCACGGGCCAGGGCTTCGTCCCGGGCGGGCTGGCCGGTTTCCACCAGGAACCTCAGGTTTCCACCAGGAACCTCACCAGAACCGCCTGATCGCTCTCCCAGCCGGGGCGCGGGGTCAGCTCACAGGCGCGCCAGGCGTACGCCGGGCCGGAGCCGGCGGTGCAGAAGCTCGTCAGCTCCGGGAGTTATCGCTCGCGGCCGACCAGTTCGGCGGGGGGGCGATCCTGCGGACTGTGGTCGCCGGTGACGGCCGAAGCGCCAGGAGGCGACGGACGGCCCACGTGGGGACAATGGTGCTGTTCAGCCGGACCCAGGGGGGCCGGAGGTGGGGCGCGTATGACCTTCGTACAGCTCATCGAATGCAGGACCAGCCGGCTCGACGAGATGAACCGGCTGATGGACCGGTGGGTCGAGCAGACCAAGGGGAAGCGGACCGCGACGCACAGTGTGGTGGCGAAGGACCGGTCCGACGCCTCGCACATCGTGGAGATCGTGGAGTTCCCGTCGTACGAGGACGCGATGCGCAACTCCGGGCTTCCGGAGACCGACCGGATCTTCCAGGAGATGGTGGCGCTCTGCGACGGGACGCCGACGTTCACGGACCTCGACGTGGTGCGGGACGAGCAGCTCTACGCGGCCACCGCGCGCCGGTTCTTCGAGCTGGCGCCCGGGCAGGGTGACGCACCGCCCTTCAACGACGTGTTCGCCGAGGACTACCACGATCACGACCCCGCCGACGTGCAGGACGTCATCGGGCTCGACGCGGTGCGGCGGGAGGTGGAGGTCTGGCGCGGCGGGTTCGACTTCTCCTTCACGATCGAGGACCAGATGGCGCAGGGCGACCGGGTGTGCACCCGGTGGACCTTCCACGGGCGTCACACGGGCGAGTTCCTCGGCATCCCGCCGACCGGCGAGGACGTCACCATGACCGGGACGACCGTCCACCGCTGCACGCCGGACGGCAAGCTCGCCGAGGGGTGGTGGCAGTACGACCGGCTGGGGCTGATGCAGCAGCTGGGGGCGCTGGAGCCCACCGAGCTGTGACACGAGCGGAGTGACGCGGCGGACCGGGACCCGTACTGGGGCCGAGGCCGTCGCCGGGCGCCTAGTCGCCTCCGCCGCCCCCTCCGCCGCCGTCCCCACCGCCGCCGCCGCCGTCGCCGCCGCCCCCGTCGCCGCCGTCGCCGCCGTCACTGCCCCAGCCGTCGCCGCCGCCCGGTTCGTTGTCGTCGCGGTCGCGGCCCAGGTTGCTGAACCAGGGGCGGTCCCAGAGGTCCTCCTCCGTCTCCCGGCGGCGCCTCACCGCGCGGAACCTGGCCAGGCCCGTGGTGTCGCCGAGACCGAAGGACACGGCGACCGCGTGGGCCATGACGGCGTCCAGGGGGTCGGGGCTCTCGTGGTGCACCTCGGCCAGCGGCAGCAGCACCGAGCCGGGCGGCGGGCCGGGCCACCGGGAGGGGCGGGTCAGCAGCGCGACCCGCTGCTCGTCGCGCAGCAGCCACGAGCTGTCGGCCTTCTCGCGGCGCAGCGTCCAGACCCGGTCGGGCAGGCCGATCTCGACCTTGCTCTTGGACTTGCGCGCCTTCTTGCGCAGTTCGAGCCGTGCGCCGAGGTCGCCGACGTGCATGACCAGGCCGCCCGACCGGTCGGCGCTGTCGGGGCGGTAGCCGTACGGTGCCCGCAGGCGTACGGCGGGGGCGTGCGGACCCCAGACGTCCACGCGTACCGAGCGCCGGTCCACGGCGACGGTCACCGGCCCGGCGGGGCCGGGCGCGTGGCGGCGCGCGATCCACAGCGGCACGCCCTCCGCCTGGGCCCGCGCGGCGAGAGCGGCCACGTGGTCCGGCCCTCCGCACCGGCGTACCGCCAGTTCGCCCAGGGCCTGGGCGAAGTCGGCGGCGTGACGGGTCCTCAGGGGGGTGGTGGTGCCGGTCACGCGGGTGACCGGGACGAGGCCGGGGCCCTGCGGCAGCGCCCCGAGGGGGCGTTCGGTGCCCCCGCCGCCGAGCCAGCGGTCCCGCAGGAACGTCTCTGCCATGGCGGCGAGGTTCAGCTCGTCCAGCGGGGTCCTTCTGCCGCCCCTGCGGAGTCCGTCCTCGGAGAGCCCCACCGTTCGCGCGAACGGGTTGCGGGACCGTTCCCCGTACAGCGCCTGGTCCATTCCTGCCCCCTGATGATCCGACTGCTGTGGGGGTAGACAGTTTCCGGCCCCGGCGCGGTTCCCGGGCCGGGGGGCGGCACGGCGAAGGCCCGGCACCCCCTCTTGCGGGGTGCCGGGCCTTCGCTCGGGCTCGGGCGGGCCGACGCCGTCAGCCCTCAGCCGTCATGCCTCAGTGGGCGTGGCCGTGGCCGTGGCCCGCGGCGGCCGGCTCCTCCTCTTCCTTCTTCTCGACGACCAGGGTCTCGGTCGTGAGGAGCAGGGAGGCGATGGAGGCGGCGTTCTCCAGGGCGGAGCGGGTGACCTTGACCGGGTCAATGACGCCGGCCTTGATCAGGTCGCCGTACTCGCCGGTGGCGGCGTTGTAGCCGTTGCCCTTGTCGAGCTCGGCGACCTTGGAGACGATGACGTAGCCCTCCAGGCCGGCGTTCTCGGCGATCCAGCGCAGCGGCTCGACGGCGGCCTTGCGGACCACGGAGACACCGGTGGCCTCGTCGCCGGTCTTGTCGAGGTTGCCCTCGAGGACCTTGACGGCGTGGACCAGGGCGGAGCCACCACCGGAGACGATGCCCTCCTCGACCGCGGCGCGGGTCGCGGAGATGGCGTCCTCCAGACGGTGCTTGCGCTCCTTGAGCTCGACCTCGGTGGCGGCACCCACGCGGATGACGCACACGCCGCCGGCCAGCTTCGCGAGGCGCTCCTGGAGCTTCTCGCGGTCCCAGTCGGAGTCCGTGGTCTCGATCTCGGCCTTGATCTGGGCGACGCGGCCCTGCACGTCTTCCTTGTTGCCGGCGCCGTCGACGATGGTGGTGTCGTCCTTGGTGACGGTGACGCGGCGGGCGGAGCCGAGGACGTCCAGGCCGACCTGGTCGAGCTTGAGGCCGACCTCCTCGGAGACGACCGTGGCGCCGGTGAGGACGGCCATGTCCTGCAGCATCGCCTTGCGGCGGTCGCCGAAGCCGGGGGCCTTCACCGCGACGGCGTTGAACGTGCCGCGGATCTTGTTGACGACCAGGGTCGACAGGGCCTCGCCCTCGACGTCCTCGGCGATGATCAGCAGCGGCTTGGAGGCGTTGGCCTGAATGACCTTCTCCAGCAGCGGCAGGAGGTCCGCGATGGCGGAGATCTTGCCCTGCGTGATGAGGATGTAGGGGTCGTCCAGGACGGCTTCCATGCGCTCCTGGTCCGTCACGAAGTACGGCGACAGGTAGCCCTTGTCGAAGGCCATGCCCTCGGTGAAGTCCAGCTCCAGGCCGAAGGTGTTGGACTCCTCGACGGTGATGACACCGTCCTTGCCGACCTTGTCCATCGCCTCGGCGATGAGCTCGCCGACCTGCTGGTCCTGGGCGGACAGCGCGGCCACGGCGGCGATGTCGGACTTCTCGTCGATCGGGCGGGCCGAGGCGAGCAGGTCCTCGGAGACGGCCTTGACGGCGGCGTCGATGCCCTTCTTCAGGGCGGCCGGGGAGGCGCCGGCGGCGACGTTCTTCAGGCCCTCGCGCACGAGCGCCTGGGCGAGCACGGTCGCGGTGGTCGTACCGTCACCCGCGATGTCGTTGGTCTTGGTCGCCACCTCCTTGACCAGCTGGGCACCGAGGTTCTCGTACGGGTCCTCGATCTCGACCTCGCGGGCGATCGTGACACCGTCGTTGGTGATGGTGGGGGCGCCGAACTTCTTGTCGATGACGACGTTGCGGCCCTTGGGGCCGATCGTCACCTTGACCGTGTCGGCAAGCTTGTTGACGCCGCGCTCGAGGGCGCGACGGGCGTCCTCGTCGAACTTCAGGATCTTCGCCATGGGAGCGTGAGCCCTCTTCCGGAATCTGGGGTAACGGCACTGCGCCCCTGGACGCCCGGCTTCTTATCGATCGCGGGGGCCAGGGGCGCAGTTCAAAGCAAGGTGCTTGGGGTGAATTACTTCTCGATGATCGCGAGCACGTCGCGGGCCGAGAGGACGAGGTACTCCTCGCCGTTGTACTTCACCTCGGTGCCGCCGTACTTGCTGTAGAGCACGACGTCGCCGACGGAAACGTCGAGCGGAAGACGGTTGCCGTCCTCGAAGCGGCCCGGGCCCACGGCCAGGACGACGCCCTCCTGGGGCTTCTCCTTGGCGGTGTCCGGGATGACCAGGCCAGAGGCGGTGGTCTGCTCGGCGTCGAGCGGCTGGACCACGATGCGGTCCTCGAGCGGCTTGATGGCAACCTTGGAGCTGGTGGTCGTCACGATCCGACCTCCCCCTTCGGAGATCTCACGGGGTTAACTGTCTGAGGTGGCGACCAGGTGGATCCGTCGTCGCGGGTGCCGGACCTGCCCGTCGCTGTGTTGGCACTCTCCTGTGTCGAGTGCCAGAGCCGAGACTATGACCGCGATTAGCACTCGGTCAAGCGGACTGCTAATCGGCCGCGGCGCGTCGGCCAGGAGATTCCGTCCGCGGGGTCCGCTGCGCCTACAAATAGTCCTCCAGCCGCCCCACCCGCAGGCCCTTCCCCTCGATCTCCCGCAGCAACCCCGCCGTCCGTTCCGTCAGGGTCAGGGAGGCGTCCCCCGACGGCACCGAGACGATGTCGCCGGCGCGCAGCCCGGGCTCGCCGCGGGTGAACGTCAGGTCGCCGCCGGCGCCCAGGGAGGCGCGCCACAGCACGACCGCCGTGATGCCGCAGTCGGCGGCGGCGCGCAGGGTCGTGGTGTCGTAGGCGCCGTAGGGCGGGCGGAAGAGGCGCGGGCGGATGCCGAAGCGGGCGTGGAGCTTGTGCTGCTGGCCGCAGATCTCGGCGCGCTGGCCGGCGTAGGGCAGGCCGCGCAGGGCCGGGTGGTCGAGGGTGTGGTTCTGCAGGGACGCGCCGACCGCGCGCAGCCGGGCGAAGTGGCCGTAGCCGGGCCCCACGACGCTGTCGGTGAGGAACATGCTGACCGGCAGGCGCCGTGCGCGGACCAGGCCGACGAAGCGGGGGTCGCGTTCGGCGCCGTCGTCGTAGGTGAGGAAGACGACCGGGTCGCGGGTGGGGACGCGGTCGACGACGGGTGGCAGGCGGCGGGCGGCGGGGGCCGGGTCCCGGGCCCGGCCGTCGGCGGTGCCCGGCCGCTCCCCCGCCGTGCCCGCGCAGCCGGCCAGCAGGACCAGCAGCGCGCAGAGCAGGGCGGCGGCCGGCCGCCTCACAGGTAGTCCTCCAGCCGCCCCACCGCGTAGCCCTCGGCCGTGACCTTGTTCAGGAAGCGGCGGATCATGTCCGGCATGGTGCCCTTCCACTCCCCCGGGCCGCGGAAGTGCGTGAGGACGATGTCGCCCGGGCGCAGTTCGCGGTCCGCCTCGCGGTACTCCCAGCGGTCGGCGAAGACCTCCTCGTTCCAGAGCGGGACGTAGGCGATGCCGCAGGCCTTGGCGGCGCGCAGGGTCGCGCGGTTGTAGCCGCCGTAGGGCGGGCGGAAGAGGCTGGGGCGCTTGCCGAAGCGCTTTTGCAGGTAGCGCTGCATGCCGCAGATCTCGCGCTTCTGGGCGCGGTAGGACAGGCCCGGCAGGTAGGGGTGGTGCAGGGTGTGGTTGTTCAGCACCACACCCCTGGCCTGCATCTTCTTGAAGTAGCGGGGGTCGTCCTTGACCAGGTAGCCGCTGAGGAACGCGGTGTAGGGCACGTCCAGGTCGCTCATCATCCGCAGGAACGCCCGGTCCTTCTCGGCACCGTCGTCGATGGTGAGGAAGACGACCTTGTCCCGGGTGGGGATCCGGGTGAAGACGGGCGGGAGACCGGACTGCCGGTGACCGGCCACCTGGAAGCCCTTGCGGGTCTTGATCCTGGGCTTGCGCTCGGGGGCCGGCGGGGCGGGCAGCGGGACCCTCTTCAGCTCCCAGCGGTGCGCGGCGGCGACCCGGGCGGCGTGCGCGGCGCGCAGCTTGGAGGCGTAGGAGTCGAGCGCGCGGGCCGGGGGCGCGTCCAGGGGCTGCTGTCCGCCGGCCGGGGTGACCTGGTCGCTGCCCCCGCCCTGCGCACAGCCCGAGGCGATGGCGGCGAGGGCGAGCACGGCCAGGCCGATCCGCGCACCGCCCGAGGCCCGACTTTTGTCATTTTGTACGACTGCTCGCATGGTGCCGGATCCTCGCAGCCCGCCCGGGCGATCCCGTCCCGACACAGCGGCCGGCGGGCCCGCGTCCACCGACTGGCCCACACGCACCGCCCCGGCACGCCGTGGCCGACAATGACCGGGTGAACGACCTCGCCCTCCTCCTCACCCCCGAAGGCCGCGCCCTCCTCGACGAGGTGCGCGACACCGACCCGGCGCGGGAGCTGGCCGTCGCGACCCGGCTGCGCCGCGAGCACCCCGCCGAGCTGGTGTCGGCGGCACTGGGGCAGGCGCGGCTGCGGCAGCGGGCGGCGGTGAAGTTCGGCGCCGAGGACGCGGGGCGGATGTTCTTCACGCCGAACGGGGTGGAGCAGTCGACGCGGGCGAGCGTGGCGGCCTACCGGGCGCGGCGCCTGGCCGACTCGGGCGTGACCTCGGTGGCCGACCTGTGCTGCGGCATCGGCGGTGACGCCATCGCGCTGGCCCGCGCCGGGATCCGGGTGCTGGCCGTGGACCGGGACCCGCTCACGGCCGCGGCGGCCCGGGCGAACGCCGGCGCGCTGGGGCTGGCGGACCTGATCGAGGTCCGGGAAGCGGACGTCACGGAGGTGGACACGGCGGGCTACGACGCCGTCTTCGTCGACCCCGCGCGGCGCGGCGGCCGGGGCCGGATCTTCGACCCCGAGGCCTACTCGCCCCCGCTGTCCTGGGCGGTGTCGGCCGCGCGCCGGGCCCCGCGCGCCGCGCTGAAGCTCGCCCCGGGCATCCCGCACGAGGCGGTCCCCGAGGAGGCCGAGGCCGAGTGGATCTCCGACGGCGGGGACGTGAAGGAGGCGGTGCTGTGGTTCGGCACCGAGCCGGGCGCCGTCCGGGCCACCCTGCTGCCGGGCCCGCGCACCCTGCTCTCCCGCGGCCTGCCCGACCCCGGCGTCCGCCCGCCCGGCCGCTACCTGTACGAGCCCGACGGCGCCGTCATCCGCGCCCACCTGGTCGCCGAGGTCGCCGACCAGGTCGACGGCGGACTCCTCGACGCGACCATCGCGTACGTCACGGCCGACGCCCTGCGGCCGACGCCGTACGCCACCGCCTACGAGATCACCGACCACCTGCCCTTCAACGTCAAGAAGCTGAAGGCCCTGCTGCGGGAGCGCGAGGTCGGCACGCTGACGGTGAAGAAGCGCGGCTCGGCGGTCGAGCCGGAGGAACTGCGCAGGAAGGTCAAGCCGCAGGGGCCGCACGCGGCGACGGTGTTCCTGACCCGGGTCGCGGGCGCTCCGGCGATGCTGGTCGGGCACCCGGCCTGACGGTCAGGACTGCTCCGCCGCCCGTCGCAGCAGCAGCTCCCGCTCCCGTGCGTTGCGGGTCAGGGACGCCGCCCGCTCGAACTCCGCCCGGGCCTCGGCGGCCCGGCCGAGGCGGGCGAGCAGGTCGCCGCGCACGCTGGGCAGCAGGTGGTAGTCGCGCAGGGCGGCGTCACCGGCCAGGGCGTCGACGAGGGGCAGGGCGGCCCCCGGGCCCGCGGCCATCGACACGGCCACCGCGCGGTTCAGCTCCACGACCGGCGACGGGGACATGGCGGCCAGCAGTCCGTAGAGGGTGGCGATGCGCGCCCAGTCGGTCTCCTCGTAGGTGTGGGCGTACGCGTGGCAGGCGGCGATGGCGGCCTGGAGGGTGTACGGCCCCGGGCCGCCGGAAGAGGCGGCTTCGGCCCGGCCCAGCGCGTCGATGCCGCGGGCGACGAGCATGCGGTTCCAGCGGGCCCGGTTCTGGTCCTTGAGGAGGACCGGTTCGCCGGAGGGCCCGGTACGGGCCGCCGTACGGGACGCCTGGAACTCCAGGAGCGCGGTCAGGCCGTGGACCTCGGGCTCCTTCGGCATGAGCGCGCCGAGCACCCGGGCCAGGCGCAGGGCGTCCTCGCACAGGCCCGGGCGGAGCCAGTCGTCCCCGGCCGTGGCGGCGTACCCCTCGTTGAAGATCAGGTAGATGACGTCGAGGACCGAGCCGAGACGGGCCTCGCGGTCGGGACCGCGGGGCACCTCGAAGGCGACGTTCCGCGTCGCCAGGGTGCGTTTGGCCCGCACGATGCGCTGCGCCACCGTCGCCTCCGGGACGAGGAAGGCGCGGGCGATCTCGGCCGTGGTCAGGCCGCCCAGCAGACGCAGCGTCAG
Organism: Streptomyces sp. NPDC094143; assembly: GCF_040303825.1. Classification (NCBI taxonomy): domain Bacteria; kingdom Bacillati; phylum Actinomycetota; class Actinomycetes; order Kitasatosporales; family Streptomycetaceae; genus Streptomyces; species Streptomyces sp. NPDC094143. The sequence goes on from NZ_JBEOTZ010000010.1 coordinate 118,987, forward strand.
GGCCGTGCGGGCCTCCGTGGACAGCACCGGGTGGCAGGCGGTGAAGACCAGGCGGAGCAGGTCGTCGTCGATGTCGTCGGGGTCGGCGGGTTCCTCCGGGGGCGGGGTGGCCGACAGGTCACGGCCGATCTCCGCGAGCTTGCGGGCGTAGTTCTCCCGGCGGCGCACCAGGTCGACGGCGCGGTTGCGGGCGGTGGCCATGAGCCAGGCGCCCGGGTTGTCCGGCACGCCGTCGCGCGGCCACTGCTCCAGCGCGGCGACCAGCGCGTCCTGCGCGAGCTCCTCGGCGATGCCGACGTCCCGGACGACCCGGGTGACGCCGGCGATGATCCGGGGCGACTCCATGCGGAAGACGGTCTCGATCGCCCGGGCGGTCCGGGAGGCGCCGGGTGTGGCGGTGGGCTGCGGTGTCACAGCCCACCATCAGACACCCCTGGCACCTCCCCGCCAAGCGGGGCCGGTCAGCCCTCGGCGATCTGCCGGACCTCCGCGGTGATCGTCCAGTAGTCCTCGTGCAGGGACAGGAACCGCTTGGTCCACTCGATGGCCTCGGCCTTGTCCTTGCACTGGCTGATCGAGTAGCCCCCGATGACCTCCTTGGTCTCGGTGAACGGCCCGTCGGTGACGGACAGCCGCCCGCCCTCCCAGGTCACCCGCGTGCCGTCGGAGGTCGGGGCGAGACCGGCCGTGTCGAGCATGACCCCGGCCTTGGTGATCTCCTCCAGGAGCTTGCCCATCCGCTCCTGCAGCTCGGGGCTCGGGCCCTCGGCGGGGGCGTTCTTCTCGTCGATGCGGATCAGGGTCATGAAGCGCGGCATGGTGGCTCCTCGGGCCTCGCGGAGCGGGGTCCGTCCCCGCTCTCACCCCTGCGTCGAACAGCGGACCGCCGGATCGACACCCGCGACAGATTTTCTTCAAGCATTTTTCCGGGCGGCATCCGTGCAGGTCAGCGCAGCGACTCCCACAGCTTGCGCGCCTCGGGCTCGTCGGCCACCACCCGGTTGGGGTCCGACGGCGCCCGCACCACCGGCATCATCACCGTCCGGACCCGGCTCGACGACAGGCCCTGCAGGCTCTGGCCGAGGCCGGTCAGCTCGCTCAGGGAGTCCAGGCCGGTGTCGGTGGTGAGGCCGGCCGTCACCGCGTCCGCGACCCGGTACAGCTTGGCCGGGTCGGTGAGCAGGTCCTGGGCGGCGATGCGGTCCAGCAGGGCCTTCACCAGCTTCTGCTGCAGGCCGATGCGGCCGAGGTCGCTGCCGTCGCCGATGCCGTGCCGGGTGCGGGCCAGGCCCAGCGCCTGGGTGCCGTCCAGGTGGTGGGTGCCGGCCTTCAGGTGCAGATGGCTGTCGTCGTCGGCTATGTCCTCGTCCGTGGTGACGGTGACCCCGCCGAGCGCGTCGACGAGCTTCGCGAAGCCGGAGAAGTCGATCTCGATGTAGTGGTCCATGCGGACGCCGGTCATCGACTCGACCGTCTTCACCGCGCAGACGGGGCCCCCGACCGCGTAGGCGCTGTTGAACATGGACCGCTGGGAGTCCACCGTCGAACCGCCGCCGGAGCGCGGGCAGGACGGGCGGGTGACCAGGGTGTCGCGCGGGATGCTCACCACCGTCGCGCTGGTCCGCCCGGCGTCGAGGTGGACGACCATCGCCGTGTCGGAGCGGGCACCGTCGCTGTCGCCGCCGCCGAGCCTGCGGTTCTCCTCGCCGCTGCGTGAGTCCGAGCCCAGCACCAGGATGTTGAGCGCCTCGCCGGGCAGGTCCGGTGCCGAGGGCGACGGCGTGGTCACCGGGTTCGGCGGGCGGTTGTCGCCGAGCGCGTGGTCGATGTCGACACTGGTGATGTTGCTGTTCAGGTGCCAGTAGGCCCAGCCGGCGGCACCGGCGGCGAGCACCAGCAGTCCCGCCAGAGTCAGGCCGGCGGTCCGCAGGGCGATCGACCGCCGGCCCGGCCTCGCGCCCTCGTCCCCGTTCGCGTCGTCTCCCGTCACAGACAGGAACATAAGTCCGAATTATTACGGGCAGGGGCTTCAGGACGCGTTTTCTTCGGAAATTCTCAGACTTCGTGGCCTGGACCCACCTCAGGCGCACCCCAGGCACCGAAGTGCTCCCATTCCGCGAGGCGTTGGACCTCGCGCCGGGGCGCGCGGGGGTTGTGCCGTGCCGGGGCCGGCGGGGGTTGCGCGAAGGTCGCCCCGGCCGTTCGAAAGTTTCGACAACCCAACCGACCGGCTTCGGCGTCTCACGCGGGCGGGGCCGTGCTGCTGCGGACCACCAGGCTGGTGGCCAGCTCCACCCGGGTCGCCGCCGGGGTCTCCTCGTTCCGTCCGAGGTCGAGGACCAGCTTCGCCGCCGCCTCGGCCATCTCGGTCAGCGGCTGCCGCACGGTCGTCAGCGGCGGTCCGACCAGGGGGGCCACCGGCAGGTCGTCGAACCCGACCACACTCAGGTCCTCCGGGATGCGCAGCCCCAGCTCGCGCGCCGCCTCGTACAGCCCCAGCGCCTGGAGGTCGTTGCCGGCGAAGACGGCGGTGGGCCGGTCCGGGTGGCGCAGCAGTTCCAGGCCCCGCCGGTAGCCGGCCTCGTGGTGGAAGTCGCCGTTCGCGATCAGCGAGGGGTCCACCGGCAGCCCGGCGGTCTCCAGCGCGGCCCGGTAACCGTCGACGCGGGCACGGCTGCACATCATCTGCGAGGGCCCGCTGATCGCGCCGATCCGGCGGTGCCCCAGCTCGACCAGGTGCCGGGTGGCCGCGAGGCCGCCCTGCCAGTTGGTCGCGCCGATCGAGGGGACGTCGGCGCCGGGGTCGCCGGCCGGGTCCATCACCACGAACGGGATGGAGCGGCTGGTCAGCAGCGCCCGCTGCGACTCGTCGAGGCCCGACAGCACGAGCACGACGCCGTGCGGGCGGCGGGCGGCGACCTGGTCGGCCCAGGTCCGCCCGGGCGTGAGCCGCCCCGCGCTCTCCGACAGCACCACGCTCAGGCCCGCGTCCCGGGCCACGTTCTCCACGCCCCGGATGACCTCCATCGCCCAGGCGCTCTCCAGCTCGTGGAAGACCAGGTCGATGAGGGGCGAACGGGTCGCCTCGGCCCGGCGGCGGCGGTAGCCGTGGGCGCGCAGCAGTGCCTCGACGCGGGCGCGGGTGGCGGGGGCGACGTCGGCCCGGCCGTTGAGGACCTTCGAAACAGTCGGGGCCGACACGCCGGCCTCGCGGGCGATCTCGGCGAGCGTGGCGGTCTGCGCGGTGCGCCCCTGCGTCCGGATCTGCGTCCGGCTTTCAACGGGCTCCGGGGATGTCATGGCGGCGATCGTATCCCTGCGGGCCCCCTTGACGAAGTCCTCGTCGCGCCATAGGTTCCCGGAACATTCGACATCGATATCGAAACATTCGTAGAAAGGGGCGCGGGACACCGCTGTTCACGCGCTCGTCGGCACCACTCGTGAGGGCCGTCCCGTCCACCCGACAGGAGCTTCATGACCACCGCGCCCTGGCGTGACCCCGCCCTGCCCGCCGCCGCCCGCGTCGACGACCTGCTCTCCCGGATGACCCTGGAGGAGAAGACCGCCCAGTTGTACGGCGTGTGGGTGGGCGCCGCGACGGACGGCGACGGAGTCGCCCCGCACCAGCACGACATGAGCGTCGACCACTCCGACGAGGAGTGGGCCGAGCTGATCACCCGCGGCCTGGGCCAGCTCACCCGCTCCTTCGGCACCGCCCCCGTGGACCCGGCGCTCGGCGCGCGGGCCCTGGCCCGCGCCCAGCGCCGGATCGCCGAGGCGGGCCGCTTCGGCATCCCGGCGGTCGCCCACGAGGAGTGTCTGGCCGGCTTCACCGCCTGGCGGGCCACGGCCTACCCGGTCCCGCTGGCCTGGGGCGCGGCCTGGGACCCCCCGCTGGTCGAGGAGATGGCCCGGCGCATCGGCGAGGACCTGCGCTCGGTCGGCGTCCACCAGGGCCTCGCCCCCGTCCTGGACGTCGTGCGCGATCCGCGCTGGGGCCGGGTGGAGGAGACGATCGGCGAGGACCCGTACCTGGTCGGCACGATCGGCACGGCCTATGTGCGGGGCCTGGAGTCGGCCGGGGTCGTCGCCACGCTCAAGCACTTCGCCGGGTACGCCTCCTCGGCCGGCGCCCGCAACCTCGCCCCCGTGCGGGCGGGGATCCGGGAGTTCACGGACGTCACCCTGCCGCCCTTCGAGATGGCGGTGCGCGAGGGCGGGGCCCGTTCGGTGATGGCGGCGTACAACGAGACCGACGGCGTCCCGGCCTCCGCCGACCCCGAGCTGCTGACCCGGTTGCTGCGCGAGGAGTGGGGCTTCACCGGCACGGTCGTCGCCGACTACTTCGGCATCGCCTTCCTGCAGACCCTGCACCGCGTCGCCGGCACCCCGGCCGAGGCGGCCCACGCGGCCCTCGCCGCCGGCATCGACGTCGAGCTGCCCACCGTCAGGTGCTACGGACAGCCGCTGCTGGACGCGGTCCGCGCCGGGCGGGTCCCCGAGGAGCTGGTGGACCGCGCGGCCCGCCGGGTGCTGCTGCAGAAGTGCGAACTGGGCCTGCTCGACGAGGACTGGACCCCCGAGCCCACCGGTCCCGTCGCCCTGGACTCCACGGGCAACCGGATCCTGGCCCGCCGCCTGGCCGAGGAGTCGGTGGTCCTGCTCGACAACCCCGACGGGCTGCTCCCGCTGGCCCCCGACACCCGGATCGCGGTGGTCGGCCCCCGGGCGGCCGACGCCCTGGCCATGCTGGGCTGCTACTCCTTCCCGTCCCACGTGCTCACCCACCACCCCGGCGTGCCGGCCGGCATCGAGATTCCGACCCTCCTCGACGCGCTGCGCACCGAACTGCCCGACGCGAAGGTGACGTTCGCGCAGGGGTGCGACGTGACGGACCCGGACACCGCGGGCTTCGAGGAGGCCATCGCCCGCACCGCCGAGGCGGACGTGTGCGTGGCCGTGCTCGGCGACCGGGCGGGCCTGTTCGGCCGCGGCACCTCGGGCGAGGGCTGTGACGCCAGCGACCTCGGCCTGCCGGGCGTCCAGGGCGAGCTGCTGGACGCGCTGGTCGCCACGGGCGTGCCGGTGGTGCTGGTCCTGCTGACCGGCCGCCCCTACGCCCTCGGCCGCTGGCAGGGCCGCCTGGGCGCGGTCGTCCAGGCCTTCTTCCCGGGGGAGGAGGGCGGCCCGGCGGTGGCGGGCGTGCTGTCGGGCCGTGTGAACCCGTCCGGCCGCCTCCCGGTGAGCGTGCCGCGGGAGCCCGGCGGACAGCCCTGGACCTACCTCCAGCCGCCCCTCGGCCTGGCGGGCGAGGTCAGCAACCTCGACCCGACACCCCTCTACGCCTTCGGCCACGGCCGCTCCTACACGGCGTTCGCCTGGGAGGACGTCACGGGCGGCGCGGCGCGGATCGGCACCGACGGGGCCTGCGACCTGTCCGTGACGATCCGCAACACCGGCGACCGCGAGGGCGCGGAGGTCGTGCAGCTGTATCTGCACGACCCGGTGGCGTCGGTGACCCGCCCCGACGTCCGGCTGGTCGGCTACCAGCGCGTGGCGCTCTCTCCGGGCGAGGCCGCGCGGGTGACGTTCCGTTTCCACACGGACCTCTCGGCGTTCACCGACCGTTCGGGCCGCAGGGTGGTCGAGCCGGGCGCCCTGGAACTACGGTTGGCGGCGTCCAGCACCGACGTGCGCCACACGACGCGTCTGACGCTCACGGGTCCGGTCCGGGTCGCCGGGACGGACCGGCGGCTGCGGTGCGAGACGGAGGTGTCGGGGGTGGGGTGAGCGTCGGGGGGCGCGATGGACAGGCTGCTGCACCACGAGTTGCGGGCCGTGCTGTCGGCCTTCGCGGCCCTGGCCCTCGCCCTGACGGCGCTGGGCCTCGTACGCGGGTTCTCCGCACCGGAAAGGCCCGGCGCACTGGCGCTGTACCTGGGCGGCCTGCTGGCTCTCCTGGTCGGGTGGACCCTCCTGAAGGCGACCAGGATCAAGTGGTTCAGTCAGGTGCGGGACTTCGAGCGGGCCGTGCCCTCGGAGGGCGCCGAGGGGGCTCTGCCCACCGACCGCTTGCTGCGCGACCGGCCGTTCGCCCTGCGGCTGTTCGTGCCGTACCTGGCCCTCGGGACGGGTACGGCCCTCTGGGAGCCGTGGGCGCTGGGCGTGCTCTTCTGGCCGGCCCTGGACTGGGCGGGCCAGGCCGCGCTGGTCGCCCACTGGGAGCGCCGGAACGGCCTGCTGCTGTGGCGCGGCCGGGTCGCGAGCAGGCCGTGGGAGCTCTCGGTCAGCCGCCGTCCAGCGACTCGAACCGCCAGCGGTGCACGGCCCGGGTGACCAGCTCGCCGTCCGGCTCGGGCAGTTCGGGCAGCTCGGCGTCGTACGGGGCGTCCCACCAGGTGATGACGAGGACCCGGTCCTGCGGGGCGCGCAGGGTCTCGCGGCGCAGCGGCTCGCGGGCCAGCGCCTGGGCGCGGGCCCAGGCGAGCAGGTCCTCGCCCCGCCCGGGCACGGCACGCGCCTCCCACATCAGGGCGACCGTCACGAGTACAGGTTCTCCTTGCTGACCTCGTGCACGTGGTCGTGGTCGTGGCCCGGCACGTGCGGCTCCGTCACCGGCAGCGAGGAGTCGGCCGACAGGTCCCAGCCCGACGCGGCCCGGTTGCGGGCCACCATCTCGGCGCCGAGCGCGGCGACCATCGCGCCGTTGTCCGTGCACAGCTTGGGCCGCGGGACCCGCAGCCGGATCCCGGCGGCCTCGCAGCGCTCCTGGGCCAGGGCACGCAGCCGCGAGTTGGCGGCCACGCCGCCGCCGATCATCAGGTGGTCGACGCCCTCGTCCTTGCAGGCCCGGACGGCCTTGCGGGTCAGCACGTCCACGACCGCCTCCTGGAAGGAGGCCGCCACGTCCCGCACCGGCACCTCCTCACCCGCCGCCCGCCTGGCCTCGATCCAGCGGGCCACGGCGGTCTTCAGCCCGGAGAAGGAGAAGTCGTAGGCGGGGTCGCGCGGGCCGGTCAGGCCGCGCGGGAACGCGATCGCGTCCGGGTCGCCCTCCTTGGCGTAGCGGTCGATGACCGGGCCGCCGGGGAAGCCGAGGTTCAGCACCCGGGCGATCTTGTCGAAGGCCTCGCCGGCCGCGTCGTCGATGGTGGCGCCCATCGGGCGGACGTCGGAGGTGATGTCCGAGGACAGCAGCAGCGAGGAGTGGCCGCCGGAGACCAGCAGCGCCATCGTCGGCTCGGGCAGCGGGCCGTGCTCCAGCTGGTCCACGCAGATGTGCGAGGCGAGGTGGTTCACGCCGTAGAGGGGCTTGCCCAGCGCGTACGCGTACGCCTTCGCCGCGGAGACGCCGACCAGCAGGGCGCCGGCGAGTCCGGGGCCGGCCGTGACGGCGACGCCGTCGAGGTCGCGGGCGCTGACGCCCGCCTCCTTCAGCGCGCGGTCGATGGTCGGGACCATCGCCTCCAGGTGGGCGCGGCTCGCGACCTCCGGGACGACGCCGCCGAAGCGGGCGTGCTCGTCGACGCTGGAGGCGACGGCGTCGGCCAGCAGGGTGGTGCCCCGGACGATGCCGACGCCGGTCTCGTCGCAGGAGGTCTCAATCCCCAGAACGAGGGGTTCGTCAGCCATGGATCTCGGTTCCTTGTACGGAGTTCTCGGGGGCGGTCAGGCGCATCACCAGGGCGTCCACGTTGCCCGGCTGGTAGTAGCCCCGCCGGACACCGATGGGCTGGAAGCCGAACCGCTCGTACAGCTTCTGCGCGCGCACGTTGTCCACGCGGCACTCCAGCATCACCTCGGCGCACTCGAAGGCGGTGGCCGCGCGCAGCAGTTCGGCCAGCAGCCGGCCACCGAGGCCGGTGCCCCACAGGTCGCGGGCGACGGCGATGGTCTGGACGTCGGCCTGCTCACCGGAGGAGACCAGACCGGCGTACCCGACGATCCGGGTGCCGGCCTCGGCGACCACGTACCGCCGGTTGGCCTCGGGCCCGCGGGCGTGGGCCAGCTCGGACCAGAACATGCCCCGCGACCAGGCGTCGTCGGGGAACAGGGCCCGCTCCAGCTCCAGCACGGGGTCGATGTCCCACCAGCGCATCTCGCGCAGCGCACACGTCACGGCATCGGTCACTTGGGGGTGACCACCTTGTAATTCTTGGGGACCTGGGCGTCGGGGCGGCGCAGGTAGAGCGGCCGCGGCGCCGGCAGCTCCTCGCCGGCCGCCAGCCGCTCCGCGGCCAGGCCGGCCAGGGCCGCGGCGGACACGTGCTCGGGTTCGTGCGCCTCGGGGAAGGTGTCCGGGTAGAGCAGCGCGCCTGCGCCCACCGCGGGCAGGCCCGCGACCTGCTCGGCGATGTCGGCGGGCCGGTCGACGGCCGGGTCGGTGAGGCGGGTGCGGGAGTCGGCGTAGCGCGCCCAGTAGACCTCCTTGCGGCGGGCGTCGGTCGCGACGACGAACGGGCCCTCCAGGTCGGCGGCGCAGGCCAGGCCGTCCAGCGTGCACACGCCGTGCACGGGGACGCCGAGCGCGAGCCCGAACGTCTCCGCGGTCATGAGGCCGACGCGCAGCCCCGTGTACGGGCCCGGGCCGATCCCGGCGACGATCCCCGTGACGGCGTCGAGGCGCAGGCCGGCCTCGGCGAGCACCCGGTCGATCGCGGGCAGCAGCAGTTCCCCGTGCCGCCGGGCGTCCACCTGGCTCGACGAGGCGATGACGTCGTGTCCGTCGTGCAGCGCGACGGTGACGGCGGGTGTGGCGGTATCCAGAGCGAGCAAGAGCACGCAAACAGCCTACGGCTCCCCGGGCCCCGGCACGGCCGCGCCCGCCGGGTCGCCGCCTGCTGCTACCGTCACCTACCGTCACGAGACATGTACGCAGAGACGCTCGACCCGGAGGTGGCCGCCGGTGGCTGTCAGCAGCTCGACGATCGTGGCCGGGCTCACCGCCGCGGCCCTCGCGACGGTCGGCTACCTCGCCCACCAGGCGTCCACGAGCCTCCCCGCAGGGCCGGGCCGGGCCCAGACGGGGGTCACCCCCGCACCCGGCACCTCGAAGGCGCCCCCGGCCAGGAAGGACCCGACCGCGCTGCCCGACGGGTCGGGCGAGGGCGCACGGGTCGTGTACTCGCTGGGCCGGGACCGGGTGTGGCTGGTCGGCGCGACCGGCAAGGTGACCCGGACGTTCGAGGTCGACCCGAGTGCGGTGGACCCCGCGCCGGGCCGGTACGCGGTCACGTCCCGCTCGAACTCGGTCACCGGCTCCGACGGCGTCCCCGTCGAGCACGTCGTGCGGTTCACCAGCGTGGACGGTGTCGCGGTCGGCTTCAGCTCGGCCGTGGACGCCAGGAGGGCCGCGCCCGACCCGGGGAACCGCACGGGCGGCATCCGGGAGTCACGCGCGGACGGCATGGCGATGTGGACGTTCGCGACGATCGGCCGCACGGTGGTCGTGGTCCGCTAGGGCCTGCGGAGCCCTGGTCAGGGCGCAGCCCTTCGGCCCGGTCGCGGTGCGGGGGTGCGGGTATGTGGTGAACGTTCCGACAAGGCGTCGGCAAGATGTTGCATTCGGTGTCTTGTCCGTGGTCACATGGTATCCAGTCCGTAGTTAGGTTCACCTAACTACGCCCGCCCCCGGCCATCAGGAGGCGTCCATGTCGGCTACGGAGAGCAAGGGGCAGCCGCTGCCGTTCGCGGTCGCCGGGGTGTCCATGCGTGAGCTGCTGGCGGCGGGCGAGGCGGCGGCGCTGATCTCCACGCCGCCGCGCGCGCCCGAGCCGGAGCTGTCGGTGCCGGTGGAGGACCACCGCGAGGCGGCCTGACCCGAACGGCAGGCTTCCCCACAGCCGACCCCGGCCGGGCCGCCAGCCGAGCAGCCCGGCTCACGCCCCGGCCAGAACGGGCCCACCGCTGCCGCACGGCAACCGCGTCCCGGCCCCGCGGCCGCGACGGGCGCGGGGCCGCCTGACCCGACGGCACCCGGCCCGGCGGCGGGTCGCGGGCGGCTCAGCAGGTCCCGGGCCGCCGGGGCGAGTCGCGGTGCCGGGACCACACGCGGGGTGAACGCGGTTCACGCCGTCAGCGCGTTCAGGTCCGTCGATGTCCAGCGTTCGCCCAGGCCGGTGACCGTCATGTGCCGGACCTCGTCCGTCGTGTCGCCCACCGCGCGGTGGATGACGACCTGGAGGCGGTCCTCGGTCAGCTCCTCGACCTTGCCCTCGCCCCACTCCACGACGACCACGGACTCGGGCAGGGAGACGTCGAGGTCGAGGTCCTCCATCTCGTCGAGACCGCCGGAGAGCCGGTACGCGTCGACGTGGACCAGCGGCGGCCCGTCGCCCAGCGAGGGATGCACCCGGGCGATCACGAACGTCGGCGAGGTGACGGCCCCGCGCACGCCGAGCCCCTCGCCCAGTCCACGGGTCAGCGTCGTCTTGCCCGCGCCGAGCTCCCCGCTCAGCATCACCAGGTCACCCGCGCGCAGCAGTTTCGCGAGCCGGCGGCCCAGCTCCCGCATCTGTTCGGGGGAGGTGACGACGATCTGGACGGACGATCCGGGCTCAGCCGGGTTGTGGGGTGCTGCTGGTGCTTCCATAGCCCTTCACGGTAGCCCCTGCGGGCACGGCACCCGTGCGGGTGAGCAGGTCGGCGAGGCGGTCGGTGACCACTTCCGGGTGCTCCAGCATCACCAGGTGTCCCGCGTCCGGCACCAGCACCAGCTCCCCGTCCGGCAGCAGATCGGCGATGGCCTCGCTGTGCTCACTCGGCGTGACCAGGTCCTGCACCCCGGCCAGGACGAGGACCGGCAGGTCGGCGAAGTGGACGAGCGCCTCGGTCTTGTCGTGGTCGTTGAACGCCGGGTAGTACTCGGCGACCACGTCGATCGGCGTGCTCTCGATCATCCGCTCGGCGAACCGCGCCACGGCCGGGTCGACGTCCCGGGAGGCGAACGAGTACCGCTTGATGATCCCGGCGAACAGTTCCGCGGTGGCCCGCCGCCCCTTCTCCACCAGCTCGGCCCGCTGCCCCAGCGCCTTCAGCACCCCCGGCAGCACCCGTCGCACGGCGTTGACCCCTGCCACGGGAAGCCCGTAGTTGACCTCGCCGAGGCGACCCGAGGACGTGCCCACGAACGCGACCCCGGCGACCCGCTCACGGATCAGCTCGGGGAACTGGTCGGCCAGCGCCATCACCGTCATGCCGCCCATGGAGTGCCCGACCAGCACGATCGGCCCCTCGGGCACGGCCGCGTCGATGACGGCCTTCAGGTCGCGGCCCAGCTGCTCGATGGTGACCGACTCGCCCCGTGCCTGCGCCGCACCCCGCCCCGAGCGGCCGTGGCTGCGCTGGTCCCAGTGCACGGTCCGCACGACGCCCCGCAGGGCCGCCCGCTGGAAGTGCCAGGAGTCCTGGCTGAGGCAGTAGCCGTGGCTGAAGACGACGGTGACGGGCGCGGGCGCCTTGCGGCCGAAGAGCCTGCGGCGGCGCGGCCCGATGGCCGGGGCGGCCTCCGGGTCGACCTCGTCGACCTCGTAGTACAGCTCCGTGCCGTCGTCGGCGAACGCCTTGCCGGGCATGCCGCGCAGCGAGCCGTAGGGCCCCGCCGAGTCGAGGGCGAGCCGGGCCTTCTGGCGCATGCCCCGGCCGACCGTCATCCGCTCCAGGGCGACCCCGGCGGCCGCGCCTGCGGCCACCACGCCTATCGCGACGCCGGCGAGACCCGTCGCCCGGCGCCAGCCGCCCGCCGCCCCCGCGGCGGAGGCCGCGACGGCCGCGGAGGCGACGTCCGCGACGACCTCCGCACTGCTCTCGCTCACGTACCGCTCCTCTTCGCCGGGCTGCCGATCGGGTGACTCACCGGGCCGGATGATGCCGTGTGACAGATGGTGCCCCTGTGACCGGGGGGCCTTTCGTTCCTCGCGTGACCGTCCTACCGGTGCGAGTTACCCGTCCCGTTCCTCATTCACATAGACGCGCGGAACGCGCGTTCCGATCCGGGTCACGATCTCGTAGGCGATGGTTCCGGCCGCCTGCGCCCAGTCCTCGGCGGTGGGCTCCCCGCGGTCCCCGGGCCCGAAGAGGACCGCCTCGGTGCCCTCCGCCGGCACGTCGCCGCCCAGGTCGACGACGAACTGGTCCATGGCGACGCGCCCCGCGATCGTCCGCCACTTGCCCTCGATCAGCACCGGGCCCGCCGAGGAGGCGTGGCGCGGGATGCCGTCCGCGTAGCCGAGCGGGACGAGGCCGAGGGTGGTCTCGCCGGGCGTGACGTACCGGTGCCCGTAGCTGACGCCGTGCCCGCCCGGGACCTGCTTGACCAGGGCGAGCGAGGCGGACAGCGTCATCACCGGGCGCAGTCCGAAGTCGGCCGGGGTGCCCAGCTCGGGGCTGGGCGAGATGCCGTAGGTGGCGATGCCGGTGCGGACCAGGTCGAAGTGGCTCTCGGGCAGCGTGAGCGTGGCCGGGGAGTTGGCGATGTGCCGGACCTCGGGCCGCACGCCCTGGCCCTCGGCGTGGGCGACCATCTCGCGGAACAGGTCCAGCTGGGCGGCGATGGAAGGATGCCCGGGCTCGTCGGCGCAGGCGAAGTGCGACCACAGGCCGGTGACGCGCAGCAGCCCCTCGGCCTCCGCGCGCCGGGCCTCGCCGACCAGGGCGGCCCAGTCCTCCCCAGGCTGGCAGCCGTTGCGCCCGAGGCCGGTGTCGGCCTTGAGGTGCACCCGGGCGGGCCGGCCGGCCGCCCGGGCCGCCTCGGTGACCTCCCGCAGGGCCCACAGGCCGCTGACGGAGACGTCCAGGTCGGCCTCGATCGCCTCGCGCCAGGGCCCGCCGGGCGTCCACAGCCAGCACATGATGCGGCCCGGCAGTCCGGCGGCCCGCAGGGCGAGGGCCTCCTCGGGCGTGGCCGTGCCCAGCCAGTTCGCTCCCGCCTCGACGGCGGCACGGGCGCACGGCACAGCCCCGTGGCCGTACGCCTCGGACTTCACCACGGCCATCACGGCCGCGCCCGGGGCATGGGCACGCAGGGCCCTCACGTTGGCCCGCAGGGCGGCCAGGTCGATCTCGGCGCGGGCCCGCAGGGGCGCGGTCCGCGGGGCTGTTCTCTCGCTCATCGCGCCCAGTGTCTCAGAGGGCCCCGTCCCGCCCGGGGCACCGGCCCCGCCGGCCGTCCGGCTACGTCCCGGTCCGCCACCCCCGCACGAACACCCGCTGCCCTTCTTCCGCACGCCCCCCACAGCCCCCGCGCGTCCCCTACGGTGAGGTCGACGCAGCCCATGGATCCGACGGCGGTGTGCGGGGGGGGGGGCAGCCCCTGGACTCGGGGCCGGAGGGCGGCAATCCCTGGACTCGGGGCCGGAGGGCGGCAATCCCTGGACTCCGGGCCGGAGGGCGGCAATCCGTGGACTCCGGGCCGGAGGGCGGCAATCCCTGGGCTCCGGGCCGGAGGGCGGCAGCCCTGGGCTCCGGGCCGGAGGGCGGCAGCCCTGGACTCGGCGCGAGGGCGGCAACCCCCGGACTGGGCACGGAAGCCGGCAACCCCCGGACTCTCAGCCCGAGGGCGGCAACCCCCGGACTCAGGGCTGCGGGCAGCAACCCCCGGGCTCGGCACGGAAGCCGGCAACCCCCGGACTCAGGGCTGCGGGCAGCAACCCCCGGACTCGGAGCCGCGGGCGCCGGCCCCGGCCCCCTACCCCGGCCCCCTACCCCGGCCCCCTGCCCCGGCCCCCTGCCCCTGCCCCTGCCCCTGCCCCTCCCCCGGCCAGGGCATCAGCCCTCACCCCAGCACGTTCCGCCAGGCCTGAGGAATCGCCGCGGCCACATCATGCGCCCCCACCGGCGCCCCCTCCGCCGCCAGCCGCCCGGCCAGCCCGTGCACGTACGCCCCCACACTGCCCGCGTCCGCCGCCGACAGCCCGGCCGCCAGCAACGACCCGGCCAGCCCCGACAGCACGTCCCCACTGCCCGCCGTGGCCAGCCACGACGTCCCCGTCGGATTCACCCGCACCGCCCCGCCCCCCGGGTCGGCCACCAGCGTCGTCGACCCCTTCAGCAGCACGGTCGCCCCGTACCGCGCCGCCAGCTCCCGCACCGCGGCCAGCCGCCCCTCCTCGACCTCCCGGCGTTCCACCCCCAGCAGCGCCGCCGCCTCGCCCGCGTGCGGCGTCAGCAGCGTCGGCGCCCGGCGCCCCCGCACGGCCTCCGCGTCCGCCAGCCGCAGCCCGTCCGCGTCGACCAGCACCGGCACCTCCGCCGCCAGCACCTCCCCCACCGTCGCCGCGTCGTCCCCCGCGCCGGGTCCGACGACCCACGCCTGCACCCGGCCGGCGTGCCTGGGCCCCCGGTCCGACACGAGCGTCTCGGGGAACCGCGCGATCACCGCGTCCCCGGCCGGCCCGACGTACCGCACGGCCCCGGCCCCGCCCCGCAGCGCCCCCGAGACCGCGAGCACCGCGGCCCCGGGGTACCGGGCCGACCCGGCCGCGATCCCGACCACGCCCCGCCGGTACTTGTCGCTCTCCGCCCGCGGCACCGGCAGCAGCCGGGCCACGTCCACGTGCTGCAGCGCCTCCAGCTCCGGTTCAGCGGGCAGTTCGAGGCCGATGTCGACCAGCCGTACCGACCCGGCGTACTCCCGCGCCGGATCGATCAGCAGCCCCGGCTTGTGCGTCCCGAACGTCACCGTCAGATCGGCCCGGACCGCGACACCCCGCACCTCCCCGGTGTCGGCGTCCACCCCGCTCGGCAGATCGACGGCGACGACAGCCGCCCGCGACCGCTCGGCAGCGGCCGCCAGCGGCACCGCCTCCGGCCGCAGCCCGCCCTTCCCACCGATCCCGACGACGCCGTCGACCACGAGATCGGCCCGCTCGATCAGCTCCTCGGCGCCACCGCCTCCCGCGCCACCGCCTCCCGCGCCACCGCCCCCGGCCGCGTCACCGACCCCGACGGCCCGCCCCCCGGCCCGCTTCAGCGCCGCCAGCCCCGCCGCGTGCGCCCGCTCCGGCGCGAGCAGCACCGCCGTGACCCCGGCCCCGCGCCGGGCCAGCCGCGCCCCGGCGTACAGGGCGTCACCGCCGTTGTCCCCGCTGCCGACCAGCAGCACCACCCGGCTGCCGTACACCCGCCCCAGCAGGTCGGCACAGGCCGCGGCGAGCCCGGCGGCGGCGCGTTGCATCAGCGCCCCCTCCGGCAGCCGGGCCATCAGCTCCCGTTCGGCGGTCCTGACCGTGTCCACGCTGTACGCACTCCGCATGGAGGTCGAGTTTCCCGTACGGCCCCCCGGCCACTCCCGCGCACCCGGCGCAACTCCTCCCCGTGTCGCATCCATTGACGCTCCGCCGTGCCTTTGCCAGACTCCCGCCGCACAGAAAGCGCTTGCACACCCCCCACGTTTCGACGAAACCGAGGCCCCCATGGGACGCAGAGCCGCATTACTGGCCGCCGCCGGTGCCACCGCCCTCCTCACCGCCGCCGGCAGCGTGAACGCCCCCGCCACCGCCGCCCCCAGCCGCGCCCTGGCCTGCGGAGACGGCTCCTTCCAGGCCGAGGCCGTGCAGAGCGGCAGCACCTGGACCGTACGGCGCGGCGGCAGCACGGTCCACACCGGCACCGACATGCGCGCCGCCGTGCAGGCGGCCGTCAACAGCCTGACGCCGGGCCGCACCGCGAAGGAGCGGGTCGTGGTCCGCGGCTCGGGTTCCGTCCCGGCGGGCTCCCGCATCTCGCTGCCGAGCTACACCGTCCTCGACGTCTGCGGCACCATCGACGTCACCGGCAGCGGCTCGGGCGACCAGGCGCCGGTCTACTCGCGCGGCACGCGTGACGTGGAGGTGCAGAACCTCAAGCTCACGGGCACCCCGCTGTACGGCATCTTCCTGCGCAACGTGCAGAACGTCGTGCTCGGCCAGATCGACATGCGCCTGTCGGCCGGGCTGGGCGTGCGCATCGACAACCGCGGCGACACCAGCCAGTGGACCCGCAACGTCCGCATCGACAACGTCTACGTCTCCGGCGCCTCCAGCCACGCGGTCGAGACGTACGGCGTGGACGGCCTCACCGTCGGCACGGTGACGGCCCGCAACGTCGGCGAGTCCGGCCTGCTGCTCAACCAGACCGTCAACGCCACCGTCGGCAAGGTGGACGCGGAGAACGCGGGCACGGGCACCGGCTACGCCGCCTTCCGCATGGCCAACCGCAACGGCCGGATCGGCAGCGGCTACCCCACCAACATCCGGGTCGGCGAGGTCGTCGCACGCGGCGGCGGACGCGGCGTGTTCTGCGTCTCGGAGAGCGGCGGGGCCGTCATCGACCGGGTGACGCTGTCGAACACCGGCAACAACTCGGTCCTGATCGAGAACTGCTACAACGTCAGCCTGGCCGCCCAGAGCGGCACGATCACCGGCGGCGGCGAACTGCGCCTGGCCGCGCGCTCGGAGTTCCCGAACAACAAGGACATCACCATCCAGAACCTGACGGTCACCAACTCGGCCATCAGGGAGAGTCCGTGCGGTGAGAACACGACGTTCCGCAACATCACCCGGGTCAACAGCAGCCAGTCGGTCTGCTGACCCCCCGCCGTGCCGCGAGGCCCTCGCCCCGCTCCCGGCGAGGGCTTCACGCGCGCAGGCGGCTCAGCGCCTCCATGGCCTCGCGCTCGATGCGGGCGAGGTCGAAGAGCACGGAACCCGCCCGCACGAGTGCACCCTGGACGTGAAGTAGTCCAGGTGGTAGCTGTCGAGCTGGAGCCCGACGGGCTGCCCGGCGTCGAGGGCCGCCGTCACGTTCTCCCACCCCTTGCGGGCGGAGGCGGTCTCCCGGACCACGAGCTCCAGCCCGAGGGCGCGGGCCAGGTTCCGGGTGAGTGCGAAGGGCTTGACCCGCCCCCCGAGGAACGGGAAGTCCATGGTCCTGCTGTCCCAGTAGACGAAGGACAGACCGGAGCCGAGGCCGAAGCGCATCGGCTCGGACAGGTCGATGCCCTGGTGCCGCGGAAGCACTCCCAGCGCCGTCGTCTCGCGAGTGCCGCCCGCCTCGGGTGTCGACACCCTTCACCGTGACCATGCCGCGCCTCCTGACGTGGGCGTTCCTGTTCCCCTGATCGGTACCGGCCGGGGCGCCGGCCGTCGCCTTCGGCGCGACGGGCATGCACCACGCCCGCGAGGGCACGGGCCGGAGGTGGACGGCGGCGACCTGCACCGTGCCGGGCGCGACGGGTCTCCTCGGCTCCGTCACCCTCCTGGACGCGATGTGCTGACCCGCCGGCCCGTGTCACGCCTCGGCGATCACGACGGCCGAGGCGACCCCGGCGTCATGGCTCAGGGACACGTGCCAGGACCGCACCCCCAGCTCGGCGGCCCGCGCGGCCACCGTCCCGGTCACCCGCAGCCGGGGCTGCCCGCTGTCCTCGACGTACACCTCGGCGTCGGTCCACAGCAGCCCGCCCGGGGCGCCGAGCGCCTTGGCCAGGGCCTCCTTGGCGGCGAACCGGGCGGCCAGGGAGGCGACCCCCCGGCGTTCCCCGCCGGGCAGCAGCAACTCACGCTCCCCGAACAGCCGCTCGGCCAGCGCCGGCGTACGTTCCAGTGCCGCCGCGAACCGGTCGATCTCGGCGACGTCGATCCCGACCCCGATGATGCTCATGCCCAGCACCCTACGGTCCGGGCGGGACGTTCCCCACCGGCACCGGCCCCGTCCACGCCGCCTGGCACGACCGGCATGGAACGGGACGGCCGCACCGACCGCGAGCGCTACGGGGACTGGTACCTGAAGGAGCGGGACCGGTTCGCCGACCTGGCCCGGGACGCCGCCTGGCCCGGGACGCCGCCTGGCCCGGGACGCCGCCTGGGACGGCGTGTTCGGGGAGCCGGCGGAGCATCCCGAGCGGGTCGCCCTCGCCCGCCCCGGCAGCCGCAGCGGATTCGCCGGTCGGGGTCCGGCAACTGCCCACTCCGGCCGATGGGTTGGAGCGCGCCACTTCCACGCGACGCCGAGGGAGCGCACCGGCCGCTGCTGCGACGCCACCCCCGCCCCGGACCTGCCCGTACCGAACCCCTGATCTTGAACTCCCCCTCCCCCTTGTACAGTTCGCGATGACCGCGATGTGCACACGGCATCGCACGCAACGGGAGGAACGCACCACCATGAAGTTCAAGTCGCTTCGAACCGCGGCCACTTCGATAGCTCTCTTCGCCACGGCCCTCACCGGCACCGTGGCCACCGCCGGCACCGCCGCCGCGGCCCCGCCGAAGGACTGCAGCAAGGCGATCGTGAACGTCAAGGCCAAGGAGACCGTCAAGGTCCGCACCGCGCCGAAGACCTCCGCCACGGCCCTCGGCATCTGGGGCAAGGGCAAGCGCGGCGCCATCTGCAACGACGGCAAGGCCTACAAGGGCGGCTCGTACACGGCCTGCGGCAAGAAGAGCAACCTCTGGTACTACGGCGGCGACAAGGTCAACGGCTGGGTCCCCAAGACCTGCATCAACTGGTGACCACCCGCCCCACCGGATGAAGCGGGGGCGAACGGCCGCGGCCGTTCGCCCCCTTCGCTCATTCCACGGTCACCGACTTCGCCAGGTTCCTCGGCTGGTCCACCTCGTTGCCGCGAGCCGTCGCCAGTTCGCACGCGAACACCTGCAAGGGCACGGTGGCCACCAGCGGCTGCAGCAGGGTCGGCGTGACCGGGATCCGGATCAGATGGTCCGCGTACGGCACGACCGCCTCGTCGCCCTCCTCGGCGATGACGATCGTCCGCGCGCCCCGCGCCCGGATCTCCTGGATGTTGGACACGATCTTGTCGTGCAGCACCGACCGCCCGCGCGGTGACGGCACGACCACGACGACCGGCAGGTCCTCCTCGATCAGCGCGATCGGCCCGTGCTTCAGCTCGCCCGCCGCGAACCCCTCGGCGTGCATGTAGGCGAGCTCCTTCAGCTTCAGCGCGCCTTCCAGGGCCACCGGGTAGCCGACGTGCCGGCCGAGGAAGAGCACCGTGTTCTTCGAGGCCAGCGTGCGCGCCAGCTCCCGCACCGGCTCCATCGTCCCGAGCACCCGCTCCACCGCGCCGGAGATGGACGACAGGTCCCGGATCACCGCCCGGATCTCGTCGCCCCACTTGGTGCCCCGGACCTGGCCGAGGTACAGGGCGACCAGGTAGCAGGCGACGAGCTGCGTGAGGAACGCCTTCGTGGAGGCGACGGCGACCTCCGGCCCGGCGTGCGTGTACAGCACGGCGTCGGACTCGCGCGGGATCGTCGAGCCGTTGGTGTTGCAGATCGCCAGCACCTTGGAACCCTGCTCGCGGGCGTGCCGCAGGGCCATCAGCGTGTCCATGGTCTCGCCGGACTGGGAGATGGCGATGACCAGCGTCTGCGCGTCCAGGATCGGGTCGCGGTAGCGGAACTCGCTGGCCAGCTCCACCTCGCACGGCACGCGCGTCCAGTGCTCGATGGCGTACTTGGCGATCATCCCGGCGTGGAAGGCCGTACCGCACGCGACGATGACGACCTTGTCGATCTCGCGCAGCACCCGCGGCGGGATCCGCACCTCGTCCAGGGTCAGCGAGCCGGAGCCGTCGATCCGGCCCAGCAGGGTGTCGGCGACCGCCTTGGGCTGCTCGGCGATCTCCTTGAGCATGAAGTAGTCGTAGCCGCCCTTCTCCGCGGCCGAGGCGTCCCAGTCGACGTGGTAGGAGCGCACGTCGGCCGGCCGGCCGTCGAAGCCCGTCACCGTCACGCCGTCCCGGCGCAGCTCCACCACCTGGTCCTGGCCCAGCTCGATCGCGGACCGGGTGTGCTCGATGAACGCGGCGACGTCCGAGGCGAGGAAGGCCTCACCCTCGCCGACGCCCACCACCAGCGGCGAGTTCCGCCGGGCGCCCACCACCACGTCCGGCTCGTCGGCGTGCACCGCGACCAGCGTGAACGCGCCCTCCAGCCGCCGGCACACCAGCCGCATCGCCTCGGCCAGGTCCGCGCAGGAGGAGAACTCCTCGGCGAGCAGATGGGCGACGACCTCGGTGTCGGTCTCGGAGGACAGCTCGTGGCCGCGCTCCTGGAGTTCGGCGCGCAGTGCGGCGAAGTTCTCGATGATGCCGTTGTGGACGACCGCGACCCGGCCCGCGTTGTCGATGTGCGGGTGGGCGTTGGCGTCGGTCGGTCCGCCGTGGGTGGCCCACCGGGTGTGGCCGATGCCCGTCGTGCCCGTCGGCAGCGGCCTGCCGTCCAGTTCCTTCTCCAGGTTGAGGAGCTTGCCGGCCTTCTTGGCCGTCGCGAGCCCTCCGTCGGCCAGGACGGCCACGCCCGCCGAGTCGTAGCCCCGGTACTCCAGCCGCTTCAGCCCGGCCATCACGACCTCGAGCGCCGACTGCGGCCCCACGTATCCCACGATTCCACACATGGGCGGCAGCTTAGGGTCGATTCCCGTGCCGAACCGGCCGTTGCGTGCCCGGAATCGGAAATTCCCACCGTGGTACGAACGACCCGGCTGCCCCTGTCGGTCCTGAGCGCCGGACCCTCCCCTTGGCCGGATTTCTCCCCTGAGAGCGGCCCAAAAGACCCGCGTGACGGATCCCACCTCACCGTCCGTTCGTGCGCCCGTAACAATGGACTGTGATCTCCCCGGTCTCCTCGATGCCCCGGAGCGCCCACCGGCCCCGCCCGGAGGCGACTCCCTACGTCGACCTCACCCGAGCCGAATGGAGCGCGCTGCGTGACAAGACGCCGCTGCCCCTGACGGCCGAGGAGGTCGAGAAGCTGCGCGGTCTCGGTGACGTGATCGACCTGGACGAGGTGCGGGACATCTACCTCCCGCTGTCCCGGCTCCTCAACCTCTACGTCGGCGCCACGGACGGCCTGAGAGGGGCGCTGAACACGTTCCTCGGCGAGCAGGGCTCCCAGTCCGGCACCCCGTTCGTCATAGGGGTCGCCGGTTCGGTCGCCGTCGGCAAGTCGACGGTCGCCCGCCTGCTGCAGGCCCTGCTCTCCCGCTGGCCCGAGCACCCTCGTGTGGAACTGGTCACCACCGACGGCTTCCTGCTGCCCACCCGGGACCTCCAGGCCCGCGGCCTGATGTCCCGCAAGGGCTTCCCGGAGTCCTACGACCGCCGCGCCCTGACCCGCTTCGTCGCCGACATCAAGGCCGGCAAGGACGAGGTCACGGCCCCGGTCTACTCCCACCTGATCTACGACATCGTCCCGGACGAGCGCCTCACGGTCCGCCGCCCCGACATCCTGATCGTCGAGGGCCTGAACGTCCTGCAGCCCGCCCTGCCCGGCAAGGACGGCCGCACCCGGGTCGGCCTCGCCGACTACTTCGACTTCAGCGTCTACGTGGACGCCCGCGTCGAGGACATCGAGCGCTGGTACCTCAGCCGCTTCCGCAAGCTGCGCGCGACCGCCTTCCAGAACCCGTCCTCGTACTTCCGCAAGTACACGCAGGTCTCCGAGGAGGAGGCCCTCGATTACGCCCGCACGATGTGGCGCACGATCAACCGGCCCAACCTGGTCGAGAACATCGCCCCCACCCGCGGCCGCGCCACCCTCGTCCTGCGCAAGGGCCCCGACCACAAGGTGCAGCGCCTGAGCCTGCGCAAGCTGTGACCGTTACGCTGCCGCCATGCTGCATCTGCGCCTGATCACGCCGTCCGAGAAGAGCGGTGACGTGGTCCGTCTGATCGAGGGGACGGTCGGTACCACGCATCTCGTCGTGCTGCCGGGCGCGGCCCGCGACCCCGCCGGCGACGTCGTGATGTGCGACGTGGCCCGGGAGGCGGGCGACGAACTCCTCGGCCGCCTGCGGGAACTGGACCTGGAGGACTGCGGCTCGATCTCCGTCGAGAACATCGACCTGTCGCTGTCGAAGCGCGCCGACGAGGCGGAGGCCGACGCGCCGGGCGAGGGCGCGGACGCGGTGCTGTGGGAGCACCTGACCGACGCCACGCACGAGGAGTCCACGCTGTCGGTCACCTACCTGGCGTTCCTCATCCTGGCCACCATGATCGCGGCCTGCGGTGTGGTGCTGGACAACGCCATCCTGATCGTGGGCGCGATGGCGGTGGGCCCGGAGTTCGGCCCGCTCGCGGGCATCTGCACGGCGGTGGTGCAGCGCGCGCCCCGCCTGGCGCTGCGCTCGCTGACCGCCCTGCTGGTGGGCTTCGCCGTGGCGATGGCGGTGACGGTCGGCTTCAGCCACTTCATGGACGCGGTGAACCTGTTCAGCGAGGGGAAGCTGGAGAGCGACCGCCCCAACACCAGCTTCATCTACGCCCCCGACTGGTTCTCCTTCGTCGTGGCGGTCCTCGCCGGCGCCGCGGGCACGCTCTCCCTGACCTCTGCCAAGTCCGGCGCGCTGGTCGGCGTCGCGATCTCGGTGACCACGGTCCCGGCCGCCGCCAACGCGGCGGTGGCCCTCAGCTACGGCGATATGAAGCAGACCTGGGGTTCGACGGAACAGCTCCTGCTCAACCTGCTGGGCATCATCCTGGCCGGCACCCTGACCCTGCTGACCCAGAAGTGGCTCTGGCAACGCCAACGGCAGCGCACCTAGGGGCGCGGGGAACGGCGCGACGAGCCACGACGGACCCGCAGGCCGCCCACAGCACCCCGCCCCGGACCCGGGACGAATCCCGCCCTATCCCAACGCCGACTTCACGACATCGGCGAGCCGCCCGGCCACCGACCGAGCCTGCTCGATGTCCGCGGCCTCGACCATCACCCGCACCAACGGCTCGGTCCCCGAAGGCCGCAGCAACACCCGCCCGGTCTCCCCGAGCTCCCGCTCCGCGTCCGCCACCGCCGCCGCAAGCTCCGCACTCGTACGGACCCGCGACTTGTCCACGTCGGGCACGTTCACCAGCACCTGCGGCAGCCGCTCCATCACGGACGCCAGCTCCCGCAGCGGACGCCCGCTCTGCGCGACCCGCGCGGCCAGCAGCAGCCCGGTCAGGGTGCCGTCACCCGTGGTCGCGTGGTCGAGGATGATCACGTGCCCGGACTGCTCACCCCCGAGGGCGAACCCGTGCTCCTTCATCTCCTCCAGCACGTACCGGTCCCCTACCGCCGTCTGGACGAGCCGGATGCCCTCGCGCTCCATGGCGAGCTTGAAGCCCAGGTTGGACATCACGGTCGCCACGACCGCGTCGGACCGCAGCGTGGACTGCTCCCGCATGGCCAGGGCGAGCACGGCGAGGATCTGGTCGCCGTCCACCTCCTCGCCGGTGTGGTCCACGGCGAGGCACCGGTCGGCGTCGCCGTCGTGCGCGATGCCGAGGTCGGCCCCCTGCTCGACGACGGCGGCCTTGAGCAGGTCCAGGTGCGTGGAGCCGCACCCGTCGTTGATGTTGAGCCCGTCCGGTTCGGCCCCGATCGTGACGACCTCGGCACCGGCCCGCCGGAACGCCTCGGGCGAGACCCGGGCGGCGGCGCCGTGCGCCTCGTCCAGGACGACCTTCAGCCCGTCGAGCCGGTTCGGCAGGACACCCAGCAGATGGGCGACGTACCGGTCGGAGCCCTGGTCGTAGTCGCGCACCCGGCCCACCCCGGCGCCGGTCGGCCGGTCCCACGGGGCGCCGGTGCGGTGCTCCTCGTAGACGGACTCGATGCGGTCCTCCAGCTCGTCGGCGAGCTTGTGGCCGCCGCGGGCGAAGAACTTGATGCCGTTGTCCGGCATGGCGTTGTGGCTCGCGGAGAGCATCACACCCAGGTCGGCGCCGAGCTCCCCGGTCAGGAACGCCACGGCGGGCGTCGGCAGCACACCGACACGCAGGACGTCCACACCGGCGCTGGCCAGGCCCGCCACCACGGCGGCTTCCAGGAACTCCCCGGAGGCGCGGGGGTCACGTCCGACGATCGCGGTGGGCCGGTGCCCCTCGAACGTGCCCGCCTCGGCCAGTACGTGCGCCGCGGCCACGGACAGGCCCAGGGCCATCTCCGCCGTGAGATCCGCGTTGGCGACACCGCGCACGCCGTCCGTGCCGAAGAGTCGTCCCACTGTGGTGTCCTCCGTATTGCTGAAGAGAATGCGGCTCACATTCCCGCGTACCTCCCCTGAGACTGTCCGGGGCCGGTAGGGGTTGTGTAAACGAACCGCCCCGGCAGCACAACCGTGCCGCCGGGGCGATCGAGGCGAAGCCAGTCGCGAGGACGGGCGTCGCGTTTAGCGCTTGCTGTACTGCGGAGCCTTGCGGGCCTTCTTCAGACCGGCCTTCTTGCGCTCGACCGCGCGGTCGTCACGGCGGAGGAAACCGGCCTTCTTCAGCGGACCGCGGTTGTTGTCGACGTCGGCCTCGTTCAGCGCGCGGGCGACACCGAGACGGAGCGCACCGGCCTGGCCGGAGACACCGCCACCGGCGATGCGGGCGATGACGTCGTAGCGGCCCTCGAGCTCGAGGACCTTGAACGGCTCGTTGACTTCCTGCTGGTGCACCTTGTTCGGGAAGTAGTCCTCGAGGGTGCGACCGTTGATCTTCCACTTGCCGGTGCCCGGGACGATCCGGACGCGGGCGATGGCGTTCTTGCGACGGCCCAGGCCGGCGGCCGGCTGGGGCTCGCCGAAGCGGGACGCCATGGACTCCGAGGTGTACTCGCCCTCGACGGGGACCTCGGACTCGGTGGTGTAGCTGTCGATGTCAAGCTCTTCGAGCGGCTGCTCGGCAGTGGTCTCGGCCACGATTCTCCTCAGATTCTCTTCAGTCTTAGGGGGTGGCCGGACTTACTGCGCGACCTGGGTGATCTCGTACGGCTGCGGCTGCTGCGCGCCGTGCGGGTGCTGGTCACCCTTGTAGACCTTCAGCTTCGAGAGCATCTGACGG
The DNA here is from genome assembly GCF_040303825.1 of Streptomyces sp. NPDC094143. Classification (NCBI taxonomy): domain Bacteria; kingdom Bacillati; phylum Actinomycetota; class Actinomycetes; order Kitasatosporales; family Streptomycetaceae; genus Streptomyces; species Streptomyces sp. NPDC094143. The sequence continues at coordinate 143,789 of NZ_JBEOTZ010000010.1, forward strand.
CCCAGAGTGTTCTTGGGGAGCATGCCCTTGACGGCCTTCTCGATGGCCTTCTCGGGGTTCTTGTCGAGCAGCTCGTCGTAACGGACGGAGCGCAGACCACCCGGGTAGCCGGAGTGGCGGTACGCCATCTTCTGGGTGCGCTTGTTGCCGGAGAGGTGCACCTTGTCGGCGTTGATGATGATGACGAAGTCACCAGCGTCGACGTGCGGCGCGTAGATCGGCTTGTGCTTGCCCCGGAGAAGGGTCGCTGCGGTGGAGGCGAGACGGCCCAGGACGACGTCCTGAGCGTCAATGACGTGCCACTGGCGCGTCACATCGCCGGGCTTGGGGCTGTACGTACGCACGGTTCGTAGCCTTCGCTTCGAGTGAATGGTCCTGAACAGGTCACCGAAACGATCACGACAGCCTTGACCGCACTGCGGTGACGCAAACCGCGTGCTGGTCGCTGGTCATCGGCCCGGTGGACCGGTGTAAGGGCCCGTCCCGTGAGAATGAGCAAGCCAATACACAACGAACAAGCAGAATACCGGGGTGTTCGACAAGGGTCAAAACGCGGGATCACCGGCGCCGAATGCTCCCCGGTGTGCACAGCGCGGCACACAGCGTCACCACCCTGCGCGCCGTCCGCCGCATTCCCCGCCACCGGACCGGCCGCACGTACGGGAACACCGACGAGAGCACCACATCGGCCAGCACCCCGGCGCACCACCGCGCCACGGAGCCGCCCCCGCGCGCCCGGCGGCCCGCCCGCACCGCCCCGACCACGACGGACGGCCAGATCCCGACCGCGGCGGCCGGCCAGACCGACAGGCACACCAGCAGCACCACGGCCGGCAGCAGTCGCCCCAACCACCCGCAGATGTCGCCTTTGCCCGTGCGCATGGGAGGAACGCTAGGGGCTGCGGAGCCCGTCCAGGCGGACCAGCACGCCCCATGTCCCGTCTAAGATGCGCCCCATGAGCTTTGGGCAGGGGGGACCTCAGTCCCAGTGGGATCCCTGGAAACCGCAGTCGCAGCAGCCCTGGAGCAGCGGGGGCGGCCGGTCTCCCGACTGGGCAGCGCTCGCTGAAGCCTCCGAGGCCCGCAACAAGCGACGCCGTCTGCTGCTCGTCGGCGGCGGTGCGCTCGCCACGGTCGCGATCGGCACCGCCGTCGCGGTGGCCGTGGTCTCGGCGGGCGGCGACGGCCGGACGGACAGCCCCGCCTCCCTGCCCTCGGCGGACATCCCCAGCGGCACGGCCTCGGCCCCGTCGTTCGCCCCGACCAGCGCCCCGCCCCCGCTGGACCCGAAGGACTTCATCGCCAGCGCGAAGAAGGACAAGGCCCCGCTCAGTCCGGAGACGCTCTTCCCCGGCACCCAGCTGACGATGGGCGACACGGTCTACAAGAAGGGCCCCACCGCCGACACCAGGAGCTGCGCCTCGGCCGCCGGCGGCACCCTCCCCAAGGTCCTCACCGCCAACGACTGCACGCGTCTGATACGCGTGACCTACGTCAAGGGCGGCATCGCGGTCACCATGGGCGTGGCGGTCTTCGACACGGAGGCCCAGGCGCTCAAGGCCAAGAGCCAGACCGACAAGAAGAGCTTCGTGAAGTCGCTCTCCGGCGGCGGTGTGAAGGGCTTCTGCGAGTCCGCCATCTGCAACACGACGAGCAACTCCTTCGGCCGCTACGCCTACTTCGCCAACGCGGGCTTCACCAGCGGCAAGGATGTCACCACGAAGGACACCGAGGTCTTCCGCACCAGCGGCGACCTCCAGCAGTTCACGTTCAACCAGATCCGCCGCCGCGGCGAGGCCCAGGCCTCGGCCGCGGCGAACGAGTGACCGGGCCTCAGCAGCACCCGGCCGACGGCAACGACCGCTTGTTCCGCGCCTCCTTGCTGCGCGCGGCGAGCAACTCGTCGGCCGGGTAGCCGACTTCCTCCAGCGTCAGCCCGTGCGGCCGCACGACGTGCACGGCCGAGTCCCGCACGCCGGCCGCCAGCACCTTCGCGGGCCAGTCCGGCGGCCGGTGCCCGTCTCCCACGAACAGCAGCGCCCCGATGAGCGAGCGCACCATGTTGTGGCAGAAGGCGTCGGCCCGCACGGTGGCCGTGACGATCCCGTCGTCGCCGCGCACCAGGCTCAGCTCCTGCAGCGTGCGGATGGTGGTGGCCCCCTCCCGCTTCTTGCAGTAGGCGGCGAAGTCGTGCTCGCCCACCAGTCCGCGGCCGGCCTCGTTCATGGCGTCCACGTCGAGCGGCCAGTCGTGCCACAGCACGTGGTTGCGCAGCAGCGGGTCGACACCGCCGGGGTTGTCGGTGACCCGGTAGGCGTACCGCCGCCACACCGCCGAGAAGCGGGCGTCGAACCCGCTGGGCGCCTCCCGCAGCGCCCAGACCCGCACGTCCCGGGGCAGTCGCCCGGCGAGCCGCTTGAGCAGCTTCTGGTGGTGCTCGGCCCACACCTCGCGCGGCAGATCGACGTGCGCGACCTGCCCCCGGGCGTGCACCCCGGCGTCCGTACGCCCGGCCACGGTCAGTTCGTACGTCTCCCCGGACCGCGTCACGGTCCGCAGGGCGTCCTCGATCTCCCCCTGCACGGTCCGCCGTCCCCCGGCCTGCTTGGCCCACCCGGAGAACTCGGTGCCGTCGTACGACAGGTCGAGCCGGACCCGGACCCGCCCGGCCTCTGCTTCGTCACTCACCCCAGGATCCTCTCACCCACACGAAGGCGGGCCCGCCCCCCGGAAAAGGGAACGGGCCCGCCGACAACGCCCTTTCAGGGGCGCGGGGAACTGCGCGGACAGCCACGACGAACCGCAAGCCGCCCGCGGACAGCCCCCGGCAGACGGCTAGGCGTCCTTGGACTCCTCGGCGTCCTTGGACTCCTGGGCGTCCTCGGCCTTGGTCGTGTCGACCTGGGCCTCGGCAGCCTCGGCGTCCTTCGCGGCGCGCTTGGTCGCGGCCTCGGCCTCGCCGGTCGCCTCCTGCGCCACCGTCAGCGCCTCGACCAGCTCGATGACGGCCATGGGCGCGTTGTCGCCACGGCGGTTGCCGATCTTGGTGATGCGGGTGTAGCCACCCGGACGGTTCTCGTAGCGCGGGCCGATCTCGGTGAAGAGCGTGTGGACGATGCTCTTGTCCGTGATGACCTGGAGCACCTGACGGCGGTTGTGAAGGTCGCCCTTCTTCGCCTTGGTGACCAGACGCTCGGCGTACGGGCGCAGGCGGCGAGCCTTCGCCTCGGTGGTGGTGATACGACCGTGCTCGAACAGCGACTTCGCGAGGTTCGCGAGCATCAGCTTCTCGTGCGCGGCGCTGCCGCCCAGACGGGCACCCTTGGTGGGCTTCGGCATGGTGTTTCTCCTAGGTGTCTGCCCCGGCCGTATCAGGTACCGAGGTCAGTATCCGAGCAGGCGGTCGCCCGTCGGAGATCCGGGGCGCCTTTCGACGCCCCGGAGGATCCGCGCCCCGTAAGGGGCGCGGGGAACTGCGCGACCAGCCACAACGGACCGGCAGCCGGATCAGTACTGCTCGGTCTCCACGAAACCGGCGTCCGCGTCGTCGTCGGCGCCGAAGGCGTCCGCGGCAGCGGTCGGGTCGAACCCGGGAGGCGAGTCCTTGAGCGCCAGGCCCATACCCGCCAGCTTCGCCTTGACCTCGTCGATCGACTTCGCACCGAAGTTGCGGATGTCGAGCAGGTCCGCCTCGGACCGCGCGACGAGCTCACCCACGGAGTGGATGCCCTCACGCTTGAGGCAGTTGTACGACCGAACGGTGAGCTCCAGCTCCTCGATCGGCAGCGCCAGATCGGCGGCGAGGGCGGCGTCCGTCGGGGACGGACCCATGTCGATGCCCTCGGCGTCGATGTTCAGCTCACGGGCGAGACCGAACAGCTCGACCAGGGTCTTGCCGGCCGACGCCATGGCGTCACGCGGACGCATGGCCTGCTTGGTCTCGACGTCGACGATCAGCTTGTCGAAGTCGGTGCGCTGCTCGACACGCGTGGCCTCGACCTTGTACGTGACCTTGAGCACCGGCGAGTAGATCGAGTCGACCGGGATCCGGCCGATCTCCTGGCCGACCTGCTTGTTCTGCACGGCGGAGACGTAACCGCGGCCGCGCTCGACCGTCAGCTCCATCTCCAGCTTGCCCTTGCCGTTGAGCGTGGCGAGGACGAGGTCGGGGTTGTGCACCTCGACACCGGCCGGGGGCGCGATGTCGGCGGCGGTGACCAGACCCGGGCCCTGCTTGCGCAGGTACATCACGACCGGCTCGTCGTGCTCCGAGGAGACGACCAGCTGCTTGATGTTGAGGATCAGGTCGGTGACGTCCTCCTTGACGCCCGGCACGGTGGTGAACTCGTGCAGCACGCCGTCGATGCGGATGGACGTGACCGCCGCACCCGGGATCGAGGAGAGGAGGGTCCGGCGCAGGGAGTTGCCGAGGGTGTAGCCGAAGCCCGGCTCCAGCGGCTCGATCACGAACCGGGAGCGGAACTCGTCGACGACCTCTTCGGTCAACGAGGGACGCTGAGCGATCAGCATGTGTGGATCAGATCCTTCAGTCGGGGGCGCCCGCTATTTGACGCCCGACTTGAACCGCCTCCGACAAAGAAGAAGCGGGTACTGCAAGGGTACGGGCGATACGGCCCTTTCACGGAGCCGTACCGCCCGAAAACCGTGAACCCGAAGGCGACGCGTCAGACGCGGCGGCGCTTCGGCGGACGGCAGCCGTTGTGCGGGGTCGGGGTGACGTCCTGGATGGAGCCGACCTCGAGGCCCGTGGCCTGCAGGGAGCGGATCGCGGTCTCACGACCGGAACCCGGGCCCTTCACGAACACGTCGACCTTGCGCATGCCGTGCTCCTGGGCGCGGCGGGCAGCCGACTCGGCGGCCATCTGCGCGGCGAACGGCGTGGACTTCCGGGAACCCTTGAAGCCGACGTGGCCGGCGGAGGCCCAGGAGATCACGTTGCCGGACGGGTCCGTGATCGAGACGATCGTGTTGTTGAACGTGCTCTTGATGTGCGCGTGGCCGTGAGCGACGTTCTTCTTTTCCTTGCGGCGCACCTTCTTGGCAGCGCCCTGACGACCCTTGGGGGGCATCTCTAACTCCTACGGGAGGTGGTCGGTCCTACAGCGAAGACCGTGGACAGGCGTCCGCTGTGGACTACTTCTTGCCCGGCTTCTTCTTGCCGGCGATGGCGCGACGCGGGCCCTTGCGGGTACGCGCGTTGGTGCTGGTGCGCTGACCGCGGACGGGCAGACCACGACGGTGACGCAGACCCTGGTAGGTACCGATCTCCACCTTGCGGCGGATGTCGGCCTGGATCTCACGACGGAGGTCACCCTCGGTCTTGATGTTGTTGTCGACGTACTCGCGGATCGCGACGAGCTGCTCCTCGGAGAGGTCGCGAACGCGGGTGTTCGGGTCGACGCCGGTGGCGGCCAGCGTCTGCTGCGAGAGGGTCCGGCCGATGCCGAACACGTAGGTGAGGGCGATCTCCACGCGCTTGTCGCGCGGGATGTCAACACCGGAAACGCGTGCCATTCAATGGCTCCAGTTGCTTGTCGGAGGTCTTCCACAGAACCGACTCCCAGCCGCCGTACCAGGTACGAACTGGGTCCCCGGCCTCCGACCGGGGGTGTCAGGCGGCTCGGTGTCCGCCTGGGTCCTGCGTATGAACTATTCAGCTTGCGTCGCGCGAATCTCTGCGATGGATGCAGAGGGATCGGTCGTGCGTCAGCCCTGGCGCTGCTTGTGGCGCGGGTTCTCGCAGATGACCATGACCCGGCCGTGACGGCGGATCACCCTGCACTTGTCGCAGATCTTCTTGACGCTCGGCTTGACCTTCATGGGGTGAGGTTCTCCGGGTCAGTGCCGGCAGCCCGGACGCACGAGGCGCCGGGACACAGGCAAGATCTACTTGTAGCGGTAGACGATCCGGCCACGCGTCAGGTCGTACGGAGACAGCTCCACCACGACCCGGTCGTCAGGGAGGATGCGGATGTAGTGCATACGCATCTTGCCGCTGATGTGTGCCAGGACCTGGTGGCCGTTCTGGAGCTCGACCTTGAACATGGCGTTCGGAAGAGACTCGACGACAGTGCCCTCGATCTCGATGGCACCTTGCTTCTTGGCCACGCTTCGCCCTTCGAATCGACTACCTTGATCGACTCCGTGCGGGCCGCATGCAGGCATGCGGGTACACAAGAGCCGACGAGTCAGTCTACGTCAGGCCCCTCGGAAAAACGAATCGAGAGAGTCTGCCCGGCCCACAAGAGCTTTAAGCGCGCCCCTGAGGGGCGCGGGGAACCGCGCGAACGGCCCCGACCGGGGCGCGGACGCGCACGGCGCTCAGCCCAGCGGATCCGGCGCGGCCTGGATGCCCAGCTCGGCGAGCTTCGCCTTGCCCCCGTCGGGAGACGTCAGCACGAGCGGCCCCTCCTCCGTCAGCGCGACGGAGTGCTCCCAGTGCGACGACCACGTGCCGTCCGTGGTGACGACCGTCCAGTCGTCCTCCAGGACCTCCGTCCGCGGCGTCCCCAGCGACACCATCGGCTCGATCGCCAGGCAGAACCCGGGCACCAGCTTGGGGCCCTTGCCGCGCCGCCGGTCGACGTAGTTCAGCAGGTGCGGGTCCATGTGCATCTCGGTGCCGATGCCGTGGCCGCCGTAGTCCTCGATGATCCCGTACTTGCCGCCGCCCGGCTTGGGCTGGCGGCGGATGTACGTCTCGATGGCCCGGGAGATGTCCACCAGCCGGTTGCCCTGCTTCATCGCGGCGATGCCGGCCCACATCGACTCCTCGGTCACCCGGGAGAGCTCGATCAGCTCCGGGGCGTGACCGGAGCCGACGAAGGCCGTGAAGGCCGCGTCGCCGTGCCAGCCGTCGATGATCGCGCCGCAGTCGATGGAGATGACGTCCCCGTCCTTGAGGACGACGTCGTCGGAGGGGATGCCGTGGACGACGACCTCGTTCACCGACGTGCAGATGGTCGCGGGGAAGCCGCCGTAGCCGAGGAAGTTCGGCTTGGCGTTGTGCTCGGCGAGCACCTTGCGGGCGACCTGGTCCAGATCCCTGGTGGTGGCCCCGGGGACGGCGGCCTCACGGGTCGCCGCGTGGATGGCGGCGACGACCAGCCCCGCCTCACGCATCTTGGCGATCTGCTCGGGGGTCTTGATCTGCACCATGGGGGCTACGGCCTTTCTGGACCTTGTGGCGACGGTGAACGCCTTCAACGATACGGGGCCGGGCGACGGCCCCGCCCACACAGCAGCCGCGGTCCCCGAGGGGAACCGCGGCCGTAGCTGCGTACGAACGACTACTTGTCGTCCTCACCACGCTTGAGCGCCTCCATGGCGCGCCGCGTGACGTCCTCCACCTTGCCGAGCGCCGAGATCGTGACCACCAGGCCCTGGGCCTTGTAGTAGTCGATGATCGGCTCGGTCTGGGTGTGGTAGACCTCCAGCCGCGTGCGGACCGTCTCCTCGGAGTCGTCGTCCCGCTGGTACAGCTCGCCGCCGCAGACGTCGCAGACGCCGTCCTTGGCCGGCTGCTTGTACGTCACGTGGAACACGTGCGACGAGTCGTTGCGGCAGATGCGGCGGCCGGCGATCCGCTTGACCACCTCGTCCTCGGGGACCTCCAGGTCGAGCACCGCGTCGAGCTGCATGCTCTCGGTCTCCAGCAGCTCGTCGAGAGCCTCGGCCTGCGAGACGTTGCGCGGGAAGCCGTCCAGCAGGAAACCGCCCTCGGCGTCCGGCTGCTCCATGCGGTCCTTCGCCATGGCGATGGTGACCTCGTCGGGCACGAGGTTGCCCGCGTCCATGTAGGACTTCGCCAGTTTGCCGAGTTCCGTCTGCCGGCTGATGTTGGCCCGGAACAGGTCGCCCGTGGAGATGTGCGGGATCGACAGGTTCTGGGCCAGGAACGCGGCCTGCGTTCCCTTACCGGCGCCCGGCGGCCCGACGAGGACGATTCGCATCAGCGGAGGAACCCTTCGTAATTGCGCTGCTGGAGCTGGCTCTCGATCTGCTTCACCGTCTCCAGGCCCACACCCACGATGATCAGGATGCTGGTGCCGCCGAACGGGAAGTTCTGGTTTGCCCCGAAACCAACCAACGCCATCGTCGGCACGAGAGCGATCAGCCCCAAGTACAGCGAACCCGGCCAGGTGATCCGGTTGAGCACGTAGCTCAGGTACTCAGCGGTCGGTCGGCCAGCCCGGATGCCCGGGATGAAGCCACCATACTTCTTCATGTTGTCGGCGACTTCTTCGGGGTTGAAGGAGATCGCCACATAGAAGAACGCGAAGAAAACGATCAGCAGGAAGTACGTGATGATGTAGTACGGGTGGTCGCCCTTGACGAAGTGTTGCTCGATCCAGGTCTTCCAGCCCGAGTTGCCTCCGGCGAACTGCGCGATCAGCGCGGGGATGTAGAGCAGCGACGAGGCGAAGATGACGGGGATGACACCCGCCTGGTTCACCTTGAGCGGGATGTAGGTCGACGTACCGCCGTAGGAACGGCGGCCGATCATGCGCTTGGCGTACTGCACCGGGATCCGGCGCTGGGCCTGCTCGACGAAGACGACCAGGCCGACCATGACGAGGCCGACCGCGATGACGGTGCCGAACTCGATCCAGCCGTCGGCCAGCGAGCCCTGCTCCTTGATGGCCCACAGGGCGGACGGGAACGTGGCGGCGATCGAGATGAACATCAGGATCGACATGCCGTTGCCGATGCCGCGGTCGGTGATGAGCTCACCGAGCCACATCACGGCGGCCGTACCGGCGGTCATGGTGATGACCATGGTGATCGTGACGAAGATCGACTGGTCCGGGACGATCTGGCTGGCCACCGGGCAGCCCTGGAACAGCGCGCCGCTGCGGGCGGTGGCGACGAGGCCGGTGCCCTGGAGGATGGCGAGGGCGATCGTCAGATAACGGGTGTACTGCGTGATCTTCGCCGTACCGGCCTGGCCCTCCTTCTTCAGGGCTTCCAGGCGCGGGATCACCACGGTCAGCAGCTGCAGAATGATGCTCGCCGTGATGTACGGCATGATGCCCAGCGCGAAGATCGTGATCTGCAGCAGCGCGCCACCGCTGAACATGTTGACCAGGCCGAAGAGACCCTGGTTGGCCTGGGCGTTGTCGATACAGGTCTGGACGTTCCGGTAGTCGACGCCTGGGATCGGGATGTGCGTACCGACCCGGTAGACCACGATGATGCCGAGCGTGAAGAGCAGCTTCTTGCGCAGGTCGGGCGTCTTGAACGCCCGGGCGAACGCGGTGAGCACGGTGCCTCCTGCGACCCCCGCGCAACTGCGTCAAGGGTGACGGTCTTGAGGTTCGACGAATAGGTAACGGTCAACTGCCGCTCAGAGTGCCGGAAGTGCAGCACCCTGTGTAAAGAGGGCAGTGCAGGCCACCTTACCGGCGAGACTGCCGCCCTAGGAACGACCAACCGGGGATACCCCATTTGTGGGGTATCCCCGGTCGGGATCGCTCAGGTCATCGAGACGCCTGTGGAGTTCAGACGAGCTCGGTGACGGAACCGCCGGCGGCGGTGATCTTCTCCTTGGCAGAGCCGGAGACGGCGTCGACCGTCACCTGCAGCGCCACGGAGATCTCGCCCTGGCCGAGGACCTTGACGAGCGCGTTCTTGCGAACGGCGCCCTTGGCCACCAGACCCTCGACGGTGACCTCGCCACCCTCGGGGTAGAGCGCGGCCAGCTTGTCGAGGTTCACGACCTGGTACTCGGTCTTGAACGGGTTCTTGAAGCCCTTCAGCTTCGGGAGACGCATGTGGAGGGGCATCTGCCCGCCCTCGAAGCGCTCCGGAACCTGGTAGCGGGCCTTGGTGCCCTTGGTACCACGACCGGCCGTCTTACCCTTCGACGCCTCACCACGACCGACACGGGTCTTCGCGGTCTTGGCGCCGGGGGCGGGACGGAGGTTGTGGATCTTGAGCGGGTTCTGCTCCGCCATGATCAGTCGACCTCCTCGACCGTCACGAGGTGGCGGACGGTGTGCACCATGCCGCGGAACTCGGGGCGGTCCTCCTTGACGACCTGCGTGTTGATCCCCTTGAGACCAAGGGAGCGCAGGGTGTCACGGTGGTTCTGCTTGCTGCCGATGTAGGACTTGACCTGCGTGATCTTGAGCTGCGCCATGATCACACACCCGCCCCGGCACGAGCGCGCAGCAGAGCCGCGGGGGCGACGTCCTCCAGGGGCAGACCACGGCGGGCCGCGATCTCCTCGGGACGCTGCAGGCCCTTCAGGGCCGCCACGGTCGCGTGCACGATGTTGATCGCGTTGTCGGAGCCGAGCGACTTCGACAGCACGTCGTGGATACCGGCGCACTCGAGCACGGCACGCACCGGACCACCGGCGATAACACCGGTACCCGGGGACGCGGGCTTGAGGAGCACGACGCCGGCAGCCTTCTCACCCTGGATGGGGTGCGGGATGGTGCCCTGGATACGGGGGACCTTGAAGAAGTGCTTCTTGGCCTCCTCAACACCCTTGGCGATGGCGGCCGGCACCTCCTTGGCCTTGCCGTAGCCGACACCCACGGTGCCGTCACCGTCGCCCACCACGACCAGCGCGGTGAAGCTGAAGCGACGACCACCCTTCACAACCTTGGCGACGCGGTTGATCGCGACGACGCGCTCAACGTACGCGGTCTTCTCGGCGGCAGCAGCGCCGCCGTCACGGCCCTTCCGGTCCCGCCGCTCGCCGCCACCGGCACCGCTTCCGCGGCGCTGGGGTCCAGCCATTGGATTACCTCTCTCTTTCCGCTAGCTACAAGCGGCTCAGAACTTGAGCCCGGCTTCGCGGGCGGCGTCCGCCAGGGCGGCGATGCGCCCGGCGTACTGGTTGCCACCACGGTCGAACACGACGGTCTCGACACCGGCGGCCTTGGCACGCTCGGCGACCAGGGCGCCGACCTGCTTGGCCTGCGCGGACTTGTCGCCCTCGCCACCGCGGATCGAGCTGTCCAGGGTGGACGCCGACGCCAGGGTGTGACCCTTCAGGTCGTCGATCACCTGCGCCACGATGTGGCGGTTGGAGCGGGTCACGACCAGACGGGGACGCTCCGCCGTACCGTTGATCCGCTTGCGGATCCGGATGTGACGGCGCTTGATCGCGGCGCGCTTGTAGGCGTCGCCCTTGAGGATCTTCTGCCCGTATGCCATGGCTTACTTACCCGCCTTTCCGACCTTGCGGCGGATGACTTCGCCCTCGTACTTGACGCCCTTGGCCTTGTACGGGTCCGGCTTGCGCAGCTTGCGGATGTTGGCCGCAACCTCGCCGACCTTCTGCTTGTCGATGCCCTCGACCGAGAAGCGGGTGGGGGCCTCCACCTTGAAGGTGATGCCCTCGGGCGCCTCGATCAGGATCGGGTGGCTGTAACCGAGGGAGAACTCCAGGTTCGAACCCTTGGCGACAACGCGGTAACCGACACCGCTGATTTCGAGCTTCTTCACGTAACCCTGGGTCACGCCGGTGATCATGTTCGCCACCAGCGTGCGGGACAGGCCGTGCAGGGCCTTGTTCTGACGCTCGTCGTTGGGGCGGGTGACGTTCAGGACGCCGTCCTCACCCTTGGCGATCTCGATCGGCGCCACGACGGTGTGGGTCAGCGTGCCCTTGGGGCCCTTGACCGAGACCGTCTGGCCGTCGATGGTGACGTCCACGCCGGCGGGAACCGCGATGGGGAGCTTGCCGATGCGCGACATAGCTGTTTCCTCCGTTCCCTTCCGCTACCAGACGTAGGCGAGGACTTCCCCACCCACGCCCTTCTTGCCGGCCTGCTTGTCGGTGAGGAGCCCGTGCGACGTGGAGATGATCGCCACGCCGAGGCCGCCGAGCACCTTCGGCAGGTTGGTGGACTTCGCGTACACCCGGAGACCGGGCTTGGAGATCCGCTTGATGCCCGCGATGGAGCGCTCACGGTTGGGGCCGAACTTCAGCTCCAGGACGAGGTTCTTGCCGACCTCGGCGTCCTCGACCTTCCAGCCCGTGATGAAGCCCTCCTGCTGGAGGATCTCCGCGATGTGAGACTTGATCTTGGAGTGCGGCATCGACACCGAGTCGTGGTACGCCGAGTTCGCGTTCCGCAGACGCGTAAGCATGTCTGCGATCGGATCAGTCATGGTCATGAATTGGCCTTCGGCCTCTCTCGCCGGGGTTTCCTGGTGCGCCATCCCTCTCCCCGATCCGAGACGGGACGGGTGCGGCGCGGTGGACCTACGGCGTAGTAAGTCGTACGGGCGGCGACAGGCGCCCAACCCCACAAGCCTAAGCCATGCGGAGCGGGCCCCTGTCCACCCAGATGCTTACCGAGAGTCTTCCGGAATCCCTGAAGTGGGGATTACCAGGAGCTCTTGGTCACGCCCGGCAGCTCGCCACGGTGAGCCATCTCACGAAGGCACACGCGGCACAGGCCGAACTTGCGGTACACGGAGTGCGGACGACCGCAGCGCTGGCAGCGGGTGTACGCACGCACGCCGAACTTGGGCTTGCGAGCAGCCTTCGCGATCAGAGCCTTCTTCGCCATCTCGCTCACGCCTCCTTGAAGGGGAAGCCGAGGTGACGGAGGAGCGCGCGGCCCTCAGCGTCGTTGGTCGCCGTGGTGACCACGGTGATGTCCATACCCCGGACGCGGTCGATCTTGTCCTGGTCGATCTCGTGGAACATGACCTGCTCCGTGAGACCGAAGGTGTAGTTGCCACGGCCGTCGAACTGCTTGGGGGACAGGCCGCGGAAGTCGCGGATGCGCGGGAGCGCCAGCGACAGGGTGCGGTCCAGGAACTCCCACATGCGGTCGCCACGGAGCGTGACGTGGGCACCGATCGGCTGACCCTCACGCAGCTTGAACTGCGCGATGGACTTGCGGGCCTTGGTGACGGCCGGCTTCTGACCGGTGATCGTGGTGAGGTCGCGGATGGCGCCCTCGATCAGCTTGGAGTCGCGGGCGGCGTCGCCCACACCCATGTTGACCACGATCTTGACGAGGCCGGGGATCTGCATGACGTTCTCGTACTTGAACTCGTCACGCAGCTTGCCCGCGATCTCCTCGCGGTACTTCTGCTTCAGACGCGGAGTGGTGGTGGTAGCCATCAGATGTCCTCACCCGTCCGCTTGGCAACGCGGATCTTGTTGCCCTCGTCGTCGAAGCGGTAACCGACGCGGGTCACGACCTTCTTGCCGTCCTTCTCCACGACCAGCTGGACGTTGGAGACGTGGATCGGCGCCTCGGTGGTGACGATGCCGCCGGCCTGCGAACCGCGAGCCGTCGGACCGGCCTTGGTGTGCTTCTTGACCCGGTTGACACCCTCGACCAGGACACGGTCCTCACGGGGGAAGGCCGCGATGACCTTGCCCTGCTTGCCCTTGTCCTTACCGGTGATGACCTGGACCAGGTCGCCCTTCTTGATCTTCATGCTCACAGCACCTCCGGCGCGAGGGAGATGATCTTCATGAACTTCTTCTCGCGCAGCTCACGGCCGACCGGGCCGAAGATACGGGTGCCACGAGGGTCGCCGTCGTTCTTGAGAATGACGGCGGCGTTCTCGTCGAAGCGGATGTACGAGCCGTCCGGACGGCGGCGCTCCTTGACGGTGCGAACGATGACCGCCTTGACGACGTCACCCTTCTTCACGTTGCCACCGGGGATCGCGTCCTTGACGGTGGCGACGATGACGTCACCGATACCCGCGTAGCGGCGACCGGAGCCGCCGAGCACACGGATGCAGAGGATCTCCTTCGCACCCGTGTTGTCGGCGACACGCAGTCGCGACTCCTGCTGGATCACGTCTATCTCCTGATCGTCTGCCGGTTCCCCGGGGGCCGCTCACCGAGCGGTCCCCCGGAGCCTGGCGGAACTGACCTGCGGGGTTTGCCCCGCAGGAATTACTTGGCCTTCTCGAGGATCTCGACGACGCGCCAGCGCTTGGTCGCGGACAGCGGCCGGGTCTCCATCAGGAGGACGCGGTCGCCGACACCCGCGGCGTTCTGCTCGTCGTGGGCCTTGAGCTTGTTCGTACGACGGATGACCTTGCCGTACAGCGCGTGCTTGACGCGGTCCTCGACGGCGACGACGACGGTCTTGTCCATCTTGTCGCTGACGACCAGACCCTCACGGGTCTTGCGGAAACCGCGGTCCGTCTTGGTCTCTTCAGTCACGTTGCTGCTCTCGCTCATCAGGCGCTCTCCACCGTCTCGATGCCCAGCTCGCGCTCACGCATCAGGGTGTAGATCCGCGCGATGTCCTTGCGGACGGCCTTGAGCCGCCCGTGGTTCTCGAGCTGGCCCGTCGCCGCCTGGAAGCGGAGGTTGAACAGCTCTTCCTTGGCCTCGCGGAGCTTGTTCAAAAGCTCCTCGTTGCCCAGCTCGCGCAGCTCAGACGCCTTGGTACCGGCCGACATCACGCTTCACCTGCCTCGCGCTTGACGATCTTGCACTTCATCGGCAGCTTGTGAGCCGCACGGGTCAGGGCCTCGCGCGCGATCTTCTCGTTGGGGTACGACAGCTCGAACATCACGCGTCCGGGCTTGACGTTGGCCACCCACCACTCCGGCGAACCCTTACCGGAACCCATGCGGGTCTCGGCCGGCTTCTTGGTGAGGGGGCGGTCCGGGTAGATGTTGATCCAGACCTTGCCGCCACGCTTGATGTGACGGGTCATGGCGATACGAGCCGCTTCGATCTGGCGGTTCGTGACGTACGCCGGGGTCAGCGCCTGGATGCCGTACTCGCCGAACGCAACCTGCGTGCCACCCTTGGACATGCCGTTGCGCTTGGGGTGGTGCTGCTTGCGGTGCTTGACCCTACGGGGGATCAGCATGACGGTCAGGCCTCCGTTCCGGTGCTCTCAGCCGGAGCGGCGGCGGGAGCCTCGGCCTTGGGGGCCTCGGCGCCGGCAGCCTGCTGCGGCTTGCGACCGCGCCCGCCACGCTCGCCACCGCGGCCACCACGGGCCGGGCGGTCGTTGCCACCACGGGCCGGGCGGTTGCCGGCGCGGGCAGCGGCGTTCTCGGCGCGGACCTCGGCGATGTTCTTGACGTCGCCCTTGTAGATCCAGACCTTCACGCCGATGCGGCCGAAGGTCGTCTTGGCCTCGAAGAAGCCGTAGTCCACGTTCGCGCGGAGCGTGTGCAGGGGCACGCGGCCCTCGCGGTAGAACTCCGAGCGGGACATCTCGGCGCCACCGAGGCGGCCACCGCACTGGATCTTGATGCCCTTGGCGCCGGCCTTCATCGCCGACTGCATGCTCTTGCGCATGGCACGGCGGAAGGAGACGCGGGAGGAGAGCTGCTCGGCGACGGCCTGGGCGACCAGCTGAGCGTCGGTCTCAGGGTTCTTGACCTCGAGGATGTTCAGCTGGACCTGCTTGCCGGTGAGCTTCTCGAGGTCGCCGCGGATGCGGTCGGCCTCGGCGCCGCGGCGGCCGATGACGATGCCCGGACGAGCGGTGTGGATGTCCACACGCACGCGGTCACGGGTGCGCTCGATCTCGACCTTGGAGATGCCGGCGCGCTCCATGCCGGACGTCATCATCCGACGGATGGCGACGTCTTCCTTGACGTAGTCCTTGTACAGCTTGTCGGCGTACCAACGCGACTTGAAGTCGGTCGTGACACCGAGCCGGAACCCGTGCGGGTTTACCTTCTGGCCCATTACCGGGTTCCTTCCTTGCTGCTGACGACCACGGTGATGTGGCTGGTCCGCTTGCGGATCCGGTAGGCACGGCCCTGGGCGCGCGGCCGGAACCGCTTCAGGGTCGGGCCCTCGTCGACGTAGGCCTCGGAGATGTAGAGGCTGTCGACATCGGTGTGGTCGTAGTTGTGCGCGGCGTTGGCGATGGCGCTGTCCAGCACCTTGCCGACCGGCACGCTCGCGGCCTGCGGGGCGAAACGCAGGACCGCCTGAGCCTCCGTGGCGTCCATGCCACGGATGAGGTCCACCACGCGGCGGGCCTTCATGGGCGTGACGCGGATGTACCGCGCCTGGGCCCTGGCTTCCATGGTTGTCCCTTCAGTGTCTGTCATGGTCGATTGCACCCCGCCGACTAGCGGCGCTTCGACTTCCGGTCGTCCTTGACGTGGCCCCGGAAGGTGCGGGTCGGCGAGAACTCGCCGAGCTTGTGGCCGACCATCGACTCGGTGACAAACACCGGGATGTGGGTCTTGCCGTTGTGCACCGCGAGCGTGTGGCCGAGCATGGCCGGCACGATCATCGAGCGACGGGACCAGGTCTTGATGACGTTCTTGGTGCCCGCTTCGTTCTGGGCGTCCACCTTCTTCATCAGGTGGTCGTCGACGAAGGGCCCCTTCTTCAAGCTACGAGGCATCTCAACCCGTCCTTAGCGCTTCTTGTTCGTCTTGCGGCGGCGGACGATGTACTTGTTCGACGCCTTCTTGGGCGAACGAGTACGGCCTTCCTTCTTGCCCCACGGGGACACAGGGTGGCGACCACCGGAGGTCCGGCCCTCACCACCACCGTGCGGGTGGTCAACCGGGTTCATGACCACACCACGGACGGTCGGGCGAACGCCCAGCCACCGCTTACGGCCCGCCTTGCCCCAGTTGATGTTGCTCTGCTCGGCGTTGCCGACCTCGCCGACGGTGGCGCGGCAGCGCACGTCGACCAGGCGGATCTCACCGGACGGCATACGGAGGTGGGCCATCTGGCCCTCCTTCGCGAGCAGCTGCACCGAGGCGCCGGCGGAGCGGGCGAACTTCGCGCCGCCGCCCGGACGCAGCTCGATGGCGTGCAGCGTGGTACCGACCGGGATGTTGCGCAGGGCGAGGTTGTTACCCGGCTTGATGTCGGCCCCGGGACCGTTCTCGACGCGGTCGCCCTGGCTCAGGCCACGCGGCGCGAGGATGTAGCGCTTCTCGCCGTCCGCGTAGTGCAGGAGCGCGATGCGCGCGGTGCGGTTGGGGTCGTACTCGATGTGCGCGACCTTCGCCGGCACGCCGTCCTTGTCGTGACGACGGAAGTCGATCACGCGGTAGGCGCGCTTGTGGCCACCACCCTGGTGGCGGACGGTCACACGACCGGAGTTGTTACGGCCACCCTTGCTGTGCAGGGGGCGGACCAACGACTTCTCCGGCGTGGACCGCGTGACCTCGACGAAGTCGGCGACGCTCGAGCCGCGACGGCCCGGCGTAGTCGGCTTGTACTTGCGGATTCCCATTTCTCAGTCCTCGTCCGATATCGGACGATCCGACCCGCTTACGCGGTCGGACCGCCGAAGATGTCGATACGGTCGCCCTCGGCGAGGGTCACGATCGCGCGCTTGGTGGACGCACGCTGGCCGAAGCCCGTGCGGGTCCGCTTGCGCTTGCCCTGGCGGTTGATCGTGTTGACCCCGGTGACCTTGACCGAGAAGACCGCCTGGACGGCCTGCTTGATCTGGGTCTTGTTGGCGTTCGGGTCGACGATGAACGTGTACTTGCCCTCGTCGAGGAGCGCGTAGCTCTTCTCGGAGACGACCGGCTTGAGCAGCACGTCACGGGGGTCCGTGAAGGACTTGCTCAGCGGGGTCTCGACCGTGTTCTTGCCCTCGGTGGCGTGGCGACGCGCCTTCTTGACGCGAGCCTCCTTGGCCTTCTTCGCGGCCTTCGAGGCGATAGCGGGGTGACGGATAGCCATCAGACCTCGCTCCCTTCGGTGTCATTGGCCTTCGGGCCCGACACGAAGGACTCGAAAGCGGCCTTGGTGAAGACCACGTCGTCCGAGACGAGAACGTCGTACGTGTTCAGCTGGCCCGGCTCCAGGATGTGGACCTGGGGCAGGTTGCGGGCGGACAGCCACGCGGCCTCGTCGGCGCGGTCGACGACCAGGAGCAGGTTCTTGCGCTCCGAGATCTTGCCGAACAGCGTCCGGGCGGCCTTCGTCGACGGGCTGTCGCCCTCGACGACGCCGGAGACGACGTGGATGCGGTTGTGGCGGGCCCGGTCGGTGAGGGCGTGACGCAGCGCGGCAGCCTTCATCTTCTTCGGGGTCCGCTGCGAGTAGTCACGCGGCACGGGACCGTGCACGACGCCACCACCGGCGAACTGCGGCGCGCGGGTCGAACCCTGACGGGCGCGACCGGTGCCCTTCTGGCGGTACGGCTTCTTGCCACCGCCGCGGACCTCGCCACGGGTCTTGGTCTTGTGCGTGCCCTGTCGGGCAGCGGCCAGCTGTGCGACGACGACCTGGTGGATCAGCGGAATGCTGACCTTCTCAACGCCGAAGATCTCCGCGGGGAGCTCGACGGAACCGGCCTTGTCGCCCGCCGGCGAAAGGATGTCAACAGTGCTCATTACCTCAGGCCCCCTTGGCCGCGGTGCGGACCAGGACGAGGCCGCCGTTCGGACCGGGAACCGCGCCCTTGATGAGCAGCAGACCCTTCTCCGCGTCAACGGCGTGGACGGTCAGGTTCTGGGTGGTGACCCGCTCGTTGCCCATGCGACCCGCCATGCGGAGGCCCTTGAACACACGGCCCGGGGTGGCGCAGCCACCGATGGAACCGGGGGAGCGGTGCTTGCGCTGGGTGCCGTGTCCGGCGCCGAGGCCACGGAAGTTGTGGCGCTTCATGACACCGGCGAAGCCCTTGCCCTTGCTCTTGCCGGTCACGTCGACCTTCACGCCGGCCTCGAACACCTCAGCGGTGATCTCCTGGCCCAGCGTGTACTCGGAGGCGTCCGCGGTGCGGATCTCGACGAGGTGGCGACGGGGAGTGACGTCGGCCTTGGCGAAGTGGCCCTTGAGGGGCTTGTTCACCTTGCGCGGGTCGATCTCGCCGAAGGCGATCTGGACGGACTCGTAGCCGTCGACATCGTTCGTGCGGACCTGGGTGACGACGTTGGGGCCGGCCTTGACGACGGTGACCGGGACGACGCGGTTGTTCGCGTCCCACACCTGCGTCATGCCGAGCTTCTCGCCCAGGATGCCCTTGATCTGCTTAGCCATCTCTCAGATCACCGGCCTCAGAGCTTGATCTCGATGTCGACACCGGCCGGGAGGTCGAGTCGCATCAGAGAGTCAACGGTCTTGGGGGTGGGGTCGAGGATGTCGATCAGGCGCTTGTGCGTGCGCATCTCGAAGTGCTCGCGCGAGTCCTTGTACTTGTGCGGCGACTTGATGACGCAGTACACGTTCTTCTCAGTGGGCAGCGGCACCGGGCCCGCGACCGACGCACCAGTACGCGTCACCGTCTCGACGATCTTCTTCGCCGAGCTGTCGATGACCTCGTGGTCGTAGGCCTTGAGCCGGATGCGGATCTTCTGTCCCGCCATGGCTACTCAGTAGTCCTGTCTCTTCTCACGCTCTGGAACCCGGCGGATTCCTTCTGCTGCCTTCGTTCTCCGACCCACGCGGTCGGGCGTGTCGCGCTCCCGCTGACACAGATGCCCCTTGTTCGAACATCCCTGCGGGATTGCACACGGCCCTTCCGGAAACCGCGAGCCGGGGGCGGAAGGCCCACCGGGTGCCTGGCCGGTGCCGCACCTTGCTTCCCGAAAGATTCCCGTACGTCCGCCCCAGCGCTGCCGTGGTGGCAGTTAGGACGACGAGTACTGTGGGACTCGCTTCCGGTCCTCCCGGCGGGAGGCGCGCAGCATCAACACTCGACCGAGCAACTCGGACAGTCTGCCATACGGGGCAAGGCCGACGCCAATCGAGCCGGAGAGAATACCCCGAGGGTGACGAAGGTCAAACACAGGACCGGGGGGGCGCTGCTTGTCAGGATTCCTCGCCGAGCGGCCGCGGCGCGTGCGGAGGGTGACGAAAGGCTTGGTAGTCGTACTCCTCTTCGAAGATCACGACCAGTGCCCGCGCGTCGTGGGACAGGAAGACGAGATCGCTGCCCAACACCTGACGCAGTGATCCGGCCCACCCCGGGCGGGTGACGGCACAGTCGAGCCACGGGAAGAGCTCCATCCTGGTGCGCACATAGAACCTCGAGCCGATGCCCGCTTCTGCGGCGAATTCTTCGATCCAGCGGTCCACCTCGCCGTCACTCGCCTCGTCCCCGATCCGCGAGGCCGGTACCGAGTCGGTCCGCTGAAATGCGGCCAGGGCGCTCGCGGGCCAGTCGGGCATCTCGTCGTCCTGGCGGTATCCCAGGGTGCGCACGCCGCCGAGTCGCTCCAGGAGCCATGCCGCTTCTGCCTCTTCCTTGCGCCTCTGAAGCTTCTTGCGCAGTTCTTCGCTCGGCACTAGGTACCTTCCGGGTAATAGAAGTGGTGCTTGTCCCCGACCTGCTGGTAGCGCTGCCCCATCATGTCGACGTTTCTGCCCCCGCCCTTGGGCTGTCCGGCATGGAAGTGCGGATGCGGTGCGTTGGGGTCATTGGTGTGGTTGACGACGACGCGTGTGCCCTCAGGTGTCTCGTACTGGTAGTACCGCCCATGGGAACCGGGGCTCTCGTCATACACGTAGTTGCTCGTCCTGTGCCGCATGGCCGGATCGTCACCGACCGTCCACTGACGGGTGGGCGGCTGACTGCGCGGAACACCCGCCCGGTCCTTGGCGGCGTTGAAGGCCTCTTGCCGTGTGTCGAAGTTCCTGTTGTACGGAGCGAGGCCGAGCGGGTCCGCCCAGGTATGGGGGTTGTGGACGTAAGCGGTGGGGTTGGGCGCGGGTTCGATGCCCAGAGGGTCGGGGGAGGCGTACCGGGCCGTCTCCGGGTCGTAGTAACGAAGGTAGTTGTAGTGGAAACCGGTCTCGGGGTCGTGGTATTGACCGGGGAATCGCAGCGGTGTGTACGCGGTGCTTTCCGTCGGCCACGTGGTGAGACCCCAGAGGGTGCTGCGTGACCGCCACGCGACACCGCCGGACTCGTCGATGAGTTCCGTGGGTGTCCCCACGAGGTCGGTGACGATGGCGAAGAAGCGGGAGTCGATCTCCTCCTGGAGGGATGCGTCGGTGAGGCGCTCGGTCTGCGTCAGGGGGAACAGACCGTCGTGATCCCACGTGAGGGTCACCGGGTGCGGCAGGTGGGAAGCGGTGGTGGTCTGCTCCGTGACCGTCTGCCCGTCCCAGGTGAAGTGCGTTTCCTCCAGGACCGTCACGCCGTCCGCGGCGAGGCGTTGCTTCGCTGTCCGGCGGCCGAAGGGGTCGTAGCGGTAACGCCAGGTCGTCCCGTCAGGGGTGATCACCGAGATGAGACGGTCCTCGGCGTCCCACTCGTAACGCCATACGTCGGGCTTTCGCGACAGGCGGACCTTGCGCCGCACCACGATGCGTCCCGCTGCGTCGTACTCGTACCGGACGGAACCCGCCCGTGTGAGGCGGTTTCCGGTGTAGTCCCGCTCTCCCTGTGCCTCCTGGCCCGGGTGGTGCGGAGGCCAGGAGCCTCGGGTCTGGTTGCCTGTCGCGTCGTAGGCATAGGACTCGGTCCACTCCCGGGCCCTGACTTCCGTCACACGGCCGGCGTCGTCCAGGCCGAACGCCACGGGGCCGTGCGAGGGGTCGTCGATACCGACGAGGGCGCTGTCCGGACGGAAGGAGTAGGAACGGTGTTGCACCAGCCCTTCCGGCGTGGTCACCCTCAGGTCCGTCGGCCGCCCCGCGATGTCTCGCCCCTGGGAAATGGTGAGCGAGTCACCGACCAGGCGACGCACCTCGCGGCCTGCGGCGTCGTAGCTGAAGTGCACGGCATGCCCCGAGCTGACCAGCGAAGCCGTGCGGCCCACCGCGTCGTATCGGTAGGCGGCGCGGGCACCGGTGGGCGTCGTCCTCTCCGTACGCCGACCCGCCGCGTCGTAGCCGAACCGCAGCGTGCGTCCGTTCACCGATTCGGAGACGAGCCGCCCCGACGCGTCGCGCTGCCAGGCCATCGCACAGTCAGGGCTCGACAGGCGCAGCCTCCTGCCGAGACGGTCGTACTCGTACGTCGTGACGGCACCGTCCACGCGCTTCGTCGTGAGTCGACCCAACTCGTCGTACTCGTATTCGACCGACTGTCCCAACGGGTTCGTGCGGGCCACCAGGCGGCCCGCCGCATCGTGCCGGTAGGTGACACGACGGCCGTCGAAGTCCTTCTCCGCGACGAGCCGGCCAGCGGGATCGTACTCGTATCTCCAGGTCAGGCCGCTGGGAGCCGTGACCTTGGTCAGCCGTAGCGAGGAGTCGTGCTCGAACTCGTAGCGAGCTCCGTCGGGGCCTGTCCGCGCAGTCAGCAGGTCGAAGTGTGTGTACTCGAAGGTGGAGTCGCGGCCATCAGCGTCCGTGTGGCGAATGCAGTTGCCTTCCCCGTCGTACTCCCACGACTGTTCCGCGCCGTCCGGACCGAGTGTGCGAGCGAGATGCCCCTCCACGGTCCACCAGCGACGGGTCTGCGCTCCCAGTGGGTCCGTGATCAGGTGGGTCCGGCCGAACGCGTCATGGTGTTCGGTGAAGCGGTTGCCCAGCGGATCGGTCACTTCGGTCACCAAGCCGGCAGCTGTGCAGCGGACGTGAGTGGTCTCTCCGAGCGCGTCGGTGACCGCCGTGACACGGCCGGCGTCGTCGTAGGTGTACCGAACCGTCGCCCCGGTGGGATCGGTGACCGCGGTGCAGTTGCCACGGTCGTCGTACTCCCGCTGCCAACGAGCGGCTTCGGGCAGGACAACGGCCGTGGGAAGCCCGAGGTCGTTGTACGTGTACCGGGTGACTTCGCCGTCCGGGTGGGCGATGGTGAGTGGCCGGCCCGCCGAGTCGTAGGTGAACCGTGTCGTGTGGCCCAGTGCGTCGGTGTGGGCCAGCACATGGTGGTTGTCGTCGGACTCGGTGCGCGTGGTGTCGCCGTTGGCATCGATCTCGGCCACCACCTGGCAACGGTCGTTGACCAGGAATCGGCTCACCGCGTGCTCGGAGGTGGTCAGGGTCGTGACCGCGAGGTCCGGCCAGTCGGCGTGCGTGCCGTCGTAGGCCAGGGTGATGGCGATGTGGCCGGCCTCTCCACCCTCGGCCGTGCAGCGGTCCAGCGCATCGTAGGTGTACTCGTATCGGCTGCCGTTGCTGTCGGTCCAGGAGGTGACGCGCAGACGCTCGTCGTAGGTGAAACGAAGCGCCGCACCCGAGGAGTTGACGACCTCCGTGAGGTTACCGTCGGTGTAGCCATATCGCTTGACGGTGATGTCGGAACCGTCGTCGGCCGCTTCGGCCAAGGCCAGCGAGGTGATCAGGCCGTCCTCGGCGGTGAACTTCAGGTGGTAGCCGCCCGAGTGCCTGATGTCGGTCGGAGTCCCGGCACTGTCATGACGGAATTCGATAGTGTGACCGTTGCGGTCGGATATCCGCTCCAGCAGTGCCAGGCCGTCACATGGTCTGCCGAAGGTCCGGATCTGCCCGGTGACGAGGTCGGTCACCGTGTAGCCGCCGTCGTCCAACCGGGTCAGGGGCCAGCGTGGGCCGACTTCCGGCAGCTCCGGTGACGCCGGATCTTGAGGGTGCGGGTAGGCGAGCAGCAGCCCGTCTTCGGTGACGAAGACGACGCCTTCCTCGTCGATCTCCAGCCGTTGGTCCAAGGTGGAGGTCCAGGTGGGACCGAACCACCAGCCCGTGGCGTATCCCGACTCCACCCGACGCTGGAAGGCCAAGGGCAGCAGCCCCGGAAGTTCCACGTCGGTCTGTGGGAGGAACATCTTGCCCGTGGCCATGTCGACCGGGTCACTGCCCTTGGACCGTACGACGCTCTTGACCCGGTTGTGTGCGCCCTTGGCTCCGTCCGCGATCATGCGACGAGCGCTCTTGCCGAGGCCGCGGACGGCGAGCCCCATGCCCTTCAGCCCACCCCTGAGCCCCTGCACGGCGGCCATGCCGCCCTTGAGGCCCTTGGCCAGCCCGCCAAGCGTGGTCAGACCCTTCATGCCCGGGATGCAGTCCAGAGCCGCCAGCCCCACATCCCATAGGGACGCTCGGCCCTTGCTGTATTTGTAGAGCGTGTCGGCGAGCACGACCGCGGCCGCGATCAGCACGATCGCGCCCAGGATCGGCCCGCCGATGATCATCGCGACGATGCCGACCACGGCCACGACGACCTTGCACACCGCGACGATGGTGTCCCAGTTGTCGACGAACCAGTCGCCGACCTCCTCCCACCACGACCGGTTCTGGATGCCGGCGTCCGAGGCCTCGTCGATCTTCGACTTCGCCTCCCGCGCGGCCTCCTCGCGCATCTTGCGCGCGTCCTCGGCCATCTTCTTCGCCGCGGCGAGCGCGTCCTGAGCGTCGGAGACGTCCGACTGGGCTTTGGTCTGGGCGGACTTCGCGTGCTGCACGTCCCGCGTCGCGGCGCGCACCTTCGCCTCGTCCGGCTTGTCCGCGTCGGACTTGCTGCCGGTCGGGTCGTCCTTGTACTTGTCCGCTTCCTTGGTCGCCCGCGTCATCCACGAGTCGGCGGAGGCGAGGCGGGACTGGGCGGAGGAGAGGTTGTCGCGGGCCTCGCGGCCCTTGCGCAGGGCCTTGTCCGCCAGAGACTGCGCGCGCTCCAGCTTCGGCCAGAAGTCCGCCAGCGCGTCCCCGCACATCTCATAGGACTTCCTCAGCTTCTTGAGGTTCTTCGGGACGTCGGCGAAGTCCTCCTTGAAAACGTCGGCCGACTTGCCCGCCCACTCCAGCAGCGTGCCCTCGCCCGCCATGCCCTTGACCAGACGCAGCGCGTCGGAGACGTCGTCGGCGAAGTCGTGCAACTGCTTCGCGAGTGTGCGCACCCGCTGCGGATCACCGGGGGTCGGGTCCTTGTCCAGATCCAGGACATGCCAGTCCGTAGGCCTGTGCCCCGCCATACCGCAACCCCCGTCACGCCCGCACCCACGTCAACACCCGTATGCACACGTGAACTTACAAGGCAGAGTTGTTCGGGGAGAAGGCAGGGCCCGCAGACAGCGTGGCCGCGACCGGCATCAGGCCGTGAACCGGAACGTCGACGTGATCGCGTCGAAGATGTCGAAGAACGAGTCCGCCAGGTCGAGCACCTGGCTGCTGCCCGCGACCAGGGCGACCTTGCCCTCCTGACCCGGCACCGGGATGTACGTCTGCATCAGCACGGCCCGGACCGTGCGGTTGAGCTCGTCGCCCGGTACGACGATGTCCTCGATGCCGTACGTGCGCGCCGCCGGGCCGACGCCCGGGATGTCGATGGTCGTCACCTTGCGCCAGGCGTCGCCTTCCCGCCTGGCCTCCTTGACCGCGAGCTGGCTCGCGATGGCCGCCGGGTCGTTGGACAGCGGCTCACCGCGCTCGTTGCGGCCGCCGACCAGGGAGACGGTCACGGACCCCGTGATCGGGGTGTCGCCGCCGAAGTTCTCCGCCATGCAGCCGCAGTACAGCGCGCCCGACTTCCACGCGTCCGCCGCGGCCTTGCGGAGGAAGTCGACGTACGTGTCCCGGTACTGCTCCAGCTCCGGCCGCTGCCGCACCCGCTCGGTCACCATCCGCCGGATCGAGTCGTCCCGCGACTCCGGCCGGACGTCGAACTCCCACCACGACTCCGGCACCTTGATCCGGAAACCGCCCCGCTCGACGGTCAGGGTCTCCATGTACCGGGCCATGACGCCGGCCTCCCCGTTCTCTCGATCACTCGTGCGTTCATCGTCCCATCGCACGAGGGCGGGAGGTCCCTCACCCCTCGGCCGTCCCCCCGCCCTCCTCGACCGTCCAGAAGGGCGAGTCCTTCGGCGGGGCCGGGCGCACGGTGAGCGTGTCGAAGTCGATGTCCGCGTCCACGACCGGGTCCCCGACCGGAAGCCGGACCCGGTGATCCGCCTGGTAGTACGCCCCGTAGGCCCAGTACTCGGGCATCTCGTGCAGCATGATCCACACGCCGTCCGCGGTCCCGTACGTCGCGTTGATCCGGGCCACCGCCTCCGCCCGGGACACGCCACAACGGTCCACCAGCACGTTCACCATCTCCCGGTAGAAGGCGAGTGGCTCTTCGTCCAGCGAAATCACGAACTCCGTGTCCGTGGCGCCGGCCGTCGGGCACGCCCCGTACTCCACGAGCAGGCGCAGCCGCTTCACCTCGGCCACGAGTCGCGGCAGGGCGTCACGTGCCATGGCGATGAACGCGGCGTTCTCCTCCCAGCGTTCGTCGGCGCAGTCGACGTAGCGCGGCTGCTGTACGAGCGTCGCCGCGATCAGCTCCCCGTGGTCGAAGCCGGGCCAGCGCTCGGTACGGCCGGTGTCCTCCACCGTGCTGACGGCGACCAGGTTCATCGCGTGCTCGTCGTCCAGATTCCTGACGAACCAGGGGCCGGGAGTGGCGACCGCGCACAGTTCCTCGATCGCGTCCAGGTCGAGGTCGTCGGTGGCGGGATCCGACGTCATGCGGCAAGACTCGATACGAAGCCTGCCCACGCCGTGGACGAGAGGGTCAGCCGAGGACCCTGCGTGTGCTTGGAGTCCCGGACGTGGACGGTCGCGGTGTCCGGCGCTATCGCGATCTCGACGCAGGAGTTGCCGTCCGTGCCACTGCTGTAGCTGCTCTCGAACGACGTCAGTTCAGCGTTGCGGATCATGTCTCTCCCAGCAGTTGCTCAATGAAGGTCAGCGACTCCCGTGGGGGAAGGGCCTGAGCCCGGATGCTGCCATACCGCAGTTCGAGGATCTGGATTTGTTCCGGGTCAGTGGTGGGTCGGCCGTTGAAGGCACGTATTCACCGGACGAAGTGGAACAACTGGTGGCCGCGCGCATGGCTCGCCGGTCGGTGTTCGAGCGGTCGCCTGCCCCGTCGCTCAGTTTCGTCCAGGAGGAGGCCACGCTGCGGCGCCCGGTCGGGGGCACAATGGTCTGGCGGCAGCAGCTTGAGCGCCTGCTGGAGGTGGGCCGGTTGCGCAACGTCAGGCTCCAGGTGATGCCGACGAGCAGTGAGGCCCACCCCGGTCTGAACGGGAGGATCGAGGTGCTGAAGTTCGGGGACGGTACCGCGGTGGGCCGGTCCGACGGCGTCCTCCCACGTCGCCGCGATGAGCCCACCCGCCCCCAGCACCCGGTCCGCCGCCGCGAGGTACTCCTGCCGGGGAATCCGCTTCCCGCCCTCGATCTTGTAGACCAGGTCCTCCCCGTACCCCACCGCCGCCCCGAACTCAGCGGCCCGCATCCCCACCGCCTCCCGCCGCAGCTTCAGCTGCCGCCCCACCGTGGCGATGACGGCGACACCCCACTCGTCGTCGGGGTCGACCTCCCAACCCGGCTCCTCCGCCTCGCTCTTGAGCCATCCCGTCTCCGCCGCCCCGGCCGTCTCCCCGCGCCCTTCCGTCGTACGCCCCTTGTCTCAGCGCCCTACCCGTACGCCCGGCACCGACAGCCCGGACACCACCGGACAAGCTCCGGACAGTCACCGTACGCACCCGCTGAGTCACTGTTCACGGTAGGCGCCGACGGCCACGCTGGGTGACGTGAAGCAGAACTTCCCCGGGCCCGAAGCGGCCACGCAGCGCGGCGACTTCAGCCTCCAGCTCTCCCCCACCCCCCGCGGCGCCCGCCTCGCCCGGCTCCTCGCCACCGAGCAACTGCGTTCCTGGGGACTGCCGTTGGACCGGACGCCGCAGGTCGTCGCCGAGCTGTCGGCCAACGCCGTCACGCACAGCCGCGTCCCCGGCCGCGACTTCCACCTGTCCCTCCACGTCGCCGCCGGCACCCTCCGCATCGAGGTGACCGACACCCGCGACGACCGGCAACCGGCGCCCCGTATCCCCTGCCCGGACGCCGAGCCCGGTCGCGGTCTGCTCCTCGTCGACGCGCTCGCCGACCGCTGGGGCGTCACCCCGGGCCCTCCGCCCCGCAAGACCGTGTGGGCCGAGATCGACCTCTGACCGGCCCCGGCTCCCTTAACGCCGCCTTAAGTGGGCTTTAAGCGATCCGGAGGTCAGCCGGTCGGCTCCAACTCAGCCCAGTTCAGGCGGGGTTGACGGACCAATCGGGCAGTTGGTTGTGCGGTAAACCGTTCGTACCATCCCTCCACGGCCGACAGCGTCGGCCCACTCCCCCCATCCCCCACAGACAAGGTGTGTTCAGCCATGACTGCTCATCGCACACGCCGTCGGCGGCTCGGCGGGCTCGTCCCGCTGGTCTGCGCCTCAGTCACCGCCGCGTTCGCCCTGACCACTCTCGGCCCCTCCGCCGCACAGGCCGATGCCGCCGCACAGGGTGATGCCGCGGCCGCCGCCGTGACCTGGTCGGACGAGTTCAACGGCGCCGCTGGCAGCGCCCCGGACCCGGCCAAGTGGACCGTGGAGACCGGCGGCTCCGGCAACGGCAACAACGAGCTGCAGTACTACACGAACAACAGAGACAACGTTGCCCTCGACGGCAACGGCAACCTGGTCATCACCGCCCGCAAGAACACCGACCCCGGACTCCAGTGCTGGTACGGCACCTGTCAGTACACGTCCGCCCGGCTCAACACCGCCCGGACCTTCACGCAGGCGTACGGCCACTTCGAGGCCCGGATCAAGGTGCCGCGCGGCCAGGGCATGTGGCCCGCGTTCTGGATGCTCGGCAACGACCTGGGCAGCGTCGGATGGCCCAACAGCGGCGAGATCGACATCATGGAGAACGTCGGCAACGAGCCCGGCACCGTCCACGGCACCCTGCACGGCCCCGGTTACTCCGGCAGCGGCGGCATCGGCGCGGCCTACACCCTCTCCGGCGGCCGGGCCTTCGCCGACGACTTCCACGTCTTCGCCGTCGACTGGACGCCGGGGAAGATCACGTGGTCCGTCGACGGACAGACCTACCAGACGCGCACCACGGCCGACCTCGGCGGCAAGAAGTGGGTCTACGACCACCCCTTCTTCATGATCCTGAACCTCGCCGTCGGCGGCAACTGGCCCGGCAGCCCGGACGGGAACACCCAGTTCCCGCAGACGATGACCGTGGACTACGTCCGCGTCTCCACCTCCGACGGCGGCGGCTCCGGCGGCACCACCGGCGCCATCAAGGGCATCGGCGGCATGTGCGCCGACGTCGCCGGCGCCTCGACGGCCGACGGCACGCCCATCCAGCTCCACAACTGCACCGGCGTCGACGCCCAGAAGTGGACTGTCGGCGCCGACGGCACCGTACGCGCCCTCGGCAAGTGCCTCGACGTGCGCGACGGTTCCACCGCAGACGGAGCCGCGGTGCAGCTCTACACCTGCAACGGCACCAAGGCCCAGCAGTGGGTCCACACCGCGGC
Source organism: Streptomyces sp. NPDC094143 (assembly GCF_040303825.1). Classification (NCBI taxonomy): domain Bacteria; kingdom Bacillati; phylum Actinomycetota; class Actinomycetes; order Kitasatosporales; family Streptomycetaceae; genus Streptomyces; species Streptomyces sp. NPDC094143. The sequence continues at coordinate 172,942 of NZ_JBEOTZ010000010.1, forward strand.
ACGCGACCTGGTCAACGTCGGCGCGGACAAGTGCCTGGACGCCAAGGGCAACTCCTCGGCCGACGGCACTCCCCTGCAGATCTGGACGTGCACCGGCGGCACCAACCAGAAGTGGACGGTCGGCTGACCCCTGACGCCCGTCGGCTGACCCCCTGACCCCGACGGCACCCCACGGCCCACCCCCCACGCCACCCCCCACACGGACGCCCCCGGCTCCCCCGCGAGCCGGGGGCGTCGCCGTCTCCGCTCCCCCGCCTCCTCCGGCCCCCGCTCCTCCGGCCCCCGGCCCTCGGCCCTCGGCCCCCCCGGACACGGCAAAGGGGCCCGCACGACCGAAGTCGTACGGGCCCCTCCGAGCCACTCAGGTCAGTCGACCCTCAAGCCAGTCCGAGGACTCACTTGGTGATCTTGGTGACCTGGCCGGCGCCCACGGTCCGGCCACCCTCACGGATGGCGAACTTCAGGCCCTCCTCCATGGCGACGGGCTGGATGAGCTCCACCTTCATCTCGGTGTTGTCACCCGGCATGACCATCTCGGTGCCCTCGGGGAGGGTCACCACGCCGGTCACGTCCGTCGTACGGAAGTAGAACTGCGGGCGGTAGTTGTTGAAGAACGGCGTGTGGCGGCCACCCTCGTCCTTGGACAGGATGTAGGCCTGCGCCTCGAACTCGGTGTGCGGGGTGACCGAGCCCGGCTTGATGATGACCTGGCCGCGCTCGACGTCCTCGCGCTTGATGCCACGGAGGAGCAGACCGACGTTCTCACCGGCCTGGCCCTCGTCGAGCAGCTTGCGGAACATCTCGATGCCGGTGACCGTGGTGGTGGTCTTCTCGGTCTTGATGCCGATGATGTCGACGGTCTCGTTGACCTTCAGGACACCACGCTCGATACGGCCGGTGACGACCGTACCGCGACCGGTGATCGTGAAGACGTCCTCGATCGGCATGAGGAACGGCTTGTCGACGTCGCGCTCCGGCTCCGGGATCGCGGTGTCGACGGCGTTCATGAGCTCGAGGACGGAGTTGCCCCACTCCTTGTCGCCCTCGAGGGCCTTCAGAGCGGAGACCTTGACGACGGGAACGTCGTCGCCCGGGAACTCGTACTCGGAGAGGAGCTCACGGACCTCGAGCTCGACGAGCTCCAGGATCTCCTCGTCGTCCACCATGTCGGCCTTGTTCAGCGCGACGACGATGTACGGAACGCCGACCTGGCGGGCCAGGAGCACGTGCTCCTTGGTCTGCGGCATCGGGCCGTCGGTGGCGGCGACCACGAGGATGGCGCCGTCCATCTGCGCCGCACCCGTGATCATGTTCTTGATGTAGTCCGCGTGACCGGGGCAGTCGACGTGGGCGTAGTGACGCGTCTCGGTCTGGTACTCGACGTGCGCGATGGAGATGGTGATACCGCGCTGGCGCTCCTCAGGAGCCTTGTCGATCTGGTCGAAGGCCGAGGCCTCGTTGATGTCCGGGTACGCGTCGTGCAGCACCTTGGTAATGGCGGCCGTGAGGGTCGTCTTACCGTGGTCGATGTGACCGATGGTGCCGATGTTGACGTGCGGCTTAGTCCGCTCGAACTTCGCCTTCGCCACTGGGGTCCTCCTGGGAGTGGTTCTGGTACGCCTTACTTCATCGGCGCCAGGTGATCTTTGCTGGAAAGCCCGGGCCCCGGGGCACTCTCACCACGATTGCGGTGGAATGCCCCTCAAGGCTCCGGAGTCAAGCCTACGGCGTGTAGACGCGGTGCGTTACTCGCCCTTGGCCTTCGCGATGATCTCCTCGGCGACGTTCCGCGGAACCTCGGCGTAGGAGTCGAACTGCATGGAGTAGCTCGCACGGCCGGACGTCTTGCTGCGCAGGTCGCCGACGTAGCCGAACATCTCCGAGAGGGGCACGAGGCCCTTCACGACGCGGGCACCGGCCCGCTCCTCCATGGCCTGGATCTGGCCACGGCGGGAGTTGATGTCACCGATGACCTCACCCATGTAGTCCTCGGGCGTGGTGACCTCGACGGCCATCATCGGCTCAAGGAGTACGGGGCTGGCCTTGCGCGCGGCCTCCTTGAAGGCCTGCGAACCGGCGATCTTGAACGCGAGCTCGGAGGAGTCGACCTCGTGGTAGGCACCGTCGAGCAGCGTCACGCGGACACCGGTCATCTCGTAACCGGCGAGGATGCCGAACTGCATGGCCTCCTGCGCGCCGGCGTCCACCGAAGGGATGTACTCCTTCGGCACACGGCCACCGGTCACCTTGTTGATGAACTCGTACGAGGCGTCGCCGCCCTCGATCGGCTCGATCGCGATGATGACGCGGGCGAACTGGCCGGTACCACCCGTCTGCTTCTTGTGGGTGAACTCGACCTTCTCGACGGCCTTGCGGATCGTCTCGCGGTAGGCGACCTGCGGCTTGCCGACGTTGGCCTCGACCTTGAACTCACGGCGCATACGGTCGACCAGCACCTCGAGGTGCAGCTCGCCCATACCACCGATGATGGTCTGGCCGGTCTCCTCGTCCGAGTGGACCTGGAAGGACGGGTCCTCCTCGGCCAGGCGCTGGATCGCGACGCCGAGCTTCTCCTGGTCGCCCTTCGACTTGGGCTCGATGGCGACCTGGATGACCGGGGCCGGGAAGTCCATGGACTCCAGGATGACCGGGTTCTTGTCGTCGGACAGCGTCTCACCGGTGGTGGTCTGCTTCAGGCCCATGACGGCGACGATGTCGCCGGCGCCCACCGACTCGATCTCCTCACGCTTGTTGGCGTGCATGCGGTAGATCTTGCCGATGCGCTCCTTCTTGCCCTTGACGGAGTTCAGCACCGAGGTGCCGGACTCCAGGCGGCCCGAGTAGACCCGGACGAAGGTGAGCTTACCGAGGTGCGGGTCGCTCATGATCTTGAACGCCAGCGCGGCGAGCGGCTCGTCGTCCGACGGCTTGCGCGCGATGACCTTCTCCGGGTCCTTGACGTCGTGGCCCTCGATGGCCTCAATGTCGACCGGCGACGGCAGGTAGCGCACGACGGCGTCGAGCAGGGGCTGGACGCCCTTGTTCTTGAACGCGGTGCCGCAGAACACGGGGGTGACGGTGGTGCCGCCGCCCTTGCCGGACGCGATGGTGATGCGACGGATCGCGGCGTAGAGCTGCTCCACGGTGGGCTCGGTGCCCTCCAGGTACAGCTCCATCAGCTCTTCGTCGTTCTCGGCGACGGCCTCGAGCAGCTTGCCGCGGTACTCCTCGGCAGCCTCGCGGTGGGTGTCCGGGATGTCGACGGTGTCGTACATCTCGCCCTTGGTCGCCTCGGCCGACCAGACCAGGGCCTTCATCGTCACGAGGTCGATGACGCCCTTGAAGTCCGCCTCCGCGCCGATCGGCAGCTGCATGACCAGCGGCTGCGCGCCCAGGCGGTCCGAGATCATGTCCACGCAGCGGTGGAACTCGGCGCCGGTGCGGTCCAGCTTGTTGACGAAGCAGATACGCGGAACGCCGTAGCGGTCCGCCTGACGCCACACCGTCTCGGACTGGGGCTCGACGCCGGCGACGCCGTCGAACACCGTCACGGCACCGTCGAGCACGCGCAGGGAGCGCTCCACCTCGACGGTGAAGTCGACGTGCCCCGGGGTGTCGATGATGTTGATGGTGTGGTCGACGTCCTCCAGCGGCCAGTGGCAGGTGGTGGCAGCAGAGGTGATCGTGATGCCACGCTCCTGCTCCTGCTCCATCCAGTCCATGGTGGCAGCGCCGTCGTGGACCTCACCGATCTTGTACGAAACGCCGGTGTAGAACAGGATCCGCTCGGTGGTGGTCGTCTTGCCCGCGTCGATGTGGGCCATGATCCCGATGTTGCGGACCCTGGCCAGGTCAAGCGAAGTGGTAGCCATAAGGCTTCAGTCTTCTCTCGGTCGCGATGGGGTCTGCGACTACCAGCGGTAGTGCGCGAAGGCCTTGTTGGACTCGGCCATCTTGTGCGTGTCCTCGCGCTTCTTCACAGCGGCGCCGAGGCCGTTGCTGGCGTCGAGGAGCTCGTTGAGCAGACGCTCGGTCATGGTCTTCTCGCGACGGGCGCGGGAGTAACCGACGAGCCAGCGCAGCGCCAGGGTGTTGGCACGGCCGGGCTTGACCTCGACCGGGACCTGGTAGGTGGCACCACCGACACGGCGGGACTTGACCTCGAGGGTCGGCTTGATGTTCTCGAGAGCGCGCTTCAGCGTGATGACCGGGTCGTTGCCGGTCTTCTCGCGCAGGCCCTCCATGGCGCCGTAGACGATGCGCTCGGCGGTGGAGCGCTTGCCGTTCAGCAGCACCTTGTTGATCAGGGAGGTCACCAGAGGAGAGCCGTAGACCGGGTCGATGATGACCGGGCGCTTCGGGGCGGGGCCCTTACGAGGCATTCTTACTTCTCCTTCTTGGCGCCGTAGCGGCTGCGGGCCTGCTTGCGGTTCTTGACACCCTGGGTGTCGAGCGAGCCGCGGATGATCTTGTAGCGAACACCCGGCAGGTCCTTCACACGGCCGCCGCGCACGAGCACGATGGAGTGCTCCTGCAGGTTGTGTCCCTCACCCGGAATGTAGGCCGTGACCTCGATGCCGCTGGTCAGACGCACACGCGCGACCTTACGGAGGGCCGAGTTCGGCTTCTTCGGGGTGGTCGTGAACACACGCGTGCAGACGCCACGGCGCTGAGGGGAACCCTCGAGTGCGGGCGTCTTGTTCTTCTCGACCTTGTCCTGCCGGCCCTTCCGGACCAGCTGCTGGATCGTAGGCACTACTTCTCCGGTTTCTGTGTGCCGATGGGTACAGCTAACCTGGAACGTCGCCGACCCACGCGGTCGGGTGTGTCGAATCCCGCGGACTCCCGCCGCCAGGCAGAATTAAGCGCAGATTACGGTGGCCGCTTACGACTCGACGTGCGGTTGATGGCACGCACGAGAGCCAGGGCACACCCCAGGCACAAGGTCTGAGCGTACCTATCGCATTCGCTGCGGTCAAAACAAATGGGCACCGCCCGCATCGCCATGCGGGACATGTCAAGGCCTTGGGCCGTTGTCGATGTTCAATTCAGCGGCAGCTGTCCGATTTGCATACATTACCGGTGCCCCGGCCGGCTGTCAGCCGGCCGCGAGCGACACCAGGGTCAGCAACACCAGCACGAGTGCCCAGCCGGCGGTGGACAACCAGCCGAGCACGAGCCCGGTCAGGGCCAGCCCGTCCCCGAGATCGCCTCGGCTGCGGATCTCGGACCGCGCCACATGCCCCAGTACGACGGCCGGAATGCCGGTCAGCCCCATGGTCGGCACGCACAACAGCCCGCACACGGCGGCGGCCACGGCCTTGCCGTTGGTCTGTGGCCGCGGCGCCGGCAGGAACACCGGCGGCACGGTCACGGCCGGCAGGGACTGCGGCACCGGCCCCTGCGGCAGATCGGCGACAAGCAGCGCCAGCTCCCCCACGGTCCGCGCCGCGTACGCACGCGCCACCCGCTTCTCGAACTCGGCGTGCTCCATCCGCCCCTCGCCGTACCCCGCTCTGAGCACGTCCACGGCCCGCTCCCGATCGGCGTGCGAGGCCAGCATCGACGGCACGCTGTGACCCTGCCAGGGTTGCCAGGACGGATAGGACGGCTGCGACACGGAGCACCTCCCCCGGAGCCGGAGTCCTTCCATGATGCGCCGAAGCAGCGTTTCCGGCACCGGGTCGTACCGGACGGACCCGGCGTGTCGGCCAGGGCGGCCGAAGACCGCCCGTTGTTTCCATGGTCATCTCAAGTACGTTGACGCCTGTACACGGCACGCATCGGCACGCATCGGCACGGAGCAACGCGGAGGTCGCGGGATGACCGGGGGGCAAGCACGGGCGTGGGACGACGACGGCGTGCCGTTCCTCGCCCGGCTGGAGCGCGAGGACCGTGCCGCCCTGCTCGCCATCGGCCGCCCCCTGCGCTACCCGGCTCGCGGCGTCATTCTGAACCAGGACGAGCCCTCCACCCATGTCCTGCTGTTACTGCACGGTTGGACCAAGGTGACGGCCACCGCGGTCAACGGCTACGAGGCTCTGCTCGCTCTGCGCGGTCCCGGCGACATCATCGGTGAGGGCGCCGCGCTCAGTGGCCGCGGCCGTTCGGCGAAGGTGACGGCGCTGGAGCCTGTCGAGGCGGTCGTGATCGACCAGGGCCGCTTCACGACGTTCGTGTCGAACCACCCCGGTGTGGCGCTGCACCTGCTGAGCCTGTCCACGGACCGGCAGCGCTCGACCGACCGCCGCCGGCTGGAGTGGGCGGCCCTGAGCGTGCGGGAGCGCCTGGCCGTCCTCCTGCTGGAGCTGGTCCGCACCCACGGCAGCCGGACGGACGAGGGCATTGAGCTGACGATCGGGCTCAGCCAGCAGGAGTTCGCGGGCTCGGTCGGATCCTCGCGCGAGGCGGTGGCCCGGCTTCTCAAGGAGCTGCGGGACCGGAACGTCGTCGCCACCCGTCGGCGCCGGATCGTCATTCTCCGGCCCGACGTGCTGCGTCGCATCGCGGTCGACGGCCCGGCCTGAGGCACACCCCCGCGCTTGCGTCTGTGCACACGGTCACAGTTCATCCGTGTCATCAGCCCTCCACCGCTCACTCGCGGGCCGCCATCGTGCTGTCCGACGAACCCCGACGCGCGAGAGGCAGCTATGACCGACCCCGTGTACCGCACGATCCTCCTCTTCGACATCGAGCAGTACGGCGCACGCGACAACGTGGAACAGGCATTCCTGCGCCGGGTCCTCTACGACGTCGTCGACACGACGCTGCTGACCGCCTCGGTCGACGAGACAACCCGGCTGCGCGCCGACCGCGGCGACTCCGTGATGGAGCTCGTCGACACCGCGACGCCGGTGCCGGTTCTGGTGAAAACCCTTCTGACCGAGACGCCCGCCCTCCTCCACAACAAGAACCGCCTCCTCGCCACCAGCGCACGCATGCGCCTGCGCATCGTCCTGGCCTCCGGCTACGTCGCCGTGGACGAACTCGATGGCTGGGTCGGCTCGGATCTCAACCACGCGGTCCGCCTCCTGAACTCCGACGCCCTGCGCGACGCGCTGAAGCAGCGCGAGGCCGACTGCGTGCTGTGCGTGTCGGACGACGTCTACCGAGGCGTGGTGCGGCACGGGCCGCTGGGAGTGCGGCCCGAGGAGTTCCACCGCGTGACGGTGGAGACGAAGGAGGGGCCAACGGTCGCATGGGTGCACGGGGAGCCGGGGACTCCCGGATCCCCCGAAGCCGCTGTCCCGGGCGCGGACGCGACCGCTCCTCGGCACGGTTCGGTGCACATCCAGGGCGACCAGTACGGTCAGGCGGGCGGCACGCTGAACGGCAGCCAGTACTTCGACTTCACCGGCCGTGCCCGGGACGAGCGCCGATGAGCCAGGAGGCTGCGGCCGCCGGGGCGACGAAACCGTCCGAGGAAGCCGCGCAGGACGGCGAGAAGAAGCAGGAGGAGACAGCAGGGGAACAGCCGAGGCAGGAGGCGTGGGCCGCTCGCCGGGACCTGATCGCGCACGGCCCGGACTTCGTCTCCACCCTCGTCGCCCGCGACCAATTCGGCCAGACGGGCGGCTACCACTACGGCGACAAGCACTACCACATCGGCAGCCGGGCGGAGCCAGCGCCTGCCCTGTCCGGACCGATCCCGCGGGCGGAGATCGACGAACTGGCGGGCGTTTTCCGGGGTTGCGCCAGCTTCGACGAGGCCCTGAACCGGCTGCGGGACGACCGGGTGGTCATCCTGTCCGGCGGACGTGAGACCGGCCGCCGTTCCGCCGCCTTGATGCTGCTGCGCCGGCTGGGCGTCGACAGCATGCGCTCCTTGATTCCTCCCGCGTCCTTCCCGGCGCTGTCCGACCAGGTGGACACTTCGGCGGGATACGTCCTGTGCGATCTGGCCGTCAGCCGGAACCGCCCCCTGGTCGAGGCTCAGCTTCTGGCACTGAGGGAGCAGCTGGAACGCAGCCGGGCGCATCTGGTGATCACTGTCGAGCCCTCGGCAGCACTCGGCGGCGTCCCGTCCGTACGGTGGGAGCCGCCGTCTGCCGAGGACATGCTGCACGCTCACGTCACGCCCGCCACCGGTGCAGACGTCTGGCCCGACCTGCTGGCCATCACGGCGGTGCAGGAGTTCCTCACCCGCCACCACCGGCCGCAGGAGATCAAGCAGTTCGCGCTGCAACTCGTCGCGCATCACCGCGGCGAGATCGACAAGGCCGAACTGGCAGCCTGGGGTGAGACGGCCGTGCAGACCCAGGTGTCCCGCTGGCTGACGGAGGAGAAGCCCGAGCTGCGCGACAAGGCGTTCCTCGTCTCGCTCGCCGTGTTCGACAAGGCGCCGTACGCGGTGACCGCCGAACTCTCCGACAGCCTGTTCGTCCGCCTGCACGCCCTCCAGGAGCCGGGCCTCCCGCCCCCCATCCCCGTCTTCGGCAGCTCCCGGGAGGACCGGCTACGGCTCGCGCACGCCGACGGGTACGTGACCACGGAGGTCACCGAGTGGGGTCCCCTGAAGGGCAGGTTCTGCGCCCGCTTCCGGGACGAGCGGACGGCTCCGCTGCTGCTGGAGGAGGTGTGGAACCTCCACCCGTCCGCCCGCCCGGCCCTCGGGGAGTGGATCCGCGAACTGGCCGACGACCGGCGCCCTCTGGTGCGGACCCGGGCGGCGTCGGCTGCCGCGCTGCTCGCCACCGCCGATCTGTCGTCCGCCATGGCCCATCTCATCGAGCCCTGGGCGGACGGCCGTCAGCCGCACACCTGGCTGACCGCGGCCAACGCGCTCACCATGACCCAGCTGCTGGACGTATCGGCCGTCTCCCGGATCCTGCACGACTGGTGCATCGGCGAGGTCGAGAGCCGCCGCTGGACGGCCATCCGCGCCTACGGCCTCCTGGGCCCGGTGCACCACGAGGAAACCCTGGCGGCCCTGGTGGACGCCATGCACCGGCCGCCACCCGCCGCCGAAACCGAGACCGGCCCCGAGGACGACGAGGTACCCGAGGAGGCCCGGCAGCTCGCCGACGCCCTCGAACTCCTGCTCCTCGCCGTCCGGGAACCCGTACTCACCGCGCTGACCGAACTCCTCACGACGGACCGCGTGGTCCGCCCGCACGCTCTGCTCGCCTTCCTGCAGGCGTGCCGGCAGACGAACGGGGACGACAGCGACCGCCCGCCCGTCCTCGACTGGTACGCCGAGGCCGCCGCAGGCGAGGACCCGACGGCCGCCCGGCACCTGGTCGTGTTCTGGGACGCGCTGCTCACCGACCGCACGCACAACCGGACGGCCCTCGGCGTGCTGCGCAGCTGGGTGCGCGGAGCCGACGACGACCCCGAAACCGAGTCGGCACTTGCCTCACTGCTCGGCGCCCTCGTCACCACACCCACCAATCGCCGGCGCGTCGGCCACCTGCTCGACACCGAGTCCAGGGGATCCCGTTCGCCGGCCGCCGCACGGCTGAGCAAACGTCTTGCCCTCGACTGACCCAATTCCGGAGGCTGAACCATGGAACACCCCGAGCCCGCGCAACACGAGCAGCTGGACTGGTTCCGGCAGCAGCCGCTGCCCCCCACCGACCCGCACACCGAGTCCGACCCGGTCCGCACGGTCCGGCATCTGCCACGCTTCCACCTCGGCGGCCGGCGATTCACGGGGCGCATCGACCACGCTCTGGTCTGCGTGACGCGGAAGGGAGCGTACGAGACCTTCCTGCCACCCGACCGTCCCACGTCAGTGCGGCGTTTCGTCGCCGTGTACGAGGTGAGCACGGACCCGCACGCCTTCCAGCTGAACGTGCCGCTGCCCAGCCAGGTCGACAGCTTCGAGTTCGAGGTCACGGTCGACGTCAGCTGGCGAGTGGCACATCCGGCGGTGTTCGTCCGCAGCCAGGAACGGGACGTGCCCGGTCTCCTCACACGCGAACTCCTGCCGGTGATGCGAGAGGCCGGCCGTCTTCACCCCATCGACGCGAGCGCCGAGGCGGAGCGGGCCGTGCAGCGTGCCGTGCAGGAGGCGACCTGGCTCGGTCGGGCCCAGGGCCTGCGCGTCACCTGCTCCGTACGATTGCGCCGGGACGCCACCGAGCGCTCCCATCAGGCCCGCCTGCGCACTGCCCGGCACGAGGTGGAGGCCGCGAAACCGGAGCACTCGGCGGCCCTTCTCCGAGAGAGGTACGAGGCAGAGCGCAGGGCCGAGCAGATCAGGTTCTACGAAGTCACCCTGGCCCGGGGCGGTACCGCAGCCCTCGCCCTGCACCTGGCGGCACACCCCGACGAGACGCAGCTCGTCCTGGAGCATCTCCAGTCGGGGCAGCACAGACTTCTGGGCACCCAGGTGAGCCTGATCAACCAGGCCTTGGAGAGCAAGCGTCTGGAGGACTTCCACCTCGCCAAGCCCCATGAGCTCATTGCCGAGCGGATGAAGGCCATCCTGCGGACCACGGACCCGTCCGCCCCGCCCGAGGGCGACCCTGAGCCCGGCTCATGACCGCGCCTGAAGGCCCGGAGATGCGAACGGGCAACCAGTTGCTCGCCGACCTTCGCTGCGAGATCGCCCGCGCCGACACCAAGGCGACCGTTCTGGTCGGCGCACTCGGCATCTCGGGAGGCATGCTGGCGGCACTCCTCACCAACCGCGGCTGGAGTCCCACCCGGCTCCCAGTGCTCGCCGCCCTGCTGTGGTGGGCCGGGGCGACGTCCTTGATCGTCGCCCTGTTCGCGCTCCTGCTCGCCGTACTCCCCCGGTACGGGAGGAGCCGCTGGGCACCCGGCCGTCCACTCACGTACTTCGGTGACGTACACCGGGCCGCGCGGAGCGGCCTGCTCTCCGCGGCTCTCATGGACACCGGCCGCGACCCAGCTCGCGGCCTCCTGCTTGCCCTCGCCGAGACCAGCGCAATCGCCGCCCGCAAACACTTCTGGATCCGGACCGGGCTCGTGTCTTTCGGCTGTGCGGCGGCCCTGCTGCCTGGATCGATGCTCTTCGCCTGACCTCTCCGCCCTGTACCCGCACGGAAAGGACTTCCCATGCCCATGCCCATGCCGTACGAGTCCGGGGCACCGCGGCCATCGGACTCTTCCTCGTCGGACCGCGACACCGACCTGCCCCACCGCACCGGCCGTGTCCACATCGCCGCCCGCTCGCGCGGTGCGGACGTCACCGCCCTCGGCTCGCTCGCCCTCCACCTTCCCCTCGGGGTCGCCAGCCTCGCCGTGGTCTTCACCGTGTCGTACGCCCTGGGCCGGCTGACCGAGCTGCCGTGGTGGATTCTCCTCGGCTGCTGGGTCGTCAGCGGCGCCCTGCTCTTCCACGGGCCGTGCGAGCGGCTCCTGGCCCGGTGGTTGTTCGGCCTGCGCTACCCCACCCCGGAGGAAGACGGCCGGCTGCGGCCGGTCTGGCGCGAGGTCGCCGCCCGAGGTGGCGTGGACGCGCACAGCTACCAGTTGTGGATAGAGGAGAGCGACGAGATCAACGCCATGGCGGCGGCCGGCCACATCGTCGGTGTGACCAGCCATTCGCTGCGGACGCTGACGCCCGCGCAACTCGGCGGCGTCCTCGCCCACGAACTGGGACACCACACGCGCGGGCACGCGTGGGCCACCCTGCTGTCCCTCTGGTACGCGTTGCCGGCCCGGATCGCCTGGCGCGTGCTGCTCCGGCTGGCCGCCCTGCTGGGGAGGCTCCCGGCCGGCGTCGCGGCCGTGGTGATCGGTGTGTGCGGCGCGGCGCTGGTCGCGCTGGCGACCGCCACCTACGGGCTGATCTTCCTCCCCCTGGTCACGCCGTATCTGGTGGCCGCGGTCTCCCGACGGTCCGAACTGCGGGCCGACGAACACGCCGCCGGCCTCGGCTTCGCGCCCCAGCTGATGGCGGTACTGCGCCAGGAGTGCGACCGGGAGGAGGCCTGCCGGGCCACGGTCCCTGCCCTCGGCACGGCCCTGACCAGGGAGGGGCTGGTCGCGCGGCTGCTCGACTCCCACCCCGACGTCCACACCCGGATCCACCACTTGCAGGCCCACCTGGAGAACCGGCGCTGACACGCAGAAGGGCGGCCACCCCAAAGGATGACCGCCCTCCGTTCAAGCGACTCGCTTACTGGTTGTACGGACCGTAGTCGTAGTCCTCCAGCGGAACGGCCTGGCCGGAGCCCGTGCCGAACGGCGAGTAGTCGATGTCGTCGTAGCCGACGGCCGAGTACATCGCGGCCTTGGCCTCCTCGGTCGGCTCGACCCGGATGTTGCGGTAGCGGGACAGACCCGTACCGGCCGGGATGAGCTTACCGATGATGACGTTCTCCTTGAGGCCGATGAGGCTGTCGGACTTGGCGTTGATCGCCGCGTCCGTCAGGACTCGGGTCGTCTCCTGGAAGGAGGCGGCCGACAGCCAGGATTCCGTCGCCAGCGAGGCCTTGGTGATACCCATCAGCTGCGGACGACCGGAGGCCGGGTGACCGCCCTCCTGGACCACACGACGGTTCTCGTGCTCGAACTTCGAGCGCTCGACCAGCTCGCCGGGCAGCAGCTCGGCGTCGCCGGACTCGATGATCGTCACGCGGCGGAGCATCTGCCGGATGATGATCTCGATGTGCTTGTCGTGGATCGACACACCCTGCGAGTTGTAGACCTTCTGGACCTCGCCGACCAGGTGGACCTGGACGGCACGCTGGCCCAGGATGCGCAGCACGTCGTGCGGGTTGGTGGCACCCACGGTGAGCTTCTGGCCCACCTCGACGTGCTCGCCCTCGCTGACCAGGAGACGGGCACGCTTCGAGATCGGGTAGGCCGTCTCGTCGCTGCCGTCGTCCGGCGTGATGACGATCTTCTTGGTCTTCTCGGTCTCCTCGATCCGCACGCGGCCGGAGGCCTCGGAGATCGGGGCGACACCCTTCGGGGTACGGGCCTCGAAGAGCTCGACGACACGCGGCAGACCCTGGGTGATGTCGTCACCGGCCACACCACCGGTGTGGAAGGTACGCATCGTCAGCTGGGTGCCGGGCTCACCGATGGACTGGGCGGCGATGATGCCGACCGCCTCACCGATGTCGACCAGCTTGCCGGTGGCCAGCGAACGGCCGTAGCACATCGCGCAGGTGCCGACGGCGGACTCGCAGGTCAGGACCGAGCGGGTCTTGACCTCCTCGACGCCGCGGGAGACGAGCTCCTCGATGAGGACGTCGCCCAGGTCGGTGCCGGCCGGGGCCAGCACCTGCCCGTCGACGACGATGTCCTCGGCGAGGCAGCGCGCGTACACGGACGTCTCGACGTCCTCCGCCTTGATCAGCGTGCCCTCGGCGTTGCGGTCGGCGATCTTCAGACGCAGACCGCGCTCGGTGCCGCAGTCCTCCTCGCGGATGATGACGTCCTGGGAGACGTCGACCAGACGACGCGTGAGGTAACCCGAGTCGGCGGTACGCAGAGCGGTGTCCGCCAGACCCTTACGGGCACCGTGCGTGGAGATGAAGTACTCCAGCACGGACAAACCCTCACGGAAGGACGCCTTGATCGGACGCGGGATCGTCTCGTTCTTCGCGTTCGACACCAGACCACGCATACCGGCGATCTGACGCATCTGCATCATGTTGCCTCGTGCACCCGAGTTCACCATCATGAAGATCGGGTTGGTCTTCGGGAAGTTGTCGTTCATCGCCTCGGCGACCTCGTTGGTCGCCTTGGTCCAGATCGCGATGAGCTCCTGCGTGCGCTCGTCCTTGGTGATCAGACCGCGCTCGTACTGCTTCTGGACCTTCTCGTCCTGCGCCTCGTAGCCCTTGACGATCTCCTTCTTCGCCTCGGGAACGACGACGTCGGAGATGGCGACGGTGACGCCGGAACGGGTGGCCCAGTAGAAGCCGGCCGCCTTCAGGTTGTCGAGCGTCGCCGCCACGATGACCTTCGGGTAGCGCTCGGCGAGGTCGTTGACGATCTCGGAGAGCTGCTTCTTGCCGACCTCGTAGTCGACGAACGGGTAGTCCTCGGGCAGCAGCTCGTTGAAGAGCGCGCGGCCCAGCGTGGTGTTCAGCCGGAAGCTGTCACCCTGCTGCCACTCGGGCTCGCCCTCCTCACGCGCCGGCGGGGTCCAGCCGCGCGGCGGGATGGTGCCGACCGGGAAGCGGACGTCGATCCTCGACTGGAGCGACAGCTCGCCCGCGTCGAAGGCCATGATCGCCTCGGCGACCGAGGCGAAGGAACGGCCCTCGCCCTTGAGCTCGCGCATCTCGCCGTCGGTCGTGAGGAAGAACAGACCGAGGACCATGTCCTGGGTCGGCATCGTCACCGGACGGCCGTCGGCGGGCTTGAGGATGTTGTTCGAGGACAGCATCAGGATGCGGGCCTCGGCCTGCGCCTCCGCGGACAGCGGCAGGTGCACGGCCATCTGGTCACCGTCGAAGTCCGCGTTGAACGCGGTGCACACGAGCGGGTGGATCTGGATGGCCTTGCCCTCGACCAGCTGCGGCTCGAAGGCCTGGATGCCGAGGCGGTGCAGCGTGGGCGCACGGTTCAGCAGAACCGGGTGCTCCGCGATGACCTCTTCCAGCACGTCGTACACGACCGTGCGGCCGCGCTCGACCATGCGCTTGGCGCTCTTGATGTTCTGCGCGTGGTTCAGGTCGACCAGGCGCTTCATCACGAACGGCTTGAACAGCTCCAGCGCCATCGCCTTGGGCAGACCGCACTGGTGCAGCTTCAGCTGCGGACCGACGACGATCACGGAACGCGCGGAGTAGTCCACACGCTTGCCGAGCAGGTTCTGGCGGAAGCGGCCCTGCTTGCCCTTCAGCATGTCGCTGAGGGACTTCAGCGGGCGGTTGCCGGGACCGGTGACCGGGCGACCGCGGCGGCCGTTGTCGAACAGCGCGTCGACGGCCTCCTGGAGCATGCGCTTCTCGTTGTTCACGATGATCTCGGGCGCACCGAGGTCGAGAAGGCGCTTCAGGCGGTTGTTGCGGTTGATCACACGGCGGTACAGGTCGTTCAGGTCGGAGGTCGCGAAGCGGCCACCGTCCAGCTGCACCATCGGACGCAGGTCCGGCGGGATGACCGGCACGCAGTCCAGCACCATGCCCTTGGGGCTGTTGCTGGTCTGCAGGAACGCGGAGACGACCTTCAGGCGCTTGAGCGCACGGGTCTTCTTCTGGCCCTTGCCGGTACGGATGATCTCGCGGAGCTTCTCGGCCTCCTCCTCGAGGTCGAAGGACTCCAGGCGCTTCTGCAGCGCCGCGGCACCCATCGAGCCGTCGAAGTACGTGCCGAAGCGGTCACGCAGCTCGCGGTAGAGCAGCTCGTCGCCCTCCAGGTCCTGGACCTTGAGGTTCTTGAACCGGTTCCACACCTCGTCGAGGCGGTCGATCTCGCGCTGCGCACGGTCGCGCAGCTGCTTCATCTCGCGCTCGGCACCCTCGCGCACCTTGCGGCGCACGTCGGCCTTGGCACCCTCGGCCTCCAGCTCGGCCAGGTCGGTCTCGAGCTTCTTGGCGCGGGCCTCCAGGTCGGCGTCGCGGCGCTGCTCGATCTGCTGGCGCTCGACGGAGACGTGGGCCTCCAGCGAGGGCAGGTCGCGGGTGCGGCGCTCCTCGTCGACGTACGTGATCATGTACGCCGCGAAGTAGATGACCTTCTCCAGGTCCTTCGGGGCGAGGTCGAGCAGGTAGCCCAGCCGCGACGGAACGCCCTTGAAGTACCAGATGTGCGTGACGGGAGCGGCCAGTTCGATGTGGCCCATCCGCTCACGGCGCACCTTGGCGCGGGTGACCTCGACGCCACACCGCTCACAGATGATGCCCTTGAAGCGGACGCGCTTGTACTTGCCGCAGTAGCACTCCCAGTCCCGGGTCGGACCGAAGATCTTCTCGCAGAAGAGTCCGTCCTTTTCGGGCTTGAGCGTGCGGTAGTTGATCGTCTCGGGCTTCTTGACCTCGCCGTGGCTCCACTGACGGATGTCGTCAGCGGTAGCCAGACCGATCCGGAGCTCGTCGAAGAAGTTGACGTCGAGCACTATGCGTCAATCCCTCTCAGGGTTGTAAGTCATGGGGTCTGATACGGGGGTCCTGGGGCCGGAGGCCTTCATGACGAAGGCCTCCGAACTCCCGTCAGACCTCTTCGACGCTGCTCGGCTCGCGCCGGGACAGGTCGATGCCAAGCTCCTCCGCAGCGCGGAAGACGTCCTCGTCGGTGTCGCGCATCTCGATGGACATGCCGTCCGAGGACAGCACCTCCACGTTGAGGCACAGGGACTGCATCTCCTTGATGAGCACCTTGAAGGACTCGGGGATGCCGGGCTCGGGGATGTTCTCGCCCTTGACGATGGCCTCGTAGACCTTCACGCGGCCGGTGACGTCGTCGGACTTGATGGTCAGCAGTTCCTGGAGCGCGTAGGCGGCGCCGTACGCCTCGAGTGCCCACACCTCCATCTCGCCGAACCGCTGGCCACCGAACTGGGCCTTACCACCCAGCGGCTGCTGGGTGATCATCGAGTACGGACCGGTCGACCGGGCGTGCAGCTTGTCGTCGACCAGGTGGTGCAGCTTGAGGATGTACATGTAGCCGACCGAGATCGGCTCCGGGAACGGCTCACCGGAACGGCCGTCGAACAGCCGCGCCTTGCCGGACGGGAGCACCATGCGCTCGCCGTCGCGGTTCGGGATGGTGTGCTCCAGCAGACCGGCCAGCTCGTCCTCGCGGGCACCGTCGAAGACCGGCGTCGCGACGTTGGTCCGCGGCGGGACCTGGTCGGCGTCGATGGCCTGCAGGCGCTGCGCCCAGTCCTCCGCCAGGCCGGAGACGTCCCAGCCCTGGCTGGCGAGCCAGCCGAGGTGGATCTCCAGCACCTGTCCCGGGTTCATTCGGGACGGCACACCCAGCGGGTTGAGGATGATGTCGACCGGGGTGCCGTCCTCCAGGAACGGCATGTCCTCGATCGGCAGGATCTTCGAGATGACGCCCTTGTTGCCGTGGCGGCCGGCGAGCTTGTCACCGTCGGTGATCTTGCGCTTCTGCGCGACGTAGACGCGCACCAGCTGGTTCACACCGGGGGGAAGCTCGTCGCCCTCCTCGCGGTCGAAGACGCGGACGCCGATGACCTTGCCGGTCTCGCCGTGCGGCACCTTCAGCGAGGTGTCACGGACCTCACGGGCCTTCTCGCCGAAGATCGCGCGCAGCAGGCGCTCCTCGGGCGTCAGCTCGGTCTCACCCTTGGGCGTGACCTTGCCGACGAGGATGTCACCGGCGATGACCTCGGCGCCGATGCGGATGATGCCGCGCTCGTCGAGGTCGGCGAGGACCTCCTCGGAGACGTTCGGGATGTCCCGGGTGATCTCCTCGGGGCCGAGCTTGGTGTCACGGGCGTCGACCTCGTGCTCCTCGATGTGGATCGAGGAGAGGACGTCGTCCTGCACGAGGCGCTGCGACAGGATGATCGCGTCCTCGTAGTTGTGACCCTCCCACGGCATGAACGCCACGAGCAGGTTCTTGCCCAGCGCCATCTCGCCGTTCTGGGTGGCCGGACCGTCGGCCAGGACCTGGCCCTCGATGATCCGGTCGCCCTCGTTGACGATGACCTTCTGGTTGACCGAGGTGCCCTGGTTGGAGCGGGCGAACTTGGCCAGCCGGTACGTGATGTACGTGCCGTCGTCGTTGGCGGTGGTGATGTAGTCCGCGGAGACCTCCTGGACCACACCGGGCTTCTCGGCCTTGACCACGTCGCCGGCGTCGACCGCGGAGCGGTACTCCATGCCGGTGCCGACGAGCGGGGACTCGGACTTAATCAGCGGCACGGCCTGACGCATCATGTTCGCGCCCATGAGGGCACGGTTGGCGTCGTCGTGCTCGAGGAAGGGGATCATGGCGGTCGCGACCGACACCATCTGGCGCGGCGAGACGTCCATGTAGTCCACGTCCTCGGGGCCGACGTAGTCGACCTCGCCGCCCTTGCGGCGGACGAGCACCCGGGCCTCGGCGAACCGCATGTCGTCCGTCAGCGGCGCGTTGGCCTGCGCGATGACGAAGCGGTCCTCCTCGTCGGCCGTGAGGTAGTCGACCTGGTCGGTGACCTGGCCCTCGAACACCTTGCGGTACGGGGTCTCGACGAAACCGAACGCGTTGACCCGGCCGTAGGTGGCGAGCGAGCCGATCAGACCGATGTTCGGGCCTTCGGGCGTCTCGATCGGGCACATGCGGCCGTAGTGCGAGGGGTGCACGTCACGGACCTCGAAGCCGGCCCGCTCACGGGACAGACCACCCGGGCCGAGCGCGGACAGACGCCGCTTGTGCGTCAGCCCGGACAGCGGGTTGTTCTGGTCCATGAACTGGGACAGCTGGCTGGTGCCGAAGAACTCCTTGATGGAGGCGACGACCGGCCGGATGTTGATCAGGGTCTGCGGCGTGATCGCCTCGACGTCCTGGGTCGTCATCCGCTCGCGGACGACACGCTCCATACGCGCCAGACCCGTACGGACCTGGTTCTGGATGAGCTCGCCGACGCTGCGCAGGCGGCGGTTGCCGAAGTGGTCGATGTCGTCGGTCTCGACGACCACGGAGGTGCCGTTGTCACCGACCGTCTCGGTCTCGCCGGCGTGCAGCTTCACCAGGTACTTGATCGTCGCGATGATGTCCTCGACGGTCAGGATCCCGGCGTCCAGCGGGGTGTCCGTGCCCAGCTTCTTGTTGACCTTGTAGCGGCCGACCTTGGCCAGGTCGTAGCGCTTGGGGTTGAAGTAGAGGTTCTCAAGGAGCGTCTGCGCGGCCTCACGCGTGGGGGGCTCGCCCGGACGCAGCTTGCGGTAGATGTCGAGCAGCGCGTCGTCCTGGCCCTGGGTGTGGTCCTTCTCCAGGGTGGCGCGCATGGACTCGTACTCGCCGAACTCCTCCAGGATCTGCTCGGTGGTCCAGCCGAGCGCCTTGAGCAGGACGGTGACGGACTGCTTGCGCTTGCGGTCGATGCGCACACCGACCATGTCGCGCTTGTCGATCTCCATCTCCAGCCAGGCACCCCGGGACGGGATGATCTTGGCGGAGAAGATGTCCTTGTCGGACGTCTTGTCGATGGAGGAGTCGAAGTAGACACCGGGGGAACGGACGAGCTGCGACACCACGACACGCTCGGTGCCGTTGATGACGAAGGTGCCCTTGTTCGTCATGAGCGGGAAGTCGCCCATGAAGACCGTCTGGGACTTGATCTCGCCGGTCTCGTTGTTGGTGAACTCGGCGGTGACGAAGAGCGGGGCCGCGTACGTGAAGTCGCGCTCCTTGCACTCGTCGATGGAGTTCTTCGGCGGCTCGAAGCGGTGGTCGCGGAAGGTCAGCGACATCGACCCGCTGAAGTCCTCGATCGGGGAGATCTCCTCGAAGATCTCCTCGAGCCCGGACTTGGTGGGGACGTCCTGACCGTTCTCGAGAGCCTCCTCGACCCGACTCTGCCAGGCGGTGTTGCCGAGCAGCCAGTCGAAGCTCTCGGTCTGCAGCGCGAGCAGGTTCGGAACCTCAAGAGGCTCCTTGATCTTTGCAAAAGAGATGCGCAGCGGGGCAGTGCTGGCGGCGTTGTTCGTATTCGCGGTCGAGGCGTTGCGCGAGGCGGCCAAGAGGGGGTCCTTCCGAGGGCTCGGACTCACTACGCGCGTACCGGCCCCTCTCCCGTACACGGAGACAAGCTGTGCCCACAGGGCCGAAAGGCCAGGTCAGGCATGTCTTGTCATCGATGCTCGGGCGAGGGCAGACCCCTGGTGACGGGCAGGGGACAGCTAACAGGCAGCGCAAAGGGTCAGTGTAGCCAGTCGGCACACTGATGTCCAGTGCGGGTTCTGGAACCCGTGTTCACCCTCGTTGTTCCACTCCTGCGACAAGGCCCTGCCCTCAACGCACGTTGATACTGCCCTCTTCGTCGCCGATCCATGCCTCGGATTCGGATCCTGTGACGACGCGTCCTGAGAATTGCGCGCTGCGTGCGGTTCGTCAAGGCCCCCCTGCCCCCGAACCCGGGCCGCCCGGAGACACGACGAAGATCACCATACCCCCCGCCACGGAGGCTGCAAGGCAACCGTGGCCGCACCCCGGGAACGCCGAGGAGCGACCACCCGGATGGATGATCGCTCCTCGGCGCTTACGCGTTACACGTCCGGCGGGACGTGTGGGGATCCTGTCGGATCCGGGAGGTCTTACTTGACCTCGACGGAGGCACCGGCGCCCTCGAGGGACTCCTTGGCCTTGTCGGCGGCCTCCTTGTTGACCTTCTCCAGAACCGGCTTCGGCGCACCGTCGACCAGGTCCTTGGCCTCCTTCAGGCCCAGGGAGGTGAGCTCGCGCACGACCTTGATGACCTGGATCTTCTTGTCGCCGGCACCCGTGAGGATGACGTCGAACTCGTCCTTCTCCTCCGGGGCCTCGGCACCGGCCGCGGCACCGGCGCCACCGGCCATGACGACCGGGGCGGCCGCGGCGGCGGTGACGTCGAACTTCTCCTCGAACGCCTTCACGAACTCGGAGAGCTCGATGAGGGTCATCTCCTCGAACTGCGCGAGCAGGTCTTCCTGGCTGAGCTTCGCCATGATTGGCGGTCCTTCCACTAAATCGGCAGGTGCCGGATGTACATGTGAGGCGGGCGTACTACTGGCCCGCTACGGTCGCCGCGTTCAGGCAGCGGCAACCGGGATGCGAGCCGAGTTACTCGGCACCGCCCTGCTCGTCCTGCTTGGCACGGAGCGCGTCCACGGTGCGGACGAGCTTCGACGGCAGCGCCTGGAAGACAGAGGCAGCCTGGGACTGCTTGCCCTTCATGGCACCGGCCAGCTTGGAGAGCAGAACCTCGCGGGACTCGAGGTCCGCAAGCTTCTTGATCTCGTCGGCGGACAGCGCCTTGCCGTCAAGGACACCGCCCTTGATGACGAGATTCGGGTTGTCCTTGGCGAAGTCACGAAGACCCTTCGCCGACTCCACCGGGTCACCGGTGACGAAGGCGACGGCCGTCGGACCAGCGAAGAGCTGGTCGTCGAGCGTGATCCCGGCCTCGTTGGCCGCAATCTTGGTCAGCGTGTTCTTCACCACGGCGTACTGGGCGTTCTCACCGAGCGAACGACGCAGCGTCTTGAGCTGCGCCACGGTGAGACCGCGGTACTCGGTCAGCACGGCGGCGTTGGAGCTGCGGAACTTGTCCGTCAGCTCGGCAACCGCGGCAGCCTTGTCGGGCCTCGCCATAGAGCCTCGGCCTCCTTCCGGGTGATTCGGACCGCGCGGACCCGAAGGAGGACTGGGGAAAACGAAACGCCCCGGCGCAAGCGCACGGGGCGTAGCTCGACCGGTTTCCCGCACGCACGGGGCGGCGGACTCCGGGAGCTTCTCCTGTGTCACCTGCGCGGGTCGTCCGCCGTTCAGCGGATCCTTCGGCCACCGCGCCCTCGTACGAGCGCGCGGTAACGACCAGCGGTCTTTGGCTTCTGTAGGAGCGTACGGGAACGGGTCGCCGTCAAGCAAATCCGCCCTTACGGCGGATCGGCGGGACCCGAAGCATCAGCTCGCGTCGAGGTCCTTGAACAGGTCGGCGAGGTCGGCGACGTCCTTGGCGGGCGGGGCCTTGATCTCCACCGGCTCGTTGTAGTCGAGGAAGGTGATGGTCATGTCGAGCGGGCCCTTGTCGGTGTCGCCCTTGGTGCGGAACTGCTTGGTGTGGTCGTCACCGTCGATCCACATGTCCATCGTGAGCTTGTCGACGCCCATCTTCTCGTACTGCTTGATGCTCTTCTCGCGCCGCTCGCGGGTCTGTGCGTCCTCCTTCTTGAGGGAGGCGCGCAGGTCGGCGAGGGTGACCGTGCCCGAGTAGTGGG
The DNA here is from genome assembly GCF_040303825.1 of Streptomyces sp. NPDC094143. Lineage (NCBI taxonomy): Bacteria > Bacillati > Actinomycetota > Actinomycetes > Kitasatosporales > Streptomycetaceae > Streptomyces > Streptomyces sp. NPDC094143. The sequence goes on from NZ_JBEOTZ010000010.1 coordinate 194,748, forward strand.
TCGTCTCGACGCCGTCGACCTTCTCGGTGCCGACCTTCTTCACGTCCTTGGCGCCCGTGAGGAAGGTGGACTCCGCGGCCGGGTTCTGCTCGGCCTGGCTGGGAGAGCCCAGCTGGTCCAGCTCCTTGCCGGCCTCCGAGCCGGACAGGTCGAACTTCATCCAGGTCTTGCCGTCCATCTCCTTGGCCATCTCGGCTCCCCCACCGATGTACATGGCCTTGTCGACGAGGCGGATCTCCGTCTCCCCGGCGGCGGCCGCCTGGCCGGACGCCGAGACCTTCATGCTCATGGCGATCGTGGGCTTCAGGCGCATGGACGCCTCACCCTTGACCTTGCCGGACTCCGGCGCCGTACCGCTCATGCGGTAGTGGAGGGACGTGATGTCCTCCGTGTTCTTCGCCGCCTTGGCGACGGCGGCGGCCGGCGTCATCTCCGGCGACTCCGACTTCCCGGCTCCGCAACCGACCGCGCCGGCGGCGAGCAGCAGGGCACCGAGACCGGCGGCGGGTATGGACTTGTTCATTGATTCCCCCCAAGGAATACATGCTTGCTGCACAGCAAGGCGGCGAGCCTATCCCAGGGGGGCACAAGTGATCTATCCGGATTCCGGGCCTCAGGAGGTCCCGGCCCCCTGCCGCACGAGGTCCTCGAAGTCCCCGGTGTCGGACCGAGGGGGCCGCTCGGCACGGACCCGCACGCCGTAGTCGCCGTAGTGCGCGGTCTGGGTCATCAGACCCTCGGCCATCCGCGCCTTCTCCACCTTCTTGACCAGGAGATCACGCTCGTCGACCCAGATGTCGACGGTCTCGGAGGTGACGCCGGCCTCGGTGAGCTGCTTCTTCAGGGCGGCGTCGGTGACGTCCGCGGTGTCCACGGTGCCGGACCAGTGTGTGGCGGGCCGGCCGCGCACGGTCTCCCGGCCGGCCTCGCGGACGTCCCCGGAGGAGAGCAGGAGCTTGACGGACTGGTTCGGTGTGGTGGAGCGCAGCTGGTCGCCGAGGGGGGCGCCGGAGCCGCCGGCGAGGGCTTCGAGGTCGTCGTAGCCGTACCGGATCCAGTGCTTGCCGCCGGCCTTCTCGGCGAACGTCTCGCCCATGCGCGCGTAGTACGCGTCGGGCAGATAGCGGGCCTCCATGGAGGTGGTGCCGAGCCGGCGCATGGTGTCGGCGATCGTGCCGCCGGTGTACGTGATCGTCAGGGTGCCGGTGATGCCGTCGCGCCAGCCGAGGGTGCCGTCGGCGGTCATGGACATCAGCGAGCCCATGGTCGTGGTGGACTCGACCCGGGCGGATCCGGCGCGTTCCGTGGCGCGCTCGGCGGAGCGCAGGGCGGCCAGGGAGCCGCCGCGGGGGCCGCGGTGGTCCTCGCCGGGGCGGTCGGCGGGGTCCGGGGCGGTGCAGGCGGCCAGTCCCGCCAGCGCGGTCGCCGCGGCGAGCACCCGGCCCGCTCGGCGCACGGTCGTGCCCTGCATACGTCCCCCGTTCCCATCCGGTTCCCGCACGTTAACCCAGGCCGGGCACGCGCGTACCGGAAAAGGGAACGGGCCCCGCACCTGTGACAGGTGCGGGGCCCGTGACCGGTTGGGTGAGCCTGACGGCTCAGACCGCGGCCGGGTCCTCCTCGACGAGGAGGTTGCGGGTGCGGTTCGGGTCGACCGGAATGCCGGGGCCCATCGTGGTGGTGATGGCGGCCTTCTTGATGTAGCGACCCTTGGCGGCGGACGGCTTCAGACGGAGGATCTCCTCCAGCGCCGCGCCGTAGTTCTCCACCAGCTTGGTGTCGTCGAACGACGTCTTGCCGATGATGAAGTGCAGGTTCGAGTGCTTGTCGACGCGGAACTCGATCTTGCCGCCCTTGATCTCGGTGACGGCCTTGGCGGTGTCGGGGGTGACGGTGCCGGTCTTCGGGTTCGGCATCAGACCACGCGGGCCGAGCACGCGGCCGAGACGGCCGACCTTGCCCATGAGGTCCGGGGTGGCGACGACGGCGTCGAAGTCCAGACGGCCCTTCGACACCTCGTCGATCAGCTCGTCGGCGCCGACGATGTCGGCGCCCGCGGCACGCGCGGCCTCGGCACGGTCACCGGTCGCGAAGACCAGGACCCGGGCGGTCTTGCCGGTGCCGTGCGGGAGGTTCACGGTGCCACGGACCATCTGGTCGGCCTTGCGCGGGTCGACACCCAGGCGGAAGGCGACCTCGACGGTGCCGTCGAACTTGGTCGTGGAGGTCTCCTTGGCGAGACGGACGGCCTCGAGCGGGGCGTAGAGCTTCTCCCGGTCGATCTTGGCGTCCGCAGCGCGAAGGGACTTGCTGCGCTTGCTCACTACTGCTCCTGTGGATGCTTAGGAGTCGTGGTCCGGGCCGAGCAGGCCCTGCCACTTCTGCTGATGGAGGTTGGGGCTCAGCCCTCGACCGTGACGCCCATGGAACGGGCGGTGCCGGCGATGATCTTCTCGGCGGCGTCCAGGTCGTTGGCGTTGAGGTCGGGCATCTTGGTCGTGGCGATCTCACGGACCTGGTCACGCGTGATCTTCGCGACCTTGGTCTTGTGCGGCTCGCCCGAGCCCTTCTCGATGCCCGCGGCCTTCAGGATCATCTTGGCGGCCGGCGGGGTCTTGGTGATGAAGGTGAAGGAGCGGTCCTCGTAGACCGTGATCTCCACCGGGATGACCCAGCCACGCTGCGACTCGGTCGCGGCGTTGTAGGCCTTGCAGAACTCCATGATGTTCACGCCGTGCTGACCCAGCGCGGGGCCGACCGGCGGGGCCGGGTTGGCGGCACCGGCCTGGATCTGGAGCTTGATGAGCCCCGTGACCTTCTTCTTCTTGGGAGGCATAGCTCTCCGGGTCCTTTCGGTTCGGGTCCTGCCCACCTCCGGGGACCACCCGGATGCAGGCATACCGCACAACGATAACGGGTATGGATGCGCGGCCAAAAACCGCGCAGGTCAGGCAAGCGCCGGAGCGTTCGCCTGACCTGCGCGGAAGCGGTGGGTCCGGAAGAAATCTAGTTCTTCTGGATCTGGTCGAAGGAGAGCTCGACCGGCGTCTCGCGGCCGAAGATCTCCACGAGGCCCTTGACCTTCTTCGAGTCGGGGTTGATCTCGTTGATGGTCGCCTGCAGCGTGGCGAACGGGCCGTCGGTGACGGTGACCGAGTCGCCGACCTCGAAGTCCAGCACCTGGACCTCGACCTTGCGCTGCGGAGCCGGCTTGCCCTCGGCCTCGGCGGCCTCGCGGGCGGCCTTCTCCTCGGCCTCCGGGGCGAGCATCTTGACGATCTCGTCCAGGGTCAGCGGGTAGGGGTCATAGGCGTTGCCCACGAAGCCGGTGACGCCGGGGGTGTTGCGGACGACGCCCCAGGACTCGTTCGTCAGGTCCATGCGGACCAGGACGTAGCCCGGGAGCTTGTTCTGCTTGATCGTCTTGCGGTCGCCGTTCTTGATCTGGACGACCTCTTCCTGCGGCACCTCGGCCTGGAAGATGTAGTCCTCGACGTTCAGCGAGACGGCGCGCTGCTCCAGGTTGGTCTTCACGCGGTTCTCGTAGCCGGCGTAGGTGTGGATGACGTACCACTCGCCGGGCAGGACCCGCAGTTCCTCGCGGAGCTTCTCGACCGGGTCACGGTCGTCCTCGGGCTCTTCCTCGGCCTCGTCCGCGACATCTTCGTCGGCCTCGTCCGCCGCCTCTTCGTCGGTCTCGGTCTCCGCCTCGGCGGCGTCGTCGTCCGCGACGGCGTCGGCAGCCTCGACCTCGGCGGAGGTCTCGGTGTCCTCGCTGTCCGCGCCCTCGACGGTGTCGAGCTCGTCCTCGACGGACTCGACAGGCTCGATGGCGTCGTTCACGTTCGGGTCAGACACGGTGGCTGCTTCTTCCTGGATACATGGGGGTGGAACATGCGAAAGGAGCGCCGGGTACCTCGGCGCTCTTCGCGGGCTGCTCAGCCGAACACGTACTTGGCGGCGTGGCTGAGCCCATAGTCAATCACGGTGACCAGGCCGATCATGATGACGACGAAGATGATCACCACGGTCGTGTACGTCGTGAGCTGGTTGCGGCTCGGCCAGACGACCTTGCGCAGCTCCGCGACGATCTGGCGGTAGAAGAGGGCGAGCCGCTTCAGCGGGCCCTTCTTTCCGCGCTTGCCGCCCTTGCGGGCCTTCTTGGACTCCGGCGCCTCGTCCTGGGCATCAGGCATGTCGATGGAGCCCACGGCGTCCGTCACTCGTCCTCACCTGATTCCGGGTCGTGGCCGTGCCGCGCCCGGTCTGAGCCGCACGGCGGTGCATTGCTGTACGTACATGCGCACACATCCTGGCGAAGGTGTGTGTAGCAGGGCCGGAGGGACTTGAACCCCCAACCGCTGGTTTTGGAGACCAGTGCTCTACCAATTGAGCTACGACCCTTTGCGTGTCCCCCAACGTACCGCATCCGTCCGGATGCCTGGTGTGCACCGGACGGGCGCGGCCTGCGGGAGGCCAACGAGGTGAGAGTGTACGTGGTCCGGGGCCGGTCGTCGAACAGATAGGACCGCGGGACGGGCACGTTGGCGGAAGATCGCCTGCCGGGAGGGCGTCGCGTCCCGGGATATCGGCTGAAGATCGACCTGGCGACGCGGGGTGTCCGGACTGTTGTTCAGGGGTTTGCCCGGCGTTGTTCAGTCTGTGAAACCCCCGTGCCGCCCGCGTTTCCTGTCTGAAACGATGGGGCGCATGAGCGCTGCAACCCCTCCCACCGAGCGCCGGGTCTCCGCCCGAGTCGGCGCGATCTCCGAGTCCGCCACCCTCGCCGTGGACGCCAAGGCCAAGGCCCTCAAGGCCGCCGGGCGGCCGGTGATCGGCTTCGGCGCCGGTGAGCCCGACTTCCCGACCCCGGACTACATCGTCGAGGCCGCGATCGAGGCCTGCAAGAACCCGAAGTTCCACCGCTACACGCCGGCCGGCGGCCTGCCCGAGCTGAAGGCCGCGATCGCCGCGAAGACGCTGCGCGACTCGGGCTACGAGGTCGACGCCTCGCAGATCCTCGTCACCAACGGCGGCAAGCAGGCCATCTACGAGGCCTTCGCCGCGATTCTCGACCCGGGCGACGAGGTCATCGTGCCCGCGCCGTACTGGACGACGTACCCGGAGTCGATCCGGCTGGCCGGGGGCGTCCCGGTGGAGGTCGTCGCGGACGAGACGACCGGCTACCGCGTGACCGTGGAGCAGCTGGAGGCGGCCCGTACGGAGAAGACGAAGGTCGTGCTCTTCGTCTCGCCGTCGAACCCGACCGGCGCGGTCTACAGCGAGCAGGAGACCGAGGCCATCGGCCACTGGGCCGTCGAGCACGGCCTGTGGGTGCTGACCGACGAGATCTACGAGCACCTGGTCTACGGCGGCGCCTCCGCCGTGTCGCTTCCGGCGGTGCTGCCCGAGCTGCGCGACAAGTGCGTGGTGGTCAACGGTGTCGCGAAGACGTACGCGATGACCGGCTGGCGCGTGGGGTGGATCATCGGCCCCAAGGACGTCGTCAAGGCCGCGACGAACCTGCAGTCGCACGCCACGTCCAACGTCTCCAACGTCGCCCAGGCGGCGGCGCTCGCCGCCGTCTCCGGTGACCTGGACGCCGTGGCGACGATGCGCGAGGCGTTCGACCGGCGCCGCAAGACGATCGTGCGGATGCTGAACGAGATCGACGGCGTGGTCTGCCCGGAGCCGGAGGGCGCGTTCTACGCCTACCCGTCGGTGAAGGAGCTGGTCGGCAAGGAGATCCGGGGCAGGCGGCCCAAGAACACGGTCGAGCTGGCCGCGCTGATCCTGGAGGAGGCCGAGGTCGCGGTCGTCCCGGGTGAGGCGTTCGGCACGCCGGGCTATCTGCGGCTGTCGTACGCGCTGGGTGACGAGGATCTCGTCGAGGGCGTGAGCCGGATCCAGAAGCTGCTGGCGGAGGCCAGGGACTGACGTTCGCCGCGCCGGCCCTCCGGGCCTGGGGCACATACCGAATTCGGTATGTGCCCCATTTGTTTGTGCGAGCAAGACCACGAAAGGGGAAACGGCTACCGGGACGGCCGAGGCGTACGGCAGGATCCTGGGATGGAGCGTGTACGTGATGTCTCTGAGCTGCCGAAAGCCCATCTGCACCTGCACTTCACCGGGTCGATGCGGCCCGCGACCGTGCTGGAACTGGCCGACAAGTACGGTGTCCGGCTGCCCGACGCGCTGAGCGAGGCGCTGATCAGCGGGGAACCGCCGAGTCTGCGGGCGACGGACGAGCGGGGCTGGTTCCGCTTCCAGCGGCTGTACGACGCGGCGCGCTCGTGCCTGCGGGCGCCGGAGGACATCCAGCGGCTGGTGCGGGAGGCCGCGGAGGAGGATCTGCGGGACGGGTCGGGGTGGCTGGAGATCCAGGTCGACCCGACGTCGTACGCGCCGCGGCTGGGCGGGCTGATCCCGACGCTGGAAATCATCCTGGACGCGGTGGAGACGACGTCGCGGGAGACCGGGCTGGGCATGCGGGTGCTGGTCGCGGCGAACCGGATGAAGCATCCGCTGGACGCGCGGACGCTGGCGCGGCTGGCGGTGCGGTACGCGGACCGGGGTGTGGTCGGGTTCGGGCTGTCCAACGACGAGCGGCGGGGCATGGCCCGGGACTTCGACCGGGCGTTCGGGATCGCGCGTGAGGCCGGGCTGCTGTCGGCGCCGCACGGGGGTGAGCTGGCCGGGCCGGCGTCGGTGCGGGACTGTCTGGACGACCTGGGGGCGAACCGGCTGGGGCACGGCGTGCGGGCGGCGGAGGATCCCCGGCTGCTGAAGCGGCTGGCGGACCGGCAGGTGACGTGTGAGGTCTGCCCGGCGTCGAACGTGGCGCTGGGGGTGTACGAGAAGCCGGAGGACGTGCCGCTGCGGACGCTGTTCGAGGCGGGGGTGCCGATGGCGCTGGGCGCGGACGACCCGCTGCTGTTCGGGTCCAGGCTGGCGGCACAGTACGAGATCGCGCGGGTCCATCACGGCTTCACGGACGCGGAGCTGGCGGAGCTGGCGAGGCAGTCGGTGCGGGGGTCGGCGGCGCCGGAGGGGGTGAAGGAGAAGCTGCTGGCGGGGGTGGACGCGTGGCTGGTGTCGTAGCACGGGTGCGCCTCTTCGCCTGACGGTGGGGTGGAGGTCGGGGCCGCGCCGGAGGGTGTCCGTCCTCGGAACGGCGCGATCGACTTGCGTGCCGACCGACTGTCCGTCGACGCGCCAACCGCTGCGGGCGGACACCCCCCGACACGGCCCCTCGCGCCGTCCCGCGGGTGCGGACGCGTCGTGCTTCCGCCCGGGCTGCGGGCAGTCGTGCCGCTGAGGGCGATGGGGGTTCCCCCCTGCTCGAGCGAAGCCGAGAGCTCGGGGGAGGGTGGGCGCGGCCGCACCCCGCCGCGCCGGGTTGCGTGACACCCCGGCCCCGGCGCTGACGCCGCGCGCCTACAAGCTGACCCCGACCGTCACCGGCTCGTTCACCAGCGTGATGCCGAACGCGTCGTGGACACCGGCCACGACCTCACGCGCCAGGGCGAGGAGGTCCTCCGTCGTCGCGTCACCGCGGTTCGTCAGCGCCAGTGTGTGCTTCGTGGAGATCCGGGCCGGACCGTCGCCGTAGCCCTTCTCGAAGCCGGCCTTGTCGATCAGCCAGGCCGCCGAGGTCTTGGTACGGCCCTCGCCGGCCGGGTACGCGGGCGGTTCCACCCCGTCGCCGAGCCGGTCGCGCACGCGGGCGCGGAACGTCTCGAAGTCCGCGTCCGTGAGGATCGGGTTGGTGAAGAACGACCCGGCCGACCAGGTGTCGTGGTCCTCGGGGTCGAGGACCATGCCCTTGCCGGCGCGCAGCTTGAGCACGGTGTCGCGGGCGGAGGCGAGCGGGACGCGGTCGCCGGGCTCCACGCCGAGGGCCCGGGCGGTCTCGGCGTACCGGAGGGGCGCGGAGAGGCCGTCGGCGTCCTCCAGGGCGAAGCGGACGCGCAGCACCACGTAGCGCTCGGGGTCGGACTTGAAGCGGCTGTGGCGGTAGGAGAAGGCGCAGTCGCCGTTGGAGAGGGTGACCGTCTCGCCGGAGCGGCGGTCGTAGGCGACGACCTCGGTGATCGTGGAGGAGACCTCCTGGCCGTACGCCCCGACGTTCTGGATGGGCGTGGCGCCGGCCGAGCCGGGGATGCCGGCCAGGCACTCGATGCCGGCCAGGCCCGCCTCGACCGTGCGGGCGACGGCGTCGGTCCAGACCTCGCCGGCCGCCAGCTCCAGGCTCGTGCCGTCGAGGGAGAAGCCGCGGGTGGCGATGACGAGGGCGGTGCCGTCGAAGCCCTTGTCGCCGATGACCAGGTTCGAGCCGCCGCCGATGAGCAGCAGGGGCGTCCCCGTCTCGTCGGCTTCGCGGACGACGGAGATCACCTCGTCGTCCGTCGTGGCGGTGACCAGCCTGGTCGCGGGGCCGCCCAGCCGGAAGGTGGTCAGCGGGGCGAGGGGGGCGTCGTGGAGTTCCTGCACGGGCTCAAGAGTACGAGACGGTACCGACGGCTCTCCGCACGCGTGTGTGCGGAGAGCCGTCGGGCGGACGTCGGCCGCATGCGCGCGTGGTGCCGTCAGGGCAGCCGGCGCAGCGCCTCGGACCAGGAGATCGGCAGGTCCTCGCTGCTCGCCTGCCAGGTGGTGAAGGTCGCGTCCCTCATCTGCGGGGCGAGACCCCGGGCGGTGGGCCCGTGGGTCCCCGCGCGGGCGAAGGCGTGGAGCGCGTCCTTCGACTCCCAGGCGGACAGGGTCCAGAAGGTCCGCTTCAGGGGCTTGGCCTTCAGGGTCGCCCCGTAGGCGCCGGGGCTGCGGCGGACCTGGCGCCAGACGGCGGGCGTGCCGGCGAGGAACTTCAGCGCTCCCCACAGGGTGCGGGTCTCGAACCGGGAGGCGAAGACGTGCACCTCGGCGTCGCGGGGCGGGGTGTTCGGCACGGTCCAGGGGAGGGTGGGCATGGCCGTTTCTCCTTGTCGGAATACTGGGGTCAGCGGGAGGCCGTCTCCAGGACCGGTGCCGGTCCGGCCGGGGCGGCCTGGGGTCCGGTGCGGCGGCGGCCCGGGATCAGCAGGGCCGCGACGCCCGCCAGGGCGACCACCGCGGAGCCCGTGACCAGGGCGGGCCGCAGGCCGTCGACGAAGGTCTGGCCGGTCTCGTAGCCGCCCTGGGCGGAGAAGATCGACGCCATGACGGCGATGCCGAGCGCTCCCCCGACCTCGCGCAGGGCGTTGTTCGCGCCGGAGGCGATGCCCTGCTCCTGGGCCCGGACGCTGGACATGACCAGGTGGGAGGCGGGGGCGAAGAACAGGGCCATGCCGATACCGCTGATGATCAGGGCGGGCAGCTGGGCGGTGTAGGAGGCGTCCGCGGTGGCCACGACGGCCATGTAGCCGAGGCCCAGGGCCTGCAGGAAGAGGCCCGCGGCGACGACCGGGCGGCCGCCGACGCGGTCGGCCAGGATGCCGGCGACGGGGGCGACGAGCATCGGCATGCCGGTCCAGGGCAGCATCCGCAGGCCCGCCTCGGTGGGCGAGTAGCCGAGGACGCCCTGCATGTACTGGCTGAGCAGGAAGATCGAGCCGAACATGCCGAGGAACATCAGCAGGCTCGCCGCGTTGATGCCGGAGAAGGCGCGGGAGCGGAACAGCCGCATGGGGAGCATGGGGTTCTTGGCGCGGATGCTGTAGAGGACGAAGGCGACGAGCAGCGCGGAGCCGGTGAACAGGCCCAGCAGGACCATGCCGCCGGTCCAGCCGTCGGCGGGGCCGCGGACCAGGCCGTAGACGATGCCGAAGAGACCGCCGCTGGCGAGCAGGGTGCCGGGGAGGTCGAGCGGGGCTCCGGTGCCGTGGGACTCGGCGAGACGGAGGCGGGCGAGGGGCAGCAGGGCCAGGCCGAGCGGGACGTTCAGCCAGAAGATCCACTGCCAGGAGATGTGTTCGGTGAGGGTGCCGCCGACCAGCGGCCCGGAGGCGACGGCGAGTCCGTTGACGGCTCCCCAGATGCCGTACGCCATGCCCCGCTTGGCGGCGGGCACGGCCGCGGTCAGCAGGGTGAGGGTCAGCGGCATCATCACGGCCGCGCCGGCGCCCTGGACCGCGCGGGCGGCGATGAGGGAGTCGATGCCGGGCGCCAGCGCTGCGGCGGCGGAGGCGCCGGTGAAGACGGCGAGCCCGGCGAGGAAGAGCCGGCGGCGGCCGAAGCGGTCGCCGAGGGCCGCGCCGAACATCAGCAGGACGGCGAAGGTGAGCGTGTAGGCGCTCACCGTCCACTCCAGGTCGTGCAGTCCGCCGCCGAGGTCCTCGCGGATGGAGGGCAGGGCGGTGGTGACGACGAGGTTGTCGAGAGCCGCCATGAATCCGGCGACGCTGGTGATGACGAGGGCCCATATGGCTCCCCCGCGGCGTGCGGTCTGCTGTGACATCGCTCCCCCAGGAGTTGTGTGCGTGTCGCTGCGATGATCGATTAGTTATTGATTACTAACTTTCGCGGTCACAGAAGGGCGCCGGATTTTCGCCCTTCCCGGTCAGTGCTCCAGCCGGCCCTTGGCGCGCGCCGAGGGGTACATGCCCTCCCACACGCGGTGGTCGGCCGGGAATCCCATGGCCACCAGGCAGTTGATGAGCATCCCGTACGCCATGAACTGCGTGGTCTCGGCGGCGTCCGCCCCGAGCGGCAGATGGACGGTGTCCCACAGCCGCATCCAGCCGTCGCGCACCGACTCGCCGAACTCGTGGTCGCCCTCCTCCTCGGCGGCCTTCACCGCGACGTACATCTGCATCTGCATCATGAGCCGCTCGGGGTGCTCCTCGATGACCGTGGTGTACGCGCTGCCCATGGCGTGCAGGGCCTCTTCGCCGTGCAGCCCCTCGGACGCCTCCTGGAAGGTGCGGATGGTGTCCTCGATGCAGCGTTCGACCGCCGCGAGGAAGATCGCCTTCTTGCCGGGGAAGAGCCGGAAGAGATACGGCTGCGAGACGCCGACCCGGCGGGCGATCACCTCGGTCGAGGTGCCGTGGTAGCCGCCCCGGGCGAATTCGGTCGTCGCCGCCCGGATGACGCTCTCGCGCCGCTCTTCCGCACTCATCCTGGCCATACATCGAAGTTAGTGCTCACTCACTAACCAAGTCAAGCGGTCGGACGCCCGGAGAAACCCGTGAGGGGCGCCCTTATCCGGGAAACGCCCCTCACCTGGTGTTTCGTTCGGTTCAGGCCAGCCGTACGACGGCCCGCGACATGCCCAGCACCTTCTGCCCGGCGCAGGTCGCGGTCAGGTCCACGCGGACGGTGTTGTCGTCGAGCTTGGCCGCGACCTTGCCGCCGACCTCGATCACGGCGCCCTGGTCGTCGTTCGGGACGACGACGGGCTTGGTGAAGCGGACGCCGTACTCCACGACGGCACCCGGGTCGCCGGCCCAGTCCGTCACCACGCGGATCGCCTCGGCCATCGTGAACATGCCGTGGGCGATGACGTCCGGCAGGCCGACCTCCCTGGCGAACTTCTCGTTCCAGTGGATCGGGTTGAAGTCGCCGGAGGCACCCGCGTACTGGACGAGGGTGGCGCGGGTCACGGGGAAGGTCTGCGCCGGCAGTTCGGTGCCGACCTCGACGTCGGAGTAGGAGATCTTCGCCGTCATGGGATCGCTCACGCCTCCTCGGCCGCGCGGGCCACGAGCTTGGTCCAGGCGGTCACGACGTACTCGCCGGCCTCGTCGTGGACCTCGCCGCGGATGTCCAGGATGTCGTTGCCCGCGAGGGACTTGACCGACTCGATGGTCGAGGTGACGGTGAGCCGGTCACCGGCCCGGACCGGGCGGCGGTAGGCGAACTTCTGGTCGCCGTGCACCACTCGGCTGTAGTCCAGACCGAGCTGGGGGTCCTGGACGACCTGGCCCGCGGCCTTGAAGGTGATCGAGAACACGAAGGTCGGCGGGGCGATCACATCGGGATGGCCGAGCGCCTTGGCGGCCTCCGCGTCCGTGTACGCCGGGTTGGCGTCCCCGACCGCCTCGGCGAACTCACGGATCTTCTCACGGCCCACCTCGTAGGGCGCGGTGGGCGGGTACGTCCGCCCCACGAAGGACTGGTCGAGCGCCATGGCTCGGCACCTCCTGGTAGCTCTACTGACCGGTATGGGTCACTCAACGACGCGAGGCCGCCCCCGATCTCTCGGGAGCGGCCTCGTGTACGAGCCTGTTTTTATCGCGTTTCGCGGTGCGCGGTGTGCGCGTTGCAACGCGGGCAGTGCTTCTTCATCTCAAGGCGATCCGGGTTGTTACGCCGGTTCTTCTTGGTGATGTAGTTCCGCTCCTTGCACTCCACGCAGGCCAGCGTGATCTTCGGGCGGACGTCGGTGGCAGCCACGTGAGTGCTCCTAAGACGAACGGATGGACTGTTTAACGCAAGAAGAGTAGCCGATCGAAGGACCGACCCCGCAATCGGCTACTTAGAGTAGCGGTGACCGGACTTGAACCGGTGACACAGCGATTATGAGCCGCTTGCTCTACCGACTGAGCTACACCGCTTTGATGTGGTCCGGCTCCGCCTCGCGACGGAACCAGTCACACCAGAGCCCCAAAACGGAATCGAACCGTTGACCTTCTCCTTACCATGGAGACGCTCTGCCGACTGAGCTATTGGGGCGAGCGATGAAGACATTACACGGTCGCCCGCCGTTCGCCCAAATCCGTTTCGGGGTACCTGCCCGCTCCGCTCGCACCGCCCTCCCGGCCGCCCCGCCCGTGCCTCCCGCACCCCGCGTCCCCGCCGTTCGGCGCGACGGACCACGCCGGTACGACTATTGCGCTCCTCCCCGCCACGGGCGGGAGGCCGTCCTAGGCTCGTCTCACTCTGAGTGATCATGCGTCCTCGCGTGCACAGCCCGAGCCCCTGGAGCGCGATGCCCGACAGCCAGCCGCAGCCACCACCTCCCCCGTCGTCCTCGCCGGGCCCGGCGGAGCCGTCGTCGTTGCTGCTGTGCGGGGCGCGGCTCACCGACGGCAGGACCGTGGACGTGCGGCTGGGCGAGGGGCGCATCGAGGCGGTCGGCACGGCCGGCAGCCTGGGCGGCACGCACGCGTGCGGGGCCCGGGTCGATCTGCGGGGCTACCTGCTGCTGCCGGCCCCGGCCGAGCCGCACGCGCACGCCGACACCGCCCTGTCGGCCGACACCGAGGGCCCGGTCTCCTCCGCGCCCCAGGACGTCCAGCGCCGGGCGACCGAGGCCGCGCTGCTCCAGCTCGGGCACGGGGCGACGGCGCTGCGGGCGCATGTGCGCGTGGGGGACGTCCAGGGGCTGTCCGCGCTGGCGGCGGTACTGCAGGCGCGGCGGGCGCTGCGGGGGCTGGCGGAGCTGACGACGGTGGCCATGCCGCGGGTGCTGACCGGGGTGGCCGGGGCGGACGGGCTGGCGGTGCTGCGGGACGCCGTGAAGATGGGCGCCTCCGTGGTGGGCGGCCGGCCCGACCTGGACCCGGATCCGGCGGGCTACGTGGAGGCGGTCCTGGAGGTGGCGTCCGAGCACGGCTGTTCCGTCGACCTGCACACGGACGCCGGGGATCCGGCGCGACTGGCCCGGCTCGCGGCGATGGCGGGCGGACTGCGCCCCGGGGTGACGCTCAGCCCGTGCGGCGATCTCGGCAGTTTGCCCTCCGAGGTGGCCTCGCGGACGGCGGACCAGCTCGCCGCGGCCGGGGTCGCGGTGGTGTGCCTGCCGCAGGGCGGCTGCTGCGGCGTCGAACGGCGGGGCACGGCTCCGGTACGGCTGCTGCGTGCGGCCGGGGTGCGGGTGGCCGCCGGGAGCGGGGCGCTGCGGGACGTGTCCAACCCGGTGGGGCGCGGCGATCCGCTGGAGGCCGCCTTCCTGCTGGCCTCGCGCCACGGGCTGTCGCCCGAGGAGGCGTACGACGCGGTGAGTTCATCGGCGCGGGTCGTGCTGGGGCTGCCCGAGGTGCGGGTGGAGGCGGGTTTCCCGGCCGAGTTGCTCGCGGTGCGCGGGGACGGGCTGGCGGGGGCGCTCTCGCTGGCCTACAGCCGGGTGGTCGTGCACCGGGGGCGGGTGGTGGCGCGGACCAGCGCGGTGCGGGAGTACTGCAGTTCGGCCGCCTCGGTGGAGCTGGGGCTGCCGCGCCAGGGGCGGGGTCAGGTGTACTAGGGCCGGGCGGGCCGCCGGAGGTGACCCGGGTCGTGCGGCGGACGGGGCGGTCCGGGCGTACGGTCGAAAGCATGCGCATTGTCATCGCTGGTGGTCATGGTCAGATCGCGTTGCGGCTGGAGCGGTTGCTCGCCGGACGCGGGGACGAGGTGGCGGGGATCATCCGCAAGGCCGAACAGGCCGACGATCTGCGGCAGGCCGGTGCCGAACCGGTCGTGCTCGACCTGGAGTCGGCGTCCGTGGACGAGGTCGCGGAGCGGCTCCGGGGCGCCGACGCGGCGGTCTTCGCGGCGGGCGCGGGCCCGGGCAGCGGGGCGGCCCGCAAGGACACGGTGGACAAGGCCGCGGCGGTCCTCTTCGCGGACGCGGCGGTCAGGGCGGGCGTGCGGCGCTTCGTGATCGTGTCGTCGATGGGCGCCGACCCTGAGCACCGGGGCGACGGGATCTTCGACGTGTACCTGCGCGCCAAGGGCGAGGCCGACGCGTACGTGCGCGGTCTGGACGCCCTGGACTGGACGGTCCTGCGCCCCGGCCAGCTCACCGACGACGCCGGTACCGGCCTGGTCCGCCTGGAGGCGCACACGGGCCGCGGACCGATCCCGCGCGACGACGTGGCCGCCGTCCTCGCGGAGCTGGTGGACACCCCGGCGACGGCCGGGCTCACGCTGGAGCTGATCAGCGGGTCTGCGCCGGTGTCGGTCGCCGTGAAGTCGGTCGCGGGCAACTGAGGGACCCGGCCCGGCCGGTCCGCCTAGAACAGCGGCAGTTGGCCCGGGAAGTCCGGAACCGTGTAGCCGTCCAGGGACGGCTGCTCGGGACCGGGGCGGGCGTGGCGGCGGGAGCCCGGGCACGAGGTGAGTTCGCCGTGCTCGCGGGCGCCGGGCGGGTCGTGGCGCGCGTACCGCCCGGCGACGACGGCGATCTCGCGGCGGCACTCGGGGCACGTTCTGCGGCGGGAGGACATGGGGCCAGTGTGCCGCGCGGGCGGCGCCGGTACGCCCTGCCCGGTGACGGGCGCCGCCACCACTCCATCCAGTTGCTTAGTCGATCAAGTGGCTCTGGTCGGGTCGCGCTGCCCTTCTCAGCCCCTACGGAGGCCCGGCCATGTCCCACGCCCTCGCCCGACCCGGCGGGGCCAGGAGATCCGCGCCGCCGCGGGCCGGTGCCGTCGTCGCGGTGCTGCCTTCGGCGGGATCGTGGTCTCGCTGACGCAGACCCTCGTGATCCCGGTCGTCCCGGAAGTACCCGCCGCGGGTCGTCTCCGTGACGCTCTCGGGCGCCGATGTGACGACCACGACATCGAACTGGCCCAGGTGAGCGAGTAGGTCGGTCTGTCGCGGGCGCGGGGAGGCGGCGACGGCGTCCTCGGGCCCGGTGGGCGTCGGGCGGCCTGTGGCGTACGCGGGGAGGCCGCCCGCCGCCCCGCGAAGCGGACGGCGGAGCGGGCTCAGGAGACGGCCCGGAAGCGCGCCGACGAACCTACCCCGGCGACTGGCTCGCCGTGGCGCCGACCGGCGAGGCGGTCAAGCGCCACCTGGACCAGTTCCGCGAGAACGCTCGCCCGGGCCCGCCCGTCACCCCACCGCCGACCGGTCCGCCGCCGTCCCGAACCACCGTGCCAGCCGGGCGAGCAGATCCGCCTGGTCCTCGCCCACCCATGCCACATGGCCGTCCGGGCGGAGCAGGACCGCGGGGACGTCCGGTTCCCCGCCGGCGTCGACGACATGGTCGACCCGGTCCTCCCAGCCCGTCACCGACAGCCGCCCGCCGGTCCGGTCCAGCAGCAGTCCGCGGCCCCCGCGCATCAGCTCGTAGAGGCGCCCGCGCTCCAGGCGCACGTCCCGCAGCCGCCGGCCGAGCAGTTCGTGGCCCTCGCCGAAGTCGTAGCGGACGGAGATGGCGGTGATCTTCTCGATGAGGTACCGGTTCACCTCCTCGAACCCCATCAGCTCCGTCAGCAGCCGCCGCACGGCCCGCGGCCCCGGCTCTGGCTCCAGCAGGTGCATCTGCGCGCGGGTGTTGTCCAGCACGGCGGCGGCCACCGGGTGGCGTTCGGCGTGGTAGCTGTCCAGCAGGCCGTCCGGCGCCCGGCCGCGCACCTGCGCGGCCAGTTTCCAGCCCAGGTTGAAGGCGTCCTGGAGACCGAGGTTGAGCCCCTGCCCACCGGTCGGCGGGTGGATGTGCGCGGCGTCGCCGGCCAGCAGGACCCGGCCGGTGCGGTAGCGCTCGGCCAGCCGGGTGGCGTCGCCGAAGCGGGAGAGCCAGCGCGGTGAGTGGACCCCGAAGTCGGTGCCCGCGAACGTCCGCAGCTGCCGCCTGAACTCCTCGATGGACGGCGGGACCGTGCGGTCCTCGGCCACTCCCTCGGCCGGCACGATGACGCGGTACAGCCCGTTCCCGGTGGGCATGGCGCCGAACCGGAAGTGCGTCCTGCGGACCTTCTCCGTCACGGCCGCCAACTCCTGCGGTGAGGCGGTCAGCTCCATCTCGCCCAGAAGCGTCTCGACCCTGCTGGGCTCGCCGGGGAAGCCGACGCCGAGCAGCTTGCGCACCGTGCTGCGGCCGCCGTCGCAGCCGACGAGGTAGCGCGAGCGCAGCCGTGTGCCGTCGGACAGCTCGGCCGTCACACCGTCGTCGTCCTGGCTCAGTCCGGCCAGCTCGTGGCCGCGCCGGATCTCGGCACCGGCCTCGGCGGCGTGCTCGGCCAGCAGGCGCTCCGTGACGGTCTGCGGGATGCCGAGGACGTACGCGTGCGCCGTGTCCAGCCCGTCGGGCCAGGACCTGGTGATGCCGGCGAAGAACCCGCCGGTCTCGTGCCTCGTGCCGAGCCGCAGGAACCGCTCCAGCAGACCTCGCTGGTCCAGCACCTCGACGCTGCGCACGTGCAGGCCGAGCGCGCGTGTCTGCCCGGTCGGCTCCGCGAGCCTCTCCAGTACGACCACGTTCAGCCCGTGCAGCCGCAGCTCGCCGGCCAGCATCATGCCGGTCGGCCCACCACCGACAATGATCACATCGAACACGACAGCCCCCCTGTTTTTTCGCCCGTTCCGGGCTCCGGCGGAGGATTCTGCGCCACAACGGGGGCCTTGCCGCAAGGCCCACCGTGCGCTATATCTTGAGAGTGGCAGGGAGCATCCGATCTCCTTGCCTTTCTGCTTTTCCTCCCTTTTCTTTCCGCTTATCGGCTGGGCCGCCTGTCTGTCTTTTCCGGTGACCGGGTGTTCCCGCCGGCCCGTACCCCCACCGTCCCAGATGATCTTCCCCATGGGATCTCGAGTTTCCGAGGTGGAACTGCCGCCTCTTTTCTGTCCGCTGGAATCCGCCGTCCACCCGCGTGCCCGGCGGATCGAGAAACGCGCCGAGGAGTGGATCGGGCGCAGCGGCATGTGCGCTTCGCAAAAGGAGCTGGCCTGGGTCGTCGCGACGCACAGCACCGACTTCTACGCCCGGTTCGTCCCGGGCGCCGACGACGACCGGCTGCTCGCGACGGCTCTGTGGGTCTACTGGGGCTTCGGCTTCGACGACGCGCGCTGCGACCGGGGGCCGCTGAGCACGCGCCCGGCGCAGTTCAACGCGCTGGCCTGTCAGGTGCAGCGGGCCTGCGAGAACGACACGGCGGCCGGCGCGGACCGGTACATCGGCGCACTGCGGGACATCGTGCGGCTGTTCCGGTCGCTCGGGACGCCCGCGCAGGTGGGCAGGTTCGCGCACGCGCACCGGGCCTGGCTGTCGGGCGTGGCCTGGCAGGTCGGCAACCAGGCGCTGGGCCGGATGCCCGGCCTGAACGACTTCCTGACGATGCGGCTGCTGTCGTCGGGCGGGGAGCCGACCTTCGCGATGCTGGAGATCGCGAACGGCGCCGAGGTACCCGACCGGGACCTGTACCGACCGGCGGTACGGGCGCTGAAGGAGATGGCCATCCTGGTGGCCGGGCTCGACAACGACCGGCACTCCCTGCCCAAGGAGCAGGCCCGGGGCCAGGCCGACCAGAACATCTACACCGTCCTGATGCACGAGCGGGACCTGACGCTGCAGCAGGCGGTGGAGGCGGCGAACGGACTGCGGGACCGCGTGCTGCTGCGGTTCCTGCGGCTGCACGACCGCGTCCGCCCCACGGCGGGCCCGGAGCTCGCCGCCTATCTGCAGGGGCTGCGCCACGGCATCCGCGGCAACAACGAGTGGGGGCTGCGCGTGCCCCGCTACCTCAGTCTCGGACGGTGGCCCGACGCCATGGAGGACACCGCGCTGACCTGGGCGGAGGAGCCGTCCGACACCCGGCCGGGCCCGCTGGAGGGTGCCCCGGACGTGGCCTGGTGGTGGGACGACGACCTGGCCTGAGGCCCGCTCAGTGGCCCGTGGCCAGGTCCAGCGTCCACCAGGGTCCGCCGCCGCCGGGCGCGACACCGACCCCCGCGTGGGTGTACCGGCAGGTCAGGATGATGGCCCGGTGCCCGGGGCTGTCGATCCAGGTGCGGACGGCGGCCTCGGGCGTGCGCGCGCCCGCCGTGATGTTCTCGGCGGTGTGGCCGGGGTCGTAGCCGGCGGCCCGCATCCGGTCGGCCGGGCTGCTGCCGTCGCCTCCGGTGTGCGTCAGGCGCTGCCTGCGGGCCATGTCGGCGCTGTGCCACTGGGCGGCGCGGTTGAGCGAGGCCCGCAGCCGCACGGGACGGCAGCCGGCCTGGACGCGGTGCCGGTTGACGGCGGCGACGACCTCGGCAGCCGCGCTGTCGCGGGACCGCTGCGGAAGGGCGTACGCCGCGCCGTCCCGCGGTGCCCTGTCGGGGCCGGGCCCGGGCGCGGGCAGGGGCCACGGGGGTGCCTCGTAGTGCGGCGGTGGCGGCGGCACGGGCGGTTGGGTCCACGCGAGGAGCGTTCCTCCCAGGGCGAGCGCGGCCCTGCGCATCCCGGTCATCTTTTCTCTCTTTTCTTTTCTCTGCGTCCTGCGGCGTCCGCGGAGTGTCGAGTTCCAAGTGCGGTGCACACCGTACCGATAATCAATTCCGCTGTCGGGTCCAGCCGTTCCTTCGGGGGAATACGGCATTTCCCGCGCCGGCACAGGTGACTTTCGCGACTAGGCTGGGACGCGCTCGTTCACTCTTCCCTTCCCCACTCTTTCTCTTCTTTTTCTCGTGGAGGTTTCTCATGTCGCTGCGGGTTCGCCGCATCGCTGTCGTGTCGCTCGCCGCACTGGCTCTCACCGCGGGCGGGACGGTGATGGCCGCCGCCGCTTCGGCGCAGCCGGCGGCAGCCGCCATCGGCAACCCCGGCCCCGACGGTTTCGGGGGCGGCGGCCACGACCGGCCGCTGCACTTCGGGCCGTTCGAGTTCCCCCGCTACGGCTCCGTCTCGGGCGGCTTCTCCTGGGGCGTTCGTGACTAGCGGGACCTGACCGTGCCGAGGGCCGCCCCGCGGGGCGGCCCTCGGTCGTTCCCGGGGGGCGGGCCGGCCGGTCAGCGCTTCAGGGTGGTCGCGCTGGCGACCAGGACCAGGACCACGCATCCCAGGATGAGCAGCGCGTCGCGGACGAACAGCCCGGTGACCCCGGTGTGCGCGGCGGCCTCGCCCGCGGCCTGGACGGCGTACGTCATCGGCATGGCCTTGGCCACGGCCGACAGGGCGCCGTGCATCTCGTCGCGCCGCACGAACAGGCCGCACACCAGGAACTGCGGCAGCACCCCGGCGGGCAGGAACTGCACCGCCTGGAACTCGTTGCGGGCGAAGGCGCTGACCAGCAGCCCCAGGGCCAGTCCGAGCAAGGCACCGAGCATGGCGATGACCATCAGCAGATACGCGGGGCCCTTGATGTCCAGGCCGAGCGGGCCGATGGACAGCAGCGTGGACAAGACCGCCTGGAGCAGGGCCAGGAAGGCGAAGGCCAGGCTGTAGCCGAGCACGATGTCCAGCCGTCGCACGGGCATCGTCAGCAGTCGCTCGGCGGTTCCGGTGGTGCGCTCCCGCAGCGTCGACACGGACGCCACCAGGTACATCACGATGACCGGGAAGATCCCGAAGACCTGCGGCCCGACCCGCTCGAAGCTGGCCTCCGAGTCGTGGAACATCAGCTTCAGCAGCACCATGAGCATGCACGGGATGCCCAGCAGCAGCGCGGTGCTGCCCTTGTCCCGGGAAATCTGCTGGAGCACCCGGGCCGCGGTCGCGCCGGTGATGGTGGGCGAGAACGGCAGCCTCTCGGCCAGCCCGAGGCCGCTCACCGCACGGTGTCCGCGGCGAAGTGGGCCCGTTCCGCCCCGGGTGCGCCGCCCTGGTCGAGCAGGTCGGGCAGCGTGGGCAGCAGGCTCTGCGCCGCCGCCCGCCGCCGGGCGCGCTCCTCGGCCTCGGTCGCGGCCTGCACGAGGTGCATGAACGCCTCTTCCACGCCGTCGCAGCCGGTGTGCTCCAGGAGCGTCTCCCGGTCGGCTCCGGCCAGCAGCCGCCCGGCGCGCATCAGCAGCAGCCGGTCACAGCGGTCGGCCTCGTCCATGACGTGACTGGAGACCAGCAGGGTGGTGCCCTCCTCGGCCAGCCGCTGGAACACCAGCCACAACTCCCGGCGCACCATGGGGTCGAGCCCGACGGTCGGTTCGTCCATCACGAGCAGGTCAGGCTTGTTCAGCAGCGCCACGGCCAGAGAGACCCGCGAGTACTGGCCGCCCGACAGCCGGGCGACCAGCTTGTCCGCGTAGGAGGCCAGGTCGACCTCCTTGACCACCCGGACCACGGCGTCCTCCCGGCGCCAGCCCCGCATGCCGAGGGCGGCGGCGAAGTAGCGCAAATTCTCCAGCACGGTCAGGTCCGCGTAGACCGACGGGGCCTGGGTGACGTAGCCGACGCGGGTGCGCAACGGGGCGGCGCCGGCCGCGTAGCCGAGGACCTGGACGTGGCCCGCCGTGGCCTGCTGCACGCCGACCACGGACCGCAGCAGCGTCGTCTTGCCGCAGCCGCTCGGCCCGAGCAGGCCGACGATGCAGCCGCGGGGAACGCTGAAGCTGACGTCCTGCAGGACCGTGTGGCGGCCGCGGACCACCGTCAATCCGTAGGCGGCCACGGCGGGGAGGTTCCCCGGCAGCGCTTGGCTGGTCTCGGTCTGCTGCACGACTCCACTGTGTTTCGTCACGTTCGGCTCCGCTCGCAGCGGCCGGGGCGCCGGGCGGCGCCGCCCGGCTTGGCTGCGGCGGTGGGTCAGGGCGGTCGGCCAAGTGGGGGGGCAAGGCGGTCGGCCTGGAGGTGGGGGCGCGGCGGCGATGGGCCGCCGCACAGACAACGCCCCACTTGGACCGAAGTCACGGCTTTTGTCCCCGCCCGTTCGGACGGCCCGCCGTGGCCCGCGGCGGTCAGGCCTCGCGGTGGGTCATCGCCCAGGCGATGTCCTGGAGTTGCCGGTAGGTGTCGGGGGTCGGCCGGGCCCAGGACAGCGCCCGCAGCGCGGCCGACACCTGGCGGCGGGCCTCCTGTTCGGCGGCCTCACGGCCACCGGCCTCCTCCACGAGGGCACGCGCCAGGGCGACGTCCCGTTCGTCGAGGGGGTGCGTGGCGGCGTACAGCGCGCGCAGCCGCTCGGCCGCCGTGCCCTCACCGCTCAGGGCCGCGACGACGGGCAGGGACTTCTTCCGTGCCGCGAGGTCGGCGCCGACCGGCTTGCCGCTGCTCGACGTGCGGCCCCAGATGCCCAGGACGTCGTCGGCGCACTGGAAGGCCACGCCCAGCCGGCGCCCGAACTCCCGCAGTCCCCGCACCCGTTCGGCGTCGGCTCCGGCCAGGACGCCGCCCAGAGCGCACGAACACCCGATCAGCGAGCCCGTCTTGCCCTCCGCCATGGCGAGGTACTGGGCCACCGACACCTCCGGCGCCTTCTCGAACGCCACATCGCGGCTCTGCCCCTCGACCAGTTCCAGCAGCGTCGTGACCAGTTCCTGCACCGCCTCCGCCGCCCGCTGCGGGGGGACGTCGGCCAGCGCCCGCAGCGCCGACACGAGCAGCGCGTCGCCGGTCAGCACCGCCGCCGGGGTGCCGAACACCGACCAGGCGGCCGGCCGGTGGCGGCGCAGCGCGTCGCCGTCGATGACATCGTCGTGCAGCAGCGTGAAGTCGTGCACCAACTCCACGGCCACCGCGCCCGGTACGGCGAGTTCCGGGCTGCCGCCGACCGCCGCGGCGGACAGCAGGGACAGGGCCGGGCGGACCGTCTTGCCGGTGCGGGCGGCGGTCTCCACCGGTGTGCCGTCGGCCTCGCACCAGCCGCGGTGGTACCGCGCCACCCGGCTCTCGGCGGCCGGCAGCGCGGCCACGGCCGACCGCAGGGCGGGGTTCAGCAGGTCGTCGACCCAGCCAAGACGAGGGAACGAGCTGACCGGGGCTGGGCCGGTGATCTGCGCCATGTACTGCTCCTCAGAACTGCGAAGGGGAACCGCGCCGGCAAGGGCTGCCGCGTGACCCGTCTCAGTCAATCTGTGGCCGCTCGCCGCGCGAAGCCGCACCGCACCGTCCGCCGAAAGATCACTTGGCCGGACCAGCCCTACTACCGTGCATCAAGCCGACAATCGGGCCATGCCATCGGTGAGTTGGGGAACGGACCGCAGAAGTCGTGGTCACAGCCCACCCACGACGCGCCGCGTCGCGGCCGCCGTCAACACCAGGCTGACACCGGTTCGGGTGCGGCATCGTTTCTGCATACGGCTGCCGAGTGATCTCCGTGCGCGCCCGACCGCCCTGGTGGACGACGGGTCGCCCATCCTGCTCGGCGTGATCGCTTCTCCGGCACGCGCCCGTGCTGCCGCCCTGATGGGCACCGCCTGCATCTTCGCCCTGTCCTGCCCCGCCCACGCCGCCGCGAAGTCCCTGCCGCTGGACCAAGCCGTCGCCGCGCTGCCCCGGGCCGCCGAGTCCCGCGTCGGTCACAGGGCGCCAAGTTCACTCACTGAAACGCCGGCGCGAACCCCGACGACGACTGCGACACCCGCGCCGAGGTGCTGATCGCCGAGGCGGGCGAACCACCGGCCACCGGACCCGGCTGCAAGCTGAGGGGCGGCACCTGGTCGCCCTACTACGACGCCCAGCAGGTCACCTCTGCCGCGGCCATGGACGTCGACCACATGGTGCCGCTGCCGGAGGCGTGGGACTCGGGCGCGGGGAGGGGCCGGTGTGGTGGGGCCGGTGTGGGTGAGGGCGCACTTCGCGGGTGGGGGGGTGCTGGGCGAGTGGGGGTGCTGGGCGAGTGGGGTGAGACACATCACCCGGCCTCCCCGGAGGGTACAACGAAAGACCCCCTCTCAGCTGCGTCTCCGCAGTTGAGAGGGGGTCTTCCCCAGTGTGGCGGCGCCAGGATTCGAACCTGGGAAGGCTGAGCCGGCAGATTTACAGTCTGCTCCCTTTGGCCGCTCGGGCACACCGCCGGGGTTGCTGCCCGTCGAACCGCTTTTTTCGGCGGTGCTCCGTGGCAACGACGTAAACGATACCTGATGTGGAGGGGTGCTTCGCCACCCGATTGATCAGCGCCCGGAGGGCGGGGGGTGGCTAGGCTTGTCCGGATGCGGCCAGGGCCTGAACGGGCCCCGCGGCCGCCCCGCACGCCGGTACGCAGATACGCACCCCGATACAAGGAGCCACAGGACATGGCCGACTCCAGTTTCGACATCGTCTCGAAGGTCGAGCGGCAGGAGGTCGACAACGCACTGAACCAGGCCGCCAAGGAGATCTCGCAGCGCTACGACTTCAAGGGCGTGGGCGCCTCGATCGCGTGGTCCGGCGAGAAGATCCTCATGGAGGCGAACTCCGAGGACCGGGTCAAGGCCATCCTCGACGTCTTCCAGTTCAAGCTGATCAAGCGCGGCATCTCGCTGAAGGCCCTGGACGCGGCCGAGCCCCAGCTCTCCGGCAAGGAGTACAAGATCTTCGCGTCGATCAAGGAGGGCATCTCCCAGGAGAACGCGAAGAAGGTGGCCAAGACCATCCGCGACGAGGGCCCCAAGGGCGTGAAGGCACAGGTGCAGGGCGAGGAGCTGCGGGTCAGCTCCAAGAGCCGTGACGATCTGCAGGCCGTCATCACCCTGCTTAAGGGCAAGGACTTCGACTTCGCGATGCAGTTCGTGAACTACCGGTAGGACCGCCGGGTCCCCTGGGTTCCATGGTCTGCACAGGCCCGCAGGGGTGGTGAGAGGGGGCGGGTGCCTGTTCGGTGCCCGCCCTTCTCGCTGCTGTTCGCGGTGTGCGGGCGCGTCGGTCGCGCGTGGGTGGCGCCTCTTGGGTGCGGTCAGTCGCGCGAGTTGCCGAACAGCAGGCGGTAGGCGACCAGGAGGACGAGCGATCCGCCGATCGCCGCCGCCCAGGTGGCGCCGTCGTAGAAGTCCTTGCTGATCGGGTGGTCCATCCAGCGGGCCGATATCCAGCCGCCGATGAACGCGCCCGCTATGCCGATCAGGGTGGTGCCGATGAGGCCGCCCGGGTCGCGTCCCGGCAGCAGGAACTTCGCGATCGCCCCGGCCAGCAGCCCCAGGATGAGCCAGCTGATGACGGTCATGCCGTGAACCTGCCCTTTCAGGCTGTGCCCGCACTGTCCCGGCCCTGTGATCTCGCTCCCCGCAGGCCGGGCTCGTGCGTCGTACGTCGGGCCTGAACGGGTGCGTCGTCCTTGCCGCACCCGTTCACGCCCCCCTTGGTCGGGAGGACGTCCTGGCTGCATGCGCCGGTTGCGCTGATCAGTAGGGTGCGACGCATGACTGCCTCCGGTTCCCCCGGTGCCCCGGGTTTCTCCGGTTCCCCGGATCCCGCGCTGCGCCGCACGCTCGGTGTCGGAGACGCCGTGGTCATCGGACTCGGCTCGATGGTGGGGGCCGGCATCTTCGCCGCGCTCGCGCCGGCGGCGCACGCGGCCGGTTCCGGCCTGCTCATCGGGCTCGCCGTCGCCGCCGTGGTGGCGTACTGCAACGCCATGTCCTCGGCCCGCCTCGCCGCCCGTTATCCCGCCTCGGGCGGCACGTACGTGTACGGGCGTGAGCGGCTCGGGGACTTCTGGGGGTATCTCGCGGGCTGGTCGTTCGTAGTGGGGAAGACGGCCTCCTGTGCGGCGATGGCGCTCACCGTGGGCACCTACGTCTGGCCGGGTCAGGCGCACGCGGTGGCGGTCGCGGCCGTGGTGGCGCTGACCGCGGTGAACTACGGCGGCGTCCAGAAGTCCGCCTGGCTGACGCGGGTGATCGTGGCGGTGGTCCTGGCGGTCCTCGCTCTCGTGGTGGTCGGGTGTCTGGTGTCCGACGGGGCCGACGCGGGCCGGCTGGCCATCGGGACGTCGGACGGGGCGGGCGGTGTGCTGCAGGCGGCGGGTCTGCTGTTCTTCGCGTTCGCCGGGTACGCCCGGATCGCCACGCTCGGCGAGGAGGTGCGGGACCCGGCGCGCACCATTCCGCGCGCGATCCCGCTGGCACTGGGCATCACGCTGGTGGTGTACGTGTGCGTGGCGGTGGCTGTCCTTTCGGTGCTGGGGTCGGGTGGTCTGGGGGAGGCGACGGCACCGCTGGCCGACGCGGTGCGGGCGGCCGGGATGCCCTGGCTCGTGCCGGTGGTGCGGGTGGGTGCGGCCGTGGCCGCGCTGGGCTCGCTGCTCGCGCTGATCCTGGGGGTGTCGCGCACGACGCTGGCCATGGCCCGGGACCGGCATCTGCCGGGATCACTGGCGGCGGTGCATCCCCGCTTCCAGGTGCCGCACCGGGCGGAGCTGGCCGTGGGTGCGGTGGTCGCGGTCCTGGCCGCCACGGTGGACGTCCGGGGCGCGATCGGGTTCTCCTCCTTCGGTGTGCTGGCGTACTACGCGGTGGCCAACGCTTCGGCCTGGACGCTGGATCGGGCACCGGCGGCGCGGGTGGTGCCGGTGGTGGGGCTGGTCGGGTGCGTGGGGCTGGCGTTCTCGCTGCCGGGGGTTTCCGTGGTGGTGGGCGCGGGGGTGCTGCTGGTGGGGGTTGTCGCCTACGGGGTGCGGCGGTGGGTGCGGGCCCGGACGGGGGCCGGTCGGGCGTAGGGGCGTGCGGGTGCTTCTCCTGGCGGGGAGGGCCTCCCCCTGTTATCGGCTTCTCGCTTGCCGTTGCCCCGGCTGGTGCCGGTCAGGATGCTCGTATCGCGACGGCGGGCTCACGTAGGGAAGCGGAGGCTCTCGGGCGGCTGTTGGGGGGCTGGCTGTCGGTCGGGGCTGCGATTGCCCGGTCGCGGTCATGGCTTCATGATGCAGGCCGCCGACGGCAGCCGGGCGGGCCTGTGGATAACCGTGGTCTGTGGAGAAACCGGGGGAATGAGGGAGCGTCCCCGCTTGGGAGACCGGGCTCGGGACTCGCGGTCAGCGCACCGCGAACGGCTCGTTCGTCCGCACGATGTCGCGGCCCAGCGGGAGCAGCGAGACCGGGATGAGCTTGAAGTTGGCGATGCCCAGCGGGATGCCGATGATCGTGACGCACAGGGCGATGCCGGTGGCGATGTGGCCGAGGGTGAGCCACCAGCCCGCGAGGACCAGCCACAGGACGTTGCCGACGCAGGACGGCGCGCCGGCGTCACGGCGTTCGACCGTGGTGTACCCGAAGGGCCACAGCGCGTAGACGCCGATGCGGAAGGCCGCGACGCCGAACGGGATGCCGATGACGGTGATGCAGAGGAGCAGGCCCGCCAGCATGTAGGCGAGGAACAGCCAGAAGCCGCTGAAGACGAGCCATATGACGTTCAGGATGGTCTTCACTGATTCCCACCTGCCATCTTCTCGAGCCGGGCGATGCGTTCCGCCATCGGCGGGTGTGTGGAGAACATCTTCGACAGGCCCTGGCCGGGGCGGAACGGGTTGGCGATCATCATGTGGCTGGCGGTCTCGATGCGCGGCTCGGGCGGCAGCGGGAGCTGCTTCGTGCCGTGATCGAGCTTGCGCAGGGCGCTGGCCAGGGCGAGTGGGTCGCCGGTGAGCTGGGCGCCCGAGGCGTCCGCCTGGTACTCGCGGGAGCGGCTGATGGCCAGTTGGATGACGGAGGCCGCGAGCGGGCCAAGGATCATGATCAGCAGCATGCCGAGCAGGCCGGGGCCGTCATCGTCGTCGGAGCGACCGATCGGGATCAGCCAGGCGAAGTTGACCAGGAACATGATCACGGAGGCGAGGGCGCCGGCGACCGACGAGATGAGGATGTCGCGGTTGTAGACGTGGCTGAGCTCGTGGCCGATGACGCCGCGCAGCTCGCGCTCGTCCAGGAGCCGCAGGATGCCGTCGGTGCAGCAGACGGCGGCGTTGCGTGGGTTGCGGCCCGTGGCGAAGGCGTTGGGCGCCTCCGTCGGGGAGATGTACAGGCGCGGCATGGGCTGGCGGGCCTGCGTGGACAGTTCGCGGACCATGCGGTAGAGGCCCGGGGCCTCGAACTCGCTCACCGGGCGGGCGCGCATCGCGCGGAGGGCCAGCTTGTCGCTGTTCCAGTACGCGTACGCGTTGGTGGCCAGCGCTACCAGCACGGCGATCACGAGCCCCATGCGGCCGAAGAAGCTGCCGATGACGATGATGAGTGCGGACAGTCCTCCGAGGAGGACTGCTGTCCTGAGCCCGTTGTGCCGGCGGTGCACGGTACGCCCTCCAAGTGGTGCGGCAGGGGGACCCTTGCTTGGTGCGCTGCGGTGTCACTGGTGCCGTGGTGCCACGTCCAGTGGACCCTCCCGTACTGGTCAACGCCAGGTGGGAGGCACTAGTTCCCTTGTGCGCGCGGGGCACGGCTGTGGACCGTACGGGTGACGGCCTCGGACGCGCCACGCACGCGTGCGGGGCCGAGTGCCCACACGCGCGTGGCGAAAGCGTGCCGGTGTGCCGTCCAGGCGTGGCGCTCGACTCGGGGGGGCTTCCCGGCCCGGGCTCAGAAGAGCCCGGTGTCCGTGAACCGCAGGACCAGCTGGGGCGCCCCGGACAGGACGATGCCGAGGACGCCGGTCAGGGCGAGGGCTGCGGTGAGGGGGGCGGGCACCCGGTGCTTCCCGGCCTCGCCCTCGACGGCGGCGCGGAAGAGCAGGGCCGTCCACTGCAGGTAGTAGAACAGCGCGATGACGACGTTGACGGCCATGATCACGGCCAGCCAGCCGAGGCCGGCGTCGACGGCCGCCGAGAAGACGGTGACCTTGGCGAAGAGGCCGATGACGCCCGGCGGCAGCCCGGCGAGGCAGAGCAGGAAGAACGCCAGGAGCAGCGCGGACAGGGGGTTCGACGCGTAGAGGCCGCGGTAGTCGGCGACGCGGTTGAGGGACTTCGTGCGGCCGACGAGCGCGGCCACGGCGAAGGCTCCGAGGTTCACGGCGCCGTACATCAGGGCGTAGGCGACGGTGGAGCCGATCGACTTCTCGGGGTCCCCGGAGTACGCGGCGGCCGCGATCGGCACCAGGAGGTAGCCGGCCTGGCCGACGGACGACCAGGCGAGCAGGCGTACCGCGCTGTACGCGCGCGTGGCCTGCTGGCGGAGGGCTCCGACGTTGCCGACGGTCATGGTGAACGCGGCCAGGGCGGCCAGCGCCGGGCCCCAGACGTCGGCGTAGGACGGGAGGGCCACGACCGTGACGAGGATCAGGCCGCTGAAGCCGACCGCCTTGCCGATGACCGACAGGTAGGCGGCGATCGGCAGGGGCGCGCCCACGTAGGTGTCGGGCACCCAGAAGTGGAAGGGCACGGCGGCGGTCTTGAAGGCGAAGCCGACGAGGGTGAGGACGACGCCGGTGTCCGCGAGCGTGTGGAGCTGGCCGTCGACGTGCTGGATGCGGTCGGCGACCTGGGTCAGGTGGAGGGTGCCCGTCGAGGCGTACAGGAAGCTGATGCCCATGAGGCTGACGGCGGTGGCGGTGACCGAGGACAGGAAGAACTTCAGGGCCGCTTCGGAGGACTTCCGGTCACCGTACTTCAGGCCGACCAGCGCGAAGGCGGGCAGGGACGCGACCTCCAGGGCGACGATCAGGGTGGCCAGGTCGCGGGAGGCGGGCAGGAGGGCGGCGCCGGCCGCGGAGGACAGCAACAGGAACCAGTACTCCCCCTCGGGCAGCGTCTTGCGGGCGTCCTTGAGGGCCGTGACCGACAGCAGGGCGGCGAGGAGGGCGCCGCCCAGGACCAGGAACTGGATGACCAGGGTGAAGCGGTCGGCCGTGTAGCTGCACACGGCGGCGTCGCGGGTCAGGCAGAAGGTGCTGCGGTCGCCGTCCAGGAGGGGCAGCAGCATCAGCGTGGCGGCGGCCAGGCCCGCCACCGACGTCCAGCCGAGGAGCGCCTTGCGGTGCTCGGCGACGAACAGGTCGGCGACCAGGACGGCGAGTGCGACGACCGCCGCGATGGTGGGCGGCGCGATGGCGAGCCAGTCGACGGACTGGACGAGCGAGGCGGCCAGAGGCTGGGCCGGGGAGCTCATCGGGTGCCTCCTGCGAGGAGCTGCTGGACGGCCGGGTCGCTCAGGCCGAGGAGGGCCTTGGGCCACAGGCCCGCGACGACGGTGAGGACGACGAGCGGGGTCCAGGCCGCGAACTCGTAACTGCGGACGTCGGTGAGCCGGGGGGCGTTCTCGGGCAGGGCGCCCATGCAGACGCGGCGGACCACGATCAGCAGGTACGCGGCCGTCAGCAGCGTCCCGAACGCGCCGATCGCCATGAAGGTGAGGAAGGCGGGGCGGCTGAGGCCCTCGGCGGGCCGGAACGCGCCGAACAGGGCCAGCATCTCGCCCCAGAAGCCGGCCAGGCCCGGCAGGCCGAGCGAGGCCACGGCGGCGAAGGCGAGGAGGCCGCCGAGGCGCGGGGCCTTGCCGTACAGGGCGGCGCCGGTCTCCTCGGCGAGGGTGTCGAGGTCGGTGGTGCCGGTGCGGTCCTTCAGGGCGCCGACCAGGAAGAAGAGCAGGCCGGTGATGAGGCCGTGGGCGATGTTCGCGAACAGGGCGCCGTTCACGCCGGTCGGGGTCATCGTGGCGATGCCGAGCAGCACGAAGCCCATGTGGCCGACGGAGGAGTAGGCGATGAGGCGCTTGAGGTCGCCCTTCGCGCCCTGCCTGGCGAGGGCGAGGCAGGCGAGGGATCCGTAGATGATGCCGACGACGGCCAGGGCGGCGAGGTAGGGGGCGAAGGTGCGGAAGCCGTCCGGTGCGATGGGGAGCAGGATCCGGACGAATCCGTACGTACCCATCTTCAGCAGGACGCCGGCCAGCAGGACGGAACCGACGGTGGGCGCGGCGGTGTGGGCGTCGGGCAGCCAGCTGTGCAGCGGCCACATCGGCGTCTTCACGGCGAGCCCGATCCCGATCGCCAGAACCGCGATGACCTGCACGGATGCGGTCAGTGACCGGCCGTTGTCAGTGGCGAGTGCCATCATGTCGAACGTGCCCGCCTTGATCCCGATCAGGAGCAGGCCGAGCAGCATGACCACGGATCCGAGCAGTGTGTAGAGGATGAACCGCCACGCGGCCTGGCTCCGGCCCTCGCCGCCCCAGCGGGCGATGAGGAAGTACATCGGGATGAGGACCATCTCGAAGGCGAGGAAGAACAGCAGCAGGTCGAGGACGGCGAAGGTCGCCAGTGTGCCGGACTCGAGGACGAGCAGCAGGGCGACGAAGGCCTTCGGGGCCGGGCCTTCGGGCATCTTGAAGTACGAGTAGAGCGCGCAGAGGAAGGTCAGCAGCGCGGTCAGGACCAGAAGGGGGAGGGAGATGCCGTCGATGCCGAGGTGGATGCGTACGTCGAGTGCGGGGATCCAGCTGATGTCGGTGCTGGCCTGCATCTTCGACGGCTGGTCGTGGTCGAAGCCGAGCGCGAGGACGATCGCCGCGATGAGGACGGCGCCGGTGACGGTGACGCCGTGCCGCAGCACGGCCTGCTCGGGTGACTTCCCCTTCAGCCCGGGCGGGGCCGGCAGGAGAGCCGCGGCGGCGCCCAGGAGCGGGCCGACGACGACGAATGCCAGAAGGAACTGCATCACGGACTCGTTGATATCGATCACGCCTGCTCACGCTCCCGTGGCGACGAGGACGACGGCGACCGCGAGGACGACGGTGCCGGCGAGCAGCGCGCTCACGTAGGTCTGGACGTTGCCGGTCTGGGAACGCCGTACGGCGGTGCCCAGCCAGCGGGGCAGCGCACCAGCAGCGCGCACATAGGTCTCGACGACCTCGCGGTCGAGGAACCGGACGAGGCTCGCTCCGGCCTGGACCGGGCGGACGAAGAGGGCGGTGTACGCGGCGTCCAGGTGGAAGCCGGCGGCCGCGTGCCGGTGCAGGGGGCCGAGCAGCAGCCGTCCCGGGTCCGCGGGGTCGGGTGCCCGGGCGATGTCCCCGTAGGCCGCTTCGTGCGTGGCGATGGCTTCCGCCTCGACCCGGGCGGCGTCGCCCTCGGGGTGAGCCGCGACCGCGCCCAGCGGGACGCGTGCCGCAAGAGCGGTGGTGTGCCGCCAGGCGGCGTAGGTGACGATGCCGCCGGCCAGGGCCAGGCCCGTGCCGAGCGCGGAGGTGGTCAGGGTCGGGCTCAGGTCCCGGCCGTCGAACCAGCCGGGCAGCACGCGGAACGCGAATCCGCCGAGGGCCAGGGAGGGGACGGCCAGCACCCACAGCACCACGGTCATCGTCTGCGGCTGCCTGCCGTGGTCGGGCGCTTCGGCGCCCCGGCCGCGGAAGGCGAGCAGCCACAGGCGCATGGCGTAGGCGGCGGTGAGGACGGCCGTGACAAGGCCGGCGACGAGGACGATCCAGCCCGCGGCGGCGGGGGCGTGCTCGGTGTGACCGGTGACGACGTGCTCGGCGACGCCGAGGACGGCCTCCTTGGAGAAGAAGCCGCTGAACGGCGGGATCGCGGCGAGCGCGAGGAGCGCCACGGTCATCGTCCAGTAGGCGTCCGGGATCCGGTCGCGCAGGTTCCGCATGCGGGACATGGCGGCGAGGGAGTTGGTGCCGGCGGCGTGGATGATCACGCCGGCCGCGAGGAACAGCAGCGCCTTGAAGGCGCCGTGGGACAGGAGGTGGAAGACGGCGGCACCGCGGTCGCCGACGGCGAGGGCGCCGGTCATGTAGCCGAGCTGGCCGATCGTCGAGTACGCGAGGACGCGTTTGATGTCGTCCTGGGCGAGCGCGGCGAGGGCCGAGCCGGCCATGGTGACGGCGGCCATGACGGCCATGACCACCATCGCGGCCTGGGAGGCCTCGAAGACCGGGAGGAGACGGGCGATGAAGTAGACACCGGCGGCGACCATCGTCGCGGCGTGGATCAGCGCGGAGACGGGGGTGGGGCCCGCCATGGCGTCGGGAAGCCAGGTGTGCAGCGGGAACTGCGCCGACTTGCCCGCCACGCCCGCGAGGAGGAGCAGGGCGATCAGGGTCGGGTGGTCGAGCCCGCCGCTCGTGACGGTGCCGAGGATCCGGGTGATGCGGAAGGAGCCGGCGTCGGTGGCCAGGGCGAACAGGCCGATCAGGAAGGGGACGTCGCCGAGTTTGGTGACCAGGAAGGCCTTCAGGGAGGCGGCACGGGCCTGAGGGGTCTCCCAGTAGTGGCCGACGAGGAAGTAGGAGCAGATGCCCATGACCTCCCAGCCGACCAGCAGCACCATCAGATCGCCGGAGTAGACGACCAGCAGCATCGCGGAGGTGAACAGGGAGACCAGGGCGGCGTACGAGGCGTAGCGCGGGTCGTCGCGCAGGTAGCCCGTCGAGTAGATCTGCACGCAGGAGGCGACCAGGGCGACCAGGACGGCGACGAGGGCGGCGAAGCCGTCGATGTGCAGGGCCAGTTCGAGCGGGACCGAGCCGGTGGGGGTGAGTTCCGTGGCCGCGTCGACGGCCGCGTCACCGCCCTGGCGTACGGCGACCAGCGCGGCGAGCACCAGGGCGGTGAGCGTCGGCAGGACGGCGAGGGGGCGGACGAAGCCGGGGGCCGTGCGGCCCAGGAGCAGGCCGGCGACGGCGCCGAGGAACGGAAGGAGGGGGACGAGGACGGCGAGGGTGGTCGTGGTCACGCGGTGGCCTCAGCCTTCTGGGCCTCGCCGGACGGCTCTGCCGTGCGGGCGTCGCCGTCGGGGCCGTCGGGGTCGTGCCGTTCGGAGGTGTCGCGGAGCTTGTCGATGTCCGAGGTGCCGCGGTTGCGGTACACGGCGAGGACGATCGCCAAGCCGATGCCGATCTCGGCGGCGGCGATGGCGATGGTGAAGAGGGCCAGGGCCTGGCCGGAGTGCAGGGTCTCCTCGGCGGTCCTGCTGAGCCAGACGTCGAAGGCGACCAGGTTGAGGTTGACGGCGTTGAGCATCAGCTCGACCGACATCAGGACCAGGATCGCGTTGCGGCGGGCGAGGACGCCGTACAGGCCGGTGCAGAAGAGGAGGGCGGAGAGCACGGCGGGATAGGCGAGGTGCATCAGCGGGTCCCTTCCTTCTCGCCCCGGGCCTTGTCGTCGCGGGCCGCGGCCGGGTTCCCGTTGCTTCGGCCGGCCGGGGCGTCTTCGGCGAGGGTGGCGGTGGCGGCCGGGTCGGCGGCGCCGGCCTTGGCCTTGCGGGAGAGGACGATCGCGCCGACCAGGGCGGCGAGGAGGAGGACGGAGAGGGCCTCGAAGGGGAGGACCCAGTTCTGGAAGAGGCTCGCGCCGGTGGCCTCGGTGGAGCCGGCGGCGGGGCCGTCCAGGTCGATCCAGGTGGTGCGGAAGGCGTCGACGACGACCCACACCAGGGCGGCGGCCGAGGCGACGGCCACGGTGAGGGCCGCCCAGCGGTTGCCGGAGTCGGCATCCGGGGAGCGGCCGATGGGGGCCCTGGTGAGCATCAGACCGAACAGGAGGAGGACGACGACGGAACCGACGTAGATGAGGACCTGCACCCAGGCGATGAACTCGGCGGTGAGCAGGAGGTACTCCACGGCCAGGCCGCCGAGGGCGACCACGAGCCAGAGGGCGGCGTGCACCAGTTGCCGGGTGGTGACGGTGACGATCG
The DNA here is from genome assembly GCF_040303825.1 of Streptomyces sp. NPDC094143. NCBI lineage: Bacteria > Bacillati > Actinomycetota > Actinomycetes > Kitasatosporales > Streptomycetaceae > Streptomyces > Streptomyces sp. NPDC094143. Next base: position 228,830 of record NZ_JBEOTZ010000010.1, read on the forward strand.
CGGCGCCGAAGGTGACCAGGCCGACGAGGAGGAAGGCGATCTCGACGCCGGTCGGGGAGAGGAAGCCGTGAGTTTCTGTGGGGGTCGGGCCTGTGGCGAGGAGGCCGGCGGTGGCGGCGAGGCTCATTCCTGGCCCTCCTGCCCTGGCTTGGGCTGGTCGAGCTTCGGCTGCTCCGACTTCGGCTCCGGCTCCGGCAGCTTCGACCCGGGCTGGTCCGGGCTCGGCTGGTCGCGCTCCGGCTGGTTCGGCTTCGGCTGGTCGACCTGTTGCTTGGAGGCGCCCTGGGGGCGCGTGGGCTGTTCGGCGGCGCGGGCCTGTGCGTCGGCGTGGGGTTCGGTGGCCGGCGGGGTCTGCTGGGCGGCCAGCTTCTCGGCGGCCTTGCGGGCGGCGGCGAGCTCCTTCGGCTCCTCCGCGCCGGGGTCGAGGGCCGGCGGTGCCGGGACGGTCCACATCCACTCCCGGAGCTTGTCGCGCTCGTGGGTGAGGTCGCGGATGTCGGTCTCGGCGTACTCGAACTCCGGGGACCAGAACAGGGCGTCGAAAGGACAGACCTCGATGCAGATACCGCAGTACATGCACAGCGAGAAGTCGATGGCGAAGCGGTCGAGGACGTTGCGGCTGCGTTCGCGGCCGCCCGGGGCCGCCGGCGGGACCGTCTCCTTGTGGGAGTCGATGTAGATGCACCAGTCCGGGCACTCGCGGGCGCACAGCATGCAGACCGTGCAGTTCTCCTCGAACAGGCCGATCACACCGCGGGTGCGGGGCGGGAGGTCGGGCTGGGTGTCCGGGTACTGGGCGGTGACGGACTTCTTCGTCATCGTGCGGAGGGTGACGGCCAGGCCCTTGGCCAGGCCACTTCCTGGGATCGGGGCCATGGTTACTGGATCACCACCTTGACGATGCCGGTGAGGGCGATCTGGGCGAGGGAGAGGGGGACGAGGAGGGTCCAGGAGAGCTTCTGGAGCTGGTCCTCGCGCAAGCGCGGGTAGGTGACGCGCAGCCAGATGACGAGGAAGGCGAGGACGGCGGTCTTCAGCAGGGTCCAGACCCAGCCGAGGCCGTCGGCGCCCCAGGGGCCGTGCCAGCCGCCCAGGAAGAGGACGGTGGTCAGGCCGCACAGGACGACGATTCCTGCGTACTCGGCGAGGAGGAACAGGGCGAAGCGGAGGCCGGTGTACTCGGTGTAGGCGCCGAAGATGATCTCCGAGTCGGCGACGGGCATGTCGAAGGGCGGGCGCTGGAGTTCGGCGAGGCCGGCAACGAAGAAGACGATCGCGCCGACGATCTGCCAGGGCAGCCACCACCACTCGAAGGCGTCGAGGATGCCGGGGAGCGAGACGGTGCCGGCCGCCATGGCAACCGAGGCGGCGGTCAGCAGCATCGGCAGTTCGTAGGCGAGGAGCTGGGCTGCTGTGCGCAGGCCGCCGAGCAGGGAGAACTTGTTCGCGGAAGCCCAGCCGGCCATCAGTGAGCCGAGGACGCCGACGCCCATGACGGCCAGGACGAAGAAGACGCCGGCGTCGATGACCTGCCCGACGGCTCCCTCGTCGGGGCCGATCGGGATGGCGAGCAGGACGAGGAGGTAGGGCAGGAGGGCGACGGCGGGGGCCAGTTGGAAGATGCGGCGGTCGGCGCCCGCCGGGACGACGTCCTCCTTCTGCGCGAACTTCACGCCGTCGGCGATCAACTGGGCCCAGCCGTGGAAGCCACCGGCGTACATGGGGCCGAGGCGGCCCTGCATGTGGGCCATGACCTTGTGCTCGGTCTGGCCGATGATCAGGGGGAAGGTGAGGAAGACGACGAAGACGATCAGGAGTCGCAGGGCGACGTCGAGCACGTCGTTCACTGCGGGCCTCCTGCGGGGTGTGTGGGGGACTTGGGGTCTGTGGGGTCCGTGGGGTTTGTGGATTCCCTGGAGTCCGTGGATTCCGTGGGGTCTGTGGATTCCGTGGGGCCGTCGGGATCAGCCGGTTCGCTGGGCTCAGCCGGTTCGCTGGGCTCAGCCGGTTCGCTGGGCTCAGCCGGTTCGTTGGGCTTGCTGGGTTCCCTGGGCTCAGCCGGTTTCGTGGGCTCAGCCGGTTTCGTGGGCTCACCCGGGTTCGTGGGCGCAGGGGAATCCGTGGCTTGCGCGGGGGCGTCCGTCGGCGGCTCGGGCGCGGCCGAGGGCTCCGGGTCCGGCATCGGCGCGGCTTCCGGGGACGGTTGCGGTGCCGGTTCGTCGAACGCGGGGCGGGCGTGGTGCCACGGGGCGTCCGTGCTGCGCGGCACACGAGAGGGCCGACCCGGCTCGATGTCGCCCCGGTCGGAGGCGGCCCGCTGGCTCGCACTGCCCTCCGACGCACTGCGCGCCCGGCGGGGGGAGGCGGGTGCGCCCGGTTGCGTGCCGGGCTGCGTGCGCTGCGCGGCCGGCCCCGATGCCGCCGGCTCGGAGCCGGATGCCGGGGATTGGGGTTCCCCCGACGGAGGTTCGGCAGCGCGGGACGTCTGGCTGGTCGAGCCCTCCGCGGCAGTGCGGGTCCGGCGCGGTCCGGAGGGAGCCGGAGAAGTCGGCTCGCCGGATGTCGACTGGCTCGCCGAACCCTCCGCCGCCGAGCGTGCGCGACGCGGGCCGGCCGCAGATGCCCCACCAGCCTCACCCGCGGCCGCGGCCGCAGCCTGGCTCGCCGAGCCCTCCGCCGCCGAGCGTGCGCGGCGCACCGGGCGGTCTCCCGCTGCGCGGGACGGGCGTTCGCCTGCCGGGCGGGCCGTGCCGCGGGCCGGGCGGGTGGGGGCCGGGGGGAGTTGGCCCTTCAGGGGGCCCCATTCGTTCGGGTCGGGGACGCCGGGCGGGAGCATCTGGCGGCGCTTGGGGCCGCCATGGTCCGACTCGCCGGGTTCCTTGGCGCCGGGCCAGGCCTTGGCGACCCGGGCGGCGAGGACGAAGTCCTTGCGCAGGGGGTGGCCCTCGAAGTTCTCGGGCAGGAGCAGGTGGTCCAGCGCCGGGTGGCCCTCGAAGGTGACGCCGAACATCTCGTGCGTCTCGCGTTCGTGCCAGGCGGCGCCCGCGTAGACGCCGATGGCCGACGGCAGGGACGGGGCGTCGTGCGGCACCGTCGTACGCAGCAGCAGGCGGCGGACCGGGGACAGTGCGGCGACGTGCGCCGAGACGCGGAAGCCGGTGCCCGGTTCGTCGACCGCGCTCAGCCAGTCGAAGTAGGTGCAGCCGAGCCGGTCACGGGCGGTCTCCAGGGCGGTGATCCAGGCGGCCGGCGGTACGTCGACCGTCAGGACCTCGTAGGACTCCTCGGCGGTGGCGTCCGGGCCGAAGAGTTCCTCGGCGTCGGCGGGGAGCCAGCCGGCCATGGTCATCGCCCCTCCCCGGACGTCGAGTCGGAGCCGGGGGCGGAGCCCGGGGTGGAATCCGAACCGGAGCCCGGCGCCGAACCCGAACCGGACCTCGGCGCCGAACCCGAACCGGACCCCGCACCGGACCCCGGCGCCGAACCCGAACCGGACCCCGCACCGGACCCCGGCGGCTGCACCAGGCCGCTCTGCAGTGCCGCCGTCGAAGGACGCCCCGCAGGGGTCCCGTACCGCTCCCCCAGCGACTCGCGGGCGATCTTCTCCTGGAGCTTGAGGATGCCCTGGAGCAGCGCCTCGGGACGGGGCGGGCAGCCGGGGACGTAGACGTCGACGGGGATGATCTGGTCGACGCCCTTGGTGACGGAGTAGGAGTCCCAGTACGGGCCGCCGCAGTTGCTGCACGCGCCGAAGGAGATGACGTACTTGGGCTCGGGCATCTGCTCGTAGAGTCGCTTCACGGCGGGGGCCATCTTGTCGGTGACCGTGCCGGAGACGACCATCAGATCGGCCTGGCGCGGCCCGGGCGCGAAGGGGATGACGCCGAGGCGGATGAAGTCGTGGCGGGCCATCGACGCGGCGATGAACTCGATCGCGCAGCAGGCGAGTCCGAAGTTGAAGACCCAGAGCGAGTAGCGGCGGCCCCAGTTGAGGATCACCTTCATCGGCTCGGGCGCGAGGCGCGCGAGGGCGCCGAGCCGCTTCGGCTCGGGCAGCAGAACAGGCTCGGGGGTCACGTCCATGCCAGGACGCCCTTCTTGTAGGCGTAGAGCAGGCCCACGGCCAGGAAGCCGAGGAAGATGAACATCTCCACCAGGGTCGTCGCGCCGTAGCCGGGGGCGGCGAAGACGGTGGCCCAGGGGAACAGGAAGATCGAGTCGACGGCGAAGATCACGTAGAGGAACGCGTAGACGTAGTAGCGGACCTGGGTGTGGGCCCAGCCCTCGCCGACGGGGTCGACGCCGCACTCGTACGTCAGCAGTTTCTCCGGCGTGGGCACCACGGGCCGCAGCAGGCGGCCGGCCCCGAAGGCGACGGCGACGAACAGCACGCCGACGACGGCGAGCAGCCCGACGACCGAGTAGGACTGGAAGTAGTCCGCCGCGACGACGGTCGTGGTGACGACGGTCGGTTCCGGCACGTCCGTCCCTCGCTCCCTGAACTCGGACTGGATTCCGTGACGCGGCGTCCCGGCCCGGCCCGGCCGGAGACGCGGACGCCGCTGTTCGACGATCTGTACGCACGGGAGTCTAGGCCCTGATAAAGGCAGGGTAAGCAGCCCGTCACACCCCGGCACGCGGGGGTGGGGTTTTCCTCAGTCGATCCTGGCGGTCCACCTCATGGCGCGGTGCTGCGCCGCCGGGCACGCTTACGCGTATGACCGAACGCTTCCCGTCCCCCGGCCTCCCCGGCGGCAAGCCGGCGGCCGGGCGGGACGACCGCCCGCCCCCGCCCCGTCTCGCCTACGACCGGCACACCTGGAAGGAGATCGCGCACCTCCTGGCGAACCTTCCGGTCGCGCTGCTCGGTTTCACCTATGTCGTGACGGTGCTGTTCACCGGACTCGGGCTGACCCTCACGGTGGTCGGGTTCCCGCTGCTGGCGGCCGGGCTCATGGGGGCGCGGCAGCTGGGCAGGATGGAGCGGGCGCGGGCCCGGGCGCTGCTCGGGGTGCGGGTGGACGAGCCGAGCCGGCTGCGGCTGCGCGGCGGGGGCGGTTTCTTCCAGCGACTGTGGATGCAGCTGAAGGATCCGGTGGGCTGGCGCACGGTCCTGTACGAGTTCATCCGGTTGCCGTGGGGGGTCTTCACGTTCGCCTTCACGTTGACCTCGCTGTTCGTGCTGTGGCCCGTGCTGCCGTTCGTGGCGCGGGGCCTGACGAACGTGGACCGGGCCTTGGTGCGGGGACTGTTGTCGCCCTCGGACGAGTTGGAGCGGCGCATCGCGGAGCTGGAGTCGGACCGGGGCGTGGTGGTCGACACGGCGGCGGCGGACCTGCGGCGCATCGAGCGGGATCTGCACGACGGGGCGCAGGCCCGCCTGGTCAATCTGGCGATGGGGCTGGGTCTGGCGAAGGAGAAGGTGCTGGAGGACCCGGACGCGGCGGCGGCGATGGTCGAGGAGGCGCACGGCGAGGTGAAGCTGGCGCTCCAGGAGCTGCGGGACCTGGCCCGGGGCATCCACCCGGCGGTCCTGACCGACCGCGGCCTGGACGCGGCTCTGTCCTCGGTCGCCTCGCGGTGCACGGTCCCGGTCAAGGTGACGGTCGATCTGCCCGCCCGGCCGGCCGCGGCGATCGAGGGCATCGCCTACTTCACCGTCTCGGAGCTGCTGCAGAACGTCAGCAAGCACAGCCGGGCGAAGTCGGCGTCGGTGGAGGTGTGGCGCGCGGAGGACCGGCTGCTCATCCAGGTGTGGGACGACGGCCGCGGGGGCGCCAGTCTCGACGGCGGCACGGGGATGAAGGGCCTGGCCGACCGGCTGGACGCGGTCGACGGCCTGTTCGTCCTGGAGTCGCCCGAGGGCGGCCCGACGACGGTCACGGCGGAACTGCCGTGGCGCGACCGCACGGACGCGCAGGAACCGGACATCCGACGCTAGCCCTCCCGGCCGCCCGGCATCACACCATCCGCCCGCCCGGCCCGGGCACCTGCCGCCGGGCCTCCGCCCGGCCACCGACCGACGGCCCGGCCCGGACGCCTGGCGGCATTCCGCCCGACCCGACCTGGCGGCAATCCACCCACGCCGCCCACCAACCACCCACCCCGGACCCGGCGGCAAACCACCCACGCCGCCCACCAACCGCCCGGCCCGGCCCCCCGGCGCCGGGCGGCGTCGCTCATCCGCCCAGGGGTGGGGAAAACCCCCCGTCCAAGACGCCGACGGACTCCATGGTCCGCCGACCTGCGGCGGAGCAGGGTGGAGGTACGAGGGAACAGCCGCAGGACGAGGAGAAGGACGACGCCGATGGCCACGGAGTACGGACAGGGATACGGGCTCGACAGCGGGTCCGGGTTCCCCGGGAGCACCGAACGGCGGTACCGGCTGCCCGCCGCGCTGCGCGCGCCGGTCGAGGGCCGCACCTGGCGCGAGCTCGGTTACGTGCTGCTGAGCCTGCCGATCAGCGTCCTGCTGTTCACCTACGCGGTCACGATGGTGTCGCTGGGGGCGGGTCTGCTGGTGACGTTCCTCGGGATACCGGTCCTGGCGGGAGCGCTCGCCGGCTGCCGCGGCATCGGGGCGCTGGAGCGGACGCGGGCCAGGGCGCTGCTGGACCTGGACGTGGCCGACCCGGAGCCGCTGCGGATGAAGAGGCACGGCGCCATGGCGTGGATGGGCGCCGTCCTCAAGAGCGGCACCTCCTGGCGGGCGCTGCTGTACTCGGTGCTGCACCTGCCCTGGGCGGTGTTCTCGTTCGTCGTCACCGTGAACGTGTGGGCGCTGGGCTGGGGGCTGCTGACGTATCCGCTGTGGTTCTGGGTGTTCCCGGTCTACGCCGGGCAGGACGGGATCCAGCTGTACGGGGACGAGACGCACCGGGTCTACCTGGACAACCCGTTCGAGATCACGGTGACGGCGCTGGTGGGTCTGCTCTTCACGATCGCCACGCCGTGGATCGTGCGGGCGCTGACGATGGTGGACCGGCTGCTGGTGCACGGGCTGCTGGGACCCTCGCGGCTGGCGTCGCGGGTGGTGGAGCTGGAGTCGGACCGGGGGGTCGTGGTCGACACGGCGGCGGCGGACCTGCGGCGCATCGAGCGGGACCTGCACGACGGGGCGCAGGCCCGGCTGGTGGCGCTGGCCATGGATCTGGGGCTCGCGAAGGAGAAGCTCCAGGAGGATCCGGAGGCGGCCCAGCGGATGGTGGACGAGGCGCACGGCGAGGTGAAGACGGCGCTGCAGGAGCTGCGGGACCTTGCCCGGGGCATCCACCCGGCGGTGCTGACCGACCGCGGTCTGGACGCGGCCCTGTCGTCGGTGGCCTCGCGGTGCACGGTGCCGGTGCGGGTCGAGGTCGACCTGGCCGAGCGGCCGGCGCCCGCGATCGAGGGGATCGCGTACTTCACGGTGTCGGAGCTGCTGCAGAACATCAGCAAGCACTCCCGGGCGACGTGGGCCGCCGTCGAGGTGTGGCGGACGGAGAACCGGCTGATGCTGCAGGTCGTGGACAACGGCGTGGGCGGGGCCGAGGTGTCCCAGGGGTCCGGGCTCGCGGGCCTGGCGGACCGGCTCGACGCGGTGGACGGGATCCTGGTGGTCGACTCGCCGGCGGGCGGACCGACCCGGGTGACGGCGGAGCTGCCGTGGCGCGGGGAGCACGTGCGGTGATCCGGGCGGGAGCCCGGCTCCCGGACATGCGGTAACCGGCCGGAGGGCACCGCCCTCCGGCCCCCTTTCGGTGCCCCTCACCACTCGAATCGGCCAGTCGAGAAGCCGGTCCCGTCCCCACGGACCGCCCGGGCCTGAAATGCTGGACCCGTCGCACGGATGGGCGCGGAGCCGTTGTGGGCCGCGGACGGGCGGCGTCGGGCTGTGGGGGGCCGAAACATCGTGGAGGACAGGGTGCGGGTGGTCATCGCCGAGGATTCCGTGCTGCTCAGGGAGGGCCTGACCCGGCTGCTGACCGACCGGGGGCACGACGTCGTCGCCGGGGTCGGCGACGGCGAGGCGCTGATCAAGACCATCACGGAGCTGGACTCGCTGGGCGAGCTGCCGGACGTGGTCGTGGCCGACGTGCGGATGCCGCCGACGCACACCGACGAGGGGGTCCGGGCGGCGGTGCAGCTGCGCAAGGCGCACCCCGGGCTGGGCGTGCTGGTGCTGTCGCAGTACGTGGAGGAGCGCTACGCCACGGAGCTGCTCGCGGGGTCCAGCCGGGGCGTCGGCTATCTGCTGAAGGACCGGGTGGCGGAGGTCCGGGAGTTCGTGGACGCGGTGGTGCGGGTGGCCGGGGGCGGGACGGCCCTGGACCCGGAGGTGGTCGCGCAGCTGCTGGGCCGCAGCCGTAAGCAGGACGTGCTGGCGGGGCTCACCCCGCGTGAGCGGGAGGTGCTGGGGCTGATGGCCGAGGGGCGGACGAACTCGGCGATCGCCCGGCAGCTGGTGGTGAGCGACGGGGCGGTCGAGAAGCACGTCAGCAACATCTTCCTCAAGCTGGGGCTGTCCCCGAGCGAGGGCGACCACCGCCGGGTGCTGGCCGTGCTGACGTACCTCAATTCGTGAGACTGCCGACATGCCGGTCAAGGCGCCGATACGTCTCGAAGTCGTGTCCAACATGCGAATGACCCGGGGAAGGCGATCCTTGCGGTCGTAGGGTTGAGCTGGGAGGGCCTGCGGGAAGGCCTGTCCCGGACAGCCGCCTCTAGGGAGGTCCAGTTCAGTGACCAGCCAGGTCAGTAGCCCAGCGGAGCAGGCCGACGGAGCAGTCGCAGGGGAGCAGCGCAAAGCGGCGGGCGCGAAGGACGTCCGGCGCCTGGACCGGGTGATCATCAGGTTCGCGGGGGACTCGGGTGACGGTATGCAGCTCACGGGTGACCGTTTCACCTCGGAGACCGCGTCGTTCGGCAACGACCTGTCGACGCTGCCGAACTTCCCGGCCGAGATCCGGGCGCCCGCAGGCACGCT
>NZ_JBEOTZ010000011.1:0-222443 GCF_040303825.1 Streptomyces sp. NPDC094143
GTTGATCTTCTCGCCGCGGAACATGGCGTCCCGCAGCCCGAACACGTCGGTGGCCGCGGCCAGCTCCCGCAGCAGGGCCAGCGTCTCGTCGGTGATCAGGTGCTTGGAGTAGTCGATGCGCAGGTCGCCGACGCGCACGACGTAGCGCTCGGCGCGGCCCGGGTCCTGCGCGAACAGCTTCCGCAGGTCCGGCTGCGGCAGCGCGTCCGCGCGGTGGTTCTCCAGGGCGGCCCACTCGGGCCGCCGGGTGAGCCGGGGCGAGCCGGCGGGGGAGTCAGACATGAGCGGGGGTCTCCTCGGTCGCCTCGCCGTTCAGGGCGATGGCGTACATCTCGTCGGCGTCGAGGCGCCGCAGCTCCTCGGCGATCAGTTCGGACGTGGCACGGACCTTCAGCGCGAGGGTCCGGGACGGCTGGCCCGGCAGGGTCAGCGTGGCCAGCGGGCCCTCGGGGCGGTCGATGACGATCTCGCCGTTCTCGGTACCCAGGCGCACGGCCGTCACGACCGGCCCGGCGCTGACCACGCGGTCCACCCGGACGTGCAGCCGGGCCTCCAGCCAGCGGGCCAGCAGCTCGGCGGCGGGGTTCTCGGCCTCGGCCTCCACGGTCGCCGAGACCACCTTCGCCCGGGCCTGGTCCAGCGCCGCCGCCAGCATCGAACGCCAGGGCGTCAGCCGGGTCCAGGCCAGGTCCGTGTCGCCGGGCGCGTAGGAGCGGACCCGCCGCTGCAGGGTCCCGAGCGGGTCCTCGACGGCGTACAGGTCGGTGATCCGGCGCTGGGCCAGGGCTCCGAGCGGGTCCTTGGCGGGGTTGTCGGGGGCGTCCACCGGCCACCACACCACCACCGGCGCGTCCGGCAGCAGCAGCGGCAGCACGACCGAGTCGGCGTGGTCGGACACCTCGCCGTAGGTCCGCAGGATCACCGTCTCGCCGGTGCCCGCGTCGGCGCCCACCCGGACCTCGGCGTCCAGCCGGGAGGACTGGCGGTCGCGCGGGGTGCGGGCGTGACGCTTGATGACGACCAGGGTGCGCGAGGGGTGCTCGTGCGAGGCCTCCTCGGCCGCCTTGATCGCGTCGTAGGCGTTCTCCTCGTCCGTGACGATGACCATCGTCAGGACCATGCCCACGGCCGGTGTGCCGATGGCGCGGCGGCCCTGCACCAGCGCCTTGTTGATCTTGCTTGCCGTGGTGTCGGTCAGGTCGATCTTCATGGCCTGCGCCAGCTCCGTCCGTCTCGTGCGAGCATCTCGTCGGCTTCCGCGGGTCCCCAGGTGCCCGCGGCGTACTGCGCGGGCCGGCCGTGCGTGGCCCAGTACTGCTCGATCGGGTCGAGGATCTTCCAGGACTCTTCCACTTCCTGGTGACGCGGGAACAGGTTGGCGTCGCCCAGGAGGACGTCCAGGATCAGCCGTTCGTACGCCTCGGGGCTCGATTCGGTGAACGACTCGCCGTAGGCGAAGTCCATCGTCACGTCCCGGATCTCCATCGACGTGCCCGGCACCTTGGAGCCGAAGCGGACCGTCATGCCCTCGTCCGGCTGGACGCGGATGACGATCGCGTTGGCCCCCAGCTCCTCGGTCGCGGTGGAGTCGAAGGGGGAGTGCGGGGCGCGCTGGAAGACGACCGCGATCTCCGTGACCCGGCGGCCGAGCCGCTTGCCGGTGCGCAGGTAGAACGGCACGCCGGCCCAGCGGCGGTTGTCCACCTGGAGCCGGATCGCGGCGTAGGTGTCGGTCGTGGAGGACGGGTCGATGCCCTCCTCCTCCAGGTAGCCGCGCACCTTCTCGCCGCCCTGCCAGGCCGCCGCGTACTGCCCGCGCACGGTGCCCTGCCCCAGGTCCTGCGGCAGCCGCACGGCCTTGAGCACCTTCAGCTTCTCGGTGAGCAGCGAGGGGGCGTCGAAGGCGGCCGGCTCCTCCATCGCGGTGAGCGCCATCAGCTGCAGCAGGTGGTTCTGGATGACGTCACGGGCCGCGCCGATGCCGTCGTAGTAGCCGGCCCGGCCGCCGATGCCGATGTCCTCGGCCATGGTGATCTGCACATGGTCCACGAACGACCGGTTCCAGATCGGTTCGAACATCTGGTTGGCGAAGCGCAGGGCCAGGAGGTTCTGGACGGTCTCCTTGCCCAGGTAGTGGTCGATGCGGAAGACCTGCTCCGGGTCGAACACGTCGTGCACGATCCGGTTGAGCTCCTCGGCCGACTCCAGGTCGTGCCCGAACGGCTTTTCGATGACCGCGCGGCGCCAGGAGCCCTCCGGCGCGTCGGCCAGCTTGTGCTTCTTCAGCTGCTGGACGACCTTGGGGAAGAACCTCGGCGGCACCGAGAGGTAGAAGGCGTAGTTGCCGCTGGTGCCCCGGGAGGCGTCCAGCTCCTCCACGGCGGAGTGCAGCTGCTCGAACGCGTCGTCGTCGTCGAAGTCACCCGGGATGAACCGCATGCCCTCGGCGAGCTGCTGCCAGACCTCCTCGCGGAACGGCGTGCGGGCGTGCTCGCGCACCGCGTCGTGCACGACCTGCGCGAAGTCCTGGTCCTCCCAGTCCCGGCGGGCGAAGCCCACCAGCGAGAAGCCCGGCGGCAGCAGGCCGCGGTTGGCCAGGTCGTACACGGCCGGCATCAGCTTCTTGCGGGACAGGTCGCCGGTCACGCCGAAGATGACGAGCCCGGAGGGGCCCGCGATCCTGGGCAGACGGCGGTCCTGGGCGTCGCGCAAAGGGTTGACGAAGTCGGTGTCGGCCCGGACCGGGTGCGCGGCGGCCCGCGGTGTGCCGCCGTCACCGGCCTGTTCGCCCTCGTCCGGTTCCTGCGCGCCGCTCACCCCCGTCTGCTCGACCCCGGCCGCCTCCTGGGCCGCCCGGGCCTCCTTGTCCTCCTTGGTCCCCTTCGTCTCCTGCTCGGCCGTCCGGTGGATGCCCTCGCTCATTCCGCGTCAACTCCCATGCTGTTCAAGGACTTGGTGACCGCGTCCAGCAGGTCCTGCCAGGCCACCTCGAACTTGGCCACTCCCTCGTCCTCCAGTTGCCGCACCACCTCGTCGTATGCGATGCCGAGCCGTTCGACTGCCGCCAGGTCCGCCCGCGCCCGGTCGTAACCGCCGGTGACCGTGTCGCCCCGGACGTCGCCGTGGTCGGCGACGGCGTCCAGGGTGGCCTCCGGCATGGTGTTGACCGTGCCGGGGGCGACCAGCCCGTCCACGTACAGGGTGTCCGCGTAGGAGGGGTCCTTCACACCGGTGGAGGCCCAAAGGGGGCGCTGGCGGTTCGCCCCGGCCTCCTGAAGGGCCTGCCAGCGCGGCCCGATCGACGGGTTGGTGGTGACGCCGACGACTCCCTTGGTGCGCACGAGCTCGGCCAGGTTGCCGGACTCGATGCGCCGGCGGGACAGGTCGTCCAGCCAGATCGACACGCCCGCCTCGGACAGGCGCTTGAGTGCTCCCGCGCTCGCGGTTGCTTCGGTCACAGTGATCATCTTCCTTCGGGCGGCCGGATCAACCGCGCGCGGCGGCGAGGGATTCCCGGGCGGCCGCGACGACGTTCTCGGGGGTGAAGCCGTACTCGGCGAACAGCGTCCTGGCGTCGGCGGAGGCGCCGAAGTGCTCCAGCGAGACGATGCGTCCCGCGTCGCCGACGAACCGGTGCCAGGTCAGCCCGATCCCGGCCTCGACCGCGACCCGGGCCCGCACGGACGGCGGGAGCACGCTGTCGCGGTAGGCGCGCGGCTGCTGCTCGAACCACTCCACGGACGGCATCGACACCACCCGCGTGCCGATGCCCTCGGCCTGGAGCGCCTCGCGCGCGGCGACGGCGAGCTGTACCTCGGACCCGGTGGCGACGACGATCACGTCCGGCACCTCGGTGGAGGAGTCGGCGAGGACGTACCCGCCGCGCGCCGCGTCCGGGTTCGGCTCGTAGGTGGGCACGCCCTGGCGGGTGAGCGCGAGACCGTGCGGGGCGGGGTCGGTGGTGTGCCGCCGCAGGATCTCCGCCCAGACGACCGCGGTCTCGTTGGCGTCGGCGGGCCGTACGACGTTCAGCCCGGGGATGGCCCGCAGCGCGGCCAGGTGTTCCACCGGCTGGTGGGTCGGGCCGTCCTCGCCGAGACCGATCGAGTCGTGCGTCCACACGTACGTCACCGGCAGCTGCATCAGCGCCGACATGCGCACGGCGTTGCGCATGTAGTCGGAGAACACCAGGAACGTGCCGCCGTAGATCCGGGTGTTGCCGTGCAGGGCGATGCCGTTCATCTCCGCGGCCATGGAGAACTCGCGGATGCCGAAGTGCACGGTCCGGCCGTAGGGGTCGGCCTCCGGCAGCGGGTTGCCCCGCGGCAGGAAGGACGACGTCGTGTCGATGGTCGTGTTGTTCGAACCGGCCAGGTCGGCGGAGCCGCCCCACAGCTCGGGAACGACCGGGCCGAGCGCCTGGAGCACCTTGCCGGATGCGGCGCGGGTGGCGACCGCCTTGCCGGGTTCGAACACCGGCAGGGCGTCCTCCCAGCCCTCGGGCAGTTCGCCCTTGCCGACCCGGTCGAAGGTCGCGGCCCGCTCCGGGTTGCCGGCACGCCAGGCGACGATCCGCTTGTCCCAGGCGGCGTGCGCCCGGGCACCCCGGTCCAGTGCCGTGCGGGTGTGCGCCAGCACCTCGTCGGAGACCTCGAAGGTCTTCTCCGGGTCGAAGCCGAGGACGCGCTTGGTGGCGGCGACCTCCTCCTCGCCGAGGGCCGAGCCGTGGGACGCCTCGGTGTTCCGCGCGTTCGGGGCGGGCCAGGCGATGACCGTGCGCATCGCGATGATCGAGGGGCGCCCGGTCTCGGCCCGTGCCGCCCGCAGCGCCGCGTACAGCGCGCGCACGTCGATGTCGCCGTCCTCCTGCGGGGCGATCCGCTGCACGTGCCAGCCGTAGGCCTCGTACCGCTTCAGCACGTCCTCGGAGAACGCGGTGGCGGTGTCGCCCTCGATGGAGATGTGGTTGTCGTCGTAGAGGAGGACCAGGTTGCCGAGCCTCTGGTGCCCGGCGAGGGAGGAGGCCTCGGCGGAGACGCCCTCCTGGAGGTCGCCGTCGGAGACGATCGCCCAGATCGTGTGGTCGAAGGGCGACTCGCCCTCGGGCGCGTCCGGGTCGAACAGGCCGCGCTCGAAGCGGGCGGCCATCGCCATGCCGACCGCGTTGGCGACGCCCTGGCCCAGCGGGCCGGTGGTGGTCTCCACACCGGCGGTGTGGCCGTACTCGGGGTGGCCGGGCGTCTTCGAGCCGTGCGTGCGGAACGCCTTCAGGTCGTCCAGCTCCAGCTCGTAGCCCGCCAGGTACAGCTGCGTGTAGAGGGTCAGCGAGGTGTGGCCGGGGGAGAGGACGAAGCGGTCACGGCCCGTCCATTCGGGGTCGGCGGGGTCGTGCCGCATCACCTTCTGGAAGAGCGTGTAGGCGGCCGGCGCCAGGCTCATCGCGGTGCCGGGATGCCCGTTGCCGACCCGCTGGACGGCATCGGCCGCCAGGAGACGGGCGGTGTCGACGGCACGCCGGTCGAGATCGGTCCATTCGAAGCTGTCCGCTGTCTGCGTGCTCATCTTCAAGAAGTCCTCGATGGGAGCGGAGGGGCTGGTCTGACGCGTTCAAAACTAAAAGTCTGACTTTTTTGGCGGAAGGTCGCCGTGTGCCAGCCTGTGGTGAAAGTGGGACACCGGCAGGCGATGCGGCGCGGCACGACACGGCAACGGGGCGGTACGAGGCGGACATGGCGGACAGAAGCAGCCAAGGCGGCGACGGGATCAGAACGTTCCCCTTCCCGGTCGAGCTGAGCGTCGGCGGCGTCGGCATGCAGGTCGGCCCCATGGGCACCGGCCGCACCTGGCACGCCGAAGCGCCGCTGGAGCGCGTGCACCGCATCGACTTCCACGTCGTGATGCTGTTCGGCGAGGGCGGGGGCCCGGTCCGGCACATGGTCGACTTCACCGAGTGCGAGGCCGGTGCCGGGGACCTGCTGTGGATCCGCCCGGGGCAGGTCCACCGCTTCTCGCCCACCGACGAGTACCGCGGAACGGTGCTCACCATGCAACCGGGCTTTCTGCCCCGCTCGACCGTGGAGGCCACCGGCCTGTACCGCTACGACCTGCCGCCCCTGCTGCGCCCCGACGCGGCCCGGCTCGCCGGACTGTGCGCCGCGCTCGGCCAGTTGCGGCGCGAGTACGAAGACACGGCCACGCTGCCGCTGAGCCTGCACACCGCCGTCCTGCGCCACACCCTGACGGCGTTCCTGCTGCGCCTCGCGCACCTGGCCACGAGTTCGGCGGAGGCGGTGCGCCGGCAGACCGACTCGACGTTCACGCTGTTCCGGGACGCCGTGGAGCGGGACTTCGCCACCAATCACAGCGTCAGTGCCTACGCCGACGCGCTCGGTTACTCCCGCCGCACCCTGGTCCGCGCGGTCCGGGCCGCCACCGGCGAGACCCCCAAGTCCTTCATCGACAAACGCGTCGTCCTGGAGGCCAAACGCCTCCTCGCCCACACCGACCTGCCGATCGGCCGGGTGGGCGCGGCGGTCGGCTTCCCGGACGCCGCGAACTTCTCCAAGTTCTTCCACCAGCACACGGACCAGACCCCGGCGGCGTTCCGCGCCGAGCTGCGCTGAGGGCAGCGAGAGCCGAGCTGCGCCGAGGGCGGCGAAAAGGGGCTCCACGCGCGCGCGGAGCCCCCTGTGCCGGGCCGGGTCAGCGCCCGAACGTGAACCAGTTGACGTTCACGAAGTCCGCCGGCTGCCCGCTGGTGAAGGTCAGATACACGTCGTGGGTGCCCGTCACGGTACCGATGTTGGCGGGTATGGTCCGCCACGACTGCCAGCCACCGGTGTTGCCCACCGCGAAACTCCCGACAGGCGCGTTGCTCCGGCTGTCCAGCCGTACCTCGACCAGCCCGCTGACGCCGTTCGCGGCGCCGCTCGCGACCCGGGCGCTGAACTGCCGGGCCGCCGTGGAGCCGAAGTTCACGCCCTTGAACTGCAGCCAGTCACCGTTGGCCAGCGCGCCGACGTTCTGGCCGCCGCCGGAGTCGGTGGTCGTCTCGGTCATGGCGCCGGACTGGGCGTCGAACGACTCGGCCTGGATGGTGCCGTAGGCGTCGCGGTTGCCGGTGGGCGGGGGAGTGGTGCCGCCGCCCGAGGACAGCACCTGCACGTAGTCGACGACCATCGCGTGGCCGGGCTGTGTCCCGGCGTCCGGGCCGCCGCCGAACGCGTCGGGGAAGCCGCCGCCCATCGCCACGTTGAGGATGATGAAGAAGCCGTGGTCGGTGGCGTTCCGCCAGGTCGTGGCGTCGACCTGGTTGGCCCGCACGGTGTGGAAGCTGACGCCGTCGAGGTAGAAGCGGATCTCCTCGACGCTCGTCGAACGGTCCCACTCCATCCGGTACGTGTGGAAGCCCGCCTGGCAGGTGGTGCCCTGACAGGTGGTCGAGGAACCGATGCCGCTGGTCTCGTTGCAGGGCCCGCCCGGCGAGGTGCCGCAGTGCATCGTCGCGAACACCGTGTTCATGCCCTGGGTGTTCTCCATGATGTCCAGCTCGCCGACCGCCGGCCAGTTCCAGTAGTTGCCGCGGTAGGGCGCGCCCAGCATCCAGAACGCCGGCCAGTAGCCCTTGGCGGCGGCCCCGGTGACGTTCGGCACCTGGATGCGCGACTCGACGCGGAGCTTGCCGCCGGCCGGGGGCTGGAAGTCGGTGCGGTTGGTCTCGATGCGGCCGGAGGTCCAGTTGCCGGCGGCGTCCCGGCGGGGCGTGATGCGCAGGTTGCCGCTGCCGTCGAGGGAGACGTTGTCCGTGCTGCTCGTCATCGTCTCGATCTCGCCGGTGCCCCAGTTGGCGGGGCCGCCCGGGTATCCCTTGCCGGTGGCGTACTGCCAGTTGGAGGTGTTGACGCCGCTGCCGGCCGGGCCGGTGAAGTCGTCGAGGAACACTTGCGTCCAGCCCGAGGGGGGCGGCGGGGCCGAGGCGTTGGCCGAAGGGGTGGCGACCGCGGCGGCGGCAGCCGCGAGGCCGAGCGTGCTGACGACGGCGACGAACGCCCGTCGGAAGGGGCGGGATCTGCGGGAGGTGCTTGAGGTTCCGCTCATGTGGGGGCCTCTCGGGGAAGGGGTGAGAGCGCTCTCAAAGTGCCGTCAATGTGCTCCACCGCAGACGAGTCGTCAAGGGATGAACCAAGAAAAGCGCGCGGGCGGCCGCCGGCTGCAGAGTCTGAACGAAGAAGACCGCGAGTCAGCCGCAGGCCCTCTCGTCGTCCGCCCCGGCCGGCTCGGCGGACCATCGCTTCACGTACCGGCCCACCGCGTCGTCCATGATCAGCATGAGAAGGACACAGACGCCCAGCGTCCACTCGGGGAAGCCGGACGCGGCACAGATGACGACGAGGGGCATCCCCACGACGGCCATCAGCAGCCACCGCAACCCGTGCTGCCACCACCGGTGCGCCGCCAGCCACCGAGCCCACCGCCGCGCCCTGTCCGACCGTGCCATCCCGGTCTCCCCCCGTCGAGCACCTCGCAGGGTTCGACTCCCGCCGGGTCGCGACGGTTGCCCTCCGCGTTGTTGAAACGGGCCCGGCGGGGCACTCGGGACGCACTACCGGTCGAGGCAGCAGGAGGCACCCGTGGCCGTACGCCATCACCTGATCCGAGTCCCGCCGAGTGCCGTGTGGGACGTCCTCGCCGACGGCGACCGCTACGGGGAGTGGGTGGTGGGGACCTCCGGGTCCCACCCGGTACGCGGGCACTGGCCGCACAAGGACGCCGCGATCCGTTACCGGGTCCGGCTCGGCCCGGTGCGGCTGGACAACGAGACGACCGTCCGCCACTGCGAGGAGGGCAGCCGACTGGAGCTGGAGGCCCACGCCGGTGCGCTCGGCACCGCGCGCATCGCCATCGAGCTGCGGCCCTGGGGTGAGGACTGCCTGGTCATCGTGGACGAACATCCCCTGCGCGGCGCGGGCGGCCGGCTGCACAACGTCGGCTTCGAGGCGCTCATCCAGCTGCGCCACCGTGCCATGCTGGCCCGGCTGGCCCGCTTGTGCGAGGACCAGGCGGGGGTGGGAGCGGAGCGCGGCCGCGCCCTGGGCCAGGTGACCGTGGGCTCCCACGCGGACGGGGGCCGGCATGCCTGACGCCGTGGTGATCGGCGCGGGACCCAACGGCCTGGTGGCCGCGAATCTCCTGGCGGACGCCGGGTGGAGCGTGCAGGTGCTGGAGGAGCAGCCCGAACCGGGCGGCGCGGTGCGCCACGACCGGGGCGTCGACCCCGCGTTCGTCAGTGACCTGTTCAGCTCCTTCTACCCCCTCGCCGCGGCCTCTCCGGTCCTGGACAGCCTGCGTCTGCACGACCACGGACTGCGCTGGAGCCACGCGCCCAGCGTGGTGGCGCACCCGCTCACCGACGGAAGCTGCGCCGTCCTGGGCCGCGACGTCGACGCCACCGCCGCCTCCCTCGACGCCTTCGACCCGGCCGACGGTGACGCCTGGCGGCGGCTGCACGACGTGTGGCAGGGCCTGCGCACCGACCTCCTGGACGCGCTGTTCACCCCGTTCCCGCCGGTGCGCGCGACAGCCCGGCTCGCGCTGCGGCTGCGCGCGGCGGGCGGCCTGCGCATGGCCCGGTCCCTGGTGCTGCCGGTGCGCCGCCTGGGGGAGGAGGAGTTCCGCGGCGAGGGCGGCCGGCTGCTGCTGGCCGGCAACGCCCTGCACGCCGACCTCGCTCCCGAGTCCGCCGGCAGCGGCGGCTTCGGCTGGCTGATGGCCATGCTGGGGCAGACCTACGGCTTTCCCGTCCCGGAGGGCGGCTCCGGCGCGCTGACCGCGGCCCTGGTGCGCCGCCTGGAGAGCAGGGGCGGCCGGGTGCGTTGCGGGCAGCGCGTCGAGCGGATCGTCGTCCGTGGCGGGCGCGCCCTCGGGGTGCGCACGGCGGCCGGTGACGCGGTGCGCGCTCGCCGGGCGGTGCTCGCGGACGTCTCGGTGCCCGCCCTGTACGGCGAGCTCGTCGAGCCGGAGCACCTGCCCGCGCAGCTCCTTGCGGACCTGCGGCGCTTCCAGTGGGACTTCGCCACCTTCAAGGTCGACTGGGCGCTGGACGGACCGGTGCCCTGGCAGGCCGAGCAGGCGTCCCGCGCCGGAACCGTGCACCTCGCCGACGGCGTGGACGAGCTCACCCGCTTCACCGCGCAGATCGCCATGCGGCAGGTCCCGGACCGCCCGTTCGTCGTCTTCGGCCAGATGACCACCTCCGACGCCACCCGCTCCCCGCAGGGCACCGAGTCGGCCTGGGCCTACACCCACATCCCGCACGAGATCCGGGCCGACGCGGGTGACCAGGGCATCACCGGCGACTGGTCCGCCAGGGACCAGGAGCTCTTCGCCGACCGGGTCGAACGCCAGGTGGAGCGGTTCGCGCCCGGCTTCCGCGACCGGATCCGGGCCCGCCGCATCCTGGCGCCCCCGACGCTTCAGGCCATGGACGCCAATCTGCCGGGCGGCGCCATCAACGGCGGGACGACCGCGATGCACCAGCAGCTCTTCTTCCGCCCCCTGCCGGGCACCGGCCGTCCGGAGACGCCGGTGCCCGGTCTGTTCCTCGCCTCCTCGGGAGCCCACCCGGGAGGCGGGGTGCACGGCGCGCCCGGGGCCAACGCCGCCCGGGCCGCGCTGCGCCGCAACCTGCCGCCCGGCCTGGCCCGGGCGCAACGGGTCCTGGCCGGCCGCGACCGCGCCGGAACCAGGCGCTGAACCCCCAGCCCCGGCAGCCGGGAAGGCAGGGCAGCCATGCACAGCAGTCCACTCGCCGACCGCATGGTCGTCATCACCGGAGCCGCCCGCGGTGTCGGCGCCGCGCTGGCCCGCGAGACAGCGCGGCGCGGCGCCCGGGTGGCGCTGCTCGGGCACGAGAGGGCCGCCCTGGAGGCGCTGGCCGCCTCCCTGCCGGGCCCGGCGCTGGCCGTGGAGGTCGACGTCACCGACCTCCCCGCCCTCCACGCGGCGGCCCGCACCGTGCGCGACGGACTCGGCCGCCCCTCGGCGGTGGTGGCGAACGCCGGCGTCGCCGAGGGCGGCGCGTTCCTGGACTCCGATCCGGACGTCTGGCGGCGGGTGATCGACGTCAACCTCACCGGCAGCGCCCACACGGCCCGGGCGTTCCTGCCGGACCTCCTCGACACCGCGGGCTACTTCCTCCAGGTCGCCTCGCTGGCGTCCATCGCCGCCGCCCCGCTGATGAGCGCCTACTGCGCCTCAAAGGCGGGCGTGGAGGCCTTCACGCACGCGCTGGGGGCGGAGGTGGCGCACCGAGGCGTCGGCGTCGGCATCGCCTACATCAACTGGACGGACACCGACATGATCCGCGACGCGGACCGTTACGACGTCCTGCGGGAACTGCGCGCCCACATGCCCCCGCCGGCCCGGCGCGTGTATCCCGTGGACGTGGTCGCCGCCCGCCTGGCCGGATGCCTGGAGCGCCGCCGCACGGCGGTGTACGCGCCCGCCTGGCTCCGGCTGACGCAACCGGTGCGCTCGGCCGTGCCGCCCGTGGTGCTGCGGGTGGCCCGCCGCGAACTGCCCCGCCTGGAGGCCGCCGGCCCCCTCCGCTGCACCGGGCTGCTCGGCGCGGGCGGCCGGGCCGACCGGGCGGCGGCCAAGCACCGGTCCTGACCGCCGCGGCCCGCCGGGCCCGTCAGCCGCGGACATGACGGACACTGGTTGGCAGGGGAAGGGAGGCCGACCGTGCTGACCGGAGTTCGAGAACACCTGGGCCAGGCCCTGTTCCGCCGTGTAGCGGGACCCGGCGGGCCGCAGGCCCGTGCCCGTATCCACCACACGCCCGGACCGCGCTGGTTCGGGCCCGACCGGCCGATCCGCACGGTCCACGGTGACGCCTCGATGTTCATCGGCGGGCTGACCGCGCTGCTGCTGCAGTCCCTGCACCCGCTCGCGATGGCGGCGGTCGCCGGGCACTCCGGCTACCGCGGCGACCCGTGGGGCCGCCTGCAGCGCACCAGCACCTTCCTGGCCGTGACCACCTACGGCACCGCCGAGGACGCCCGGCGGGCCGTCGACCAGGTCCGCGGCATCCACCAACGGATCCGCGGCACGACCGCGCAGGGCGAGCCGTACCACGCGGCCGACCCGCACCTGCTCGCCTGGGTGCACGCCGCCGAGACGGACAGCTTCCTGCGCGCCCACGAACGTTACGGGGCCCGGCCCCTGGACGCCTCCGGCTACGACGCCTACGTCGCCGACACCGCCCGCGTCGCCGAGGCCCTGGGCGCCGAGGACCCGCCGCGCGACCGCCGCGAGCTGTCCGAGCGGCTGACCGCCTACCGGCCCGAGCTGCGGGCCACGCCCGAGGCCCGGGCGGCGGCCCGCTTCCTGCTCTTCCAGCCGCCCCTGCCCCTGGCCGTGCGGCCCTTCTACGGGGGCCTGGTGGCCAACGCCGTCACGCTGCTGCCGCCCTGGGCGCGCGGCATGCTGTGGCTGCCCCGGGTGCCGGTCGTCGAGACCCTCGCCGTCCGCCCCACCGGGCATGCCCTGACCCGGACCATCCGCTGGGCGATGACCCCGGGCCGTCAGGCGTCAGGGCTGCCACCCCAGCGCACGTGAGACGCCCCGTGCCGCCAGCCGCACCGCCGGGGCCAGCACCGGGACCTGGGCGTCCGCGTACGGCACGACGACGGACACGGCGGCGGTGACCGTACCGTCGGCGCCGCGCACCGGTGCGGCCACCGACAGCGCGTCCCCGGTGACCTGACGGTCGCTCACGGCGACCCCGGACCTCCAGCACCCGCCGCAGCCGCGCCGGGTCGGTGATCGGGTACGGGGTGAAGGCGGCGAGTTCCCCCGCGCCGTGCTCGTCCTGGAGGTCCGGGCCGCCGTGGGCCAGCAGGGCGAGTCCGACGCCGGTGGCCGGACGCCGACCTGTCCGCGCTCTCCTGCGGCCGCAGATACGGCGTGAACAGCTCGTCCACCGCCAGCGCGTGATGGCCGACGGGCGCGCCCGCGGTCCGGTCCGGATACGACTCCCAGAGGCCGTGCCCGAACCACTCCCCCAGGGTGAGCCCTTGGACCGTCTCGAACATCGACCCGACCCGGGCCACGTCGTGCAGCGTCCCGGGCAGCTCGGCGCGCTCCTCGACGAGCAGCCCGTCCTCGACCGCCGTGAGCACCTGCTCGTGCCGGACGGTGCCGCCCGGGCAGAGGTGGTCGGCGACCACCGTCACCCGGCCCGGTTCACGCCGTACGGCCACGACCTCGCGGGTGGGCCGGTCCAGCCCCCGGTCGCGCAGCGGCCCGCCATGCCGCCCGGTTCGTCGTTTGTCGGTGGGTGCCCGCCACAGGGACAGCGCGGCGCGGCCGTCAGCAGCGGATGGACCAGCAGCCCGTCCTCGTCGACGTCGACCGCGCGGCCCGCCACGGGGGCGCGCACCTCGGGGGGCGCCGCCGCAGCCGCACCCGGGGCAGGCACACGACCGTGCCGCGCGGCGCCCACGGCTAGTCGCGAGCCGTCGTGACGCGCAGCGTCAGCCACGCCTCGCCGCCGTCCTCCGGCAGCGCGAACGGCGGCGGCACCGCGGCCGTCTCGCCCGGCCGCAGATCGAGAAGCTCCCCGGACGCCGGCCCACGGCGTTCATCGGCAGCCGCCCCCAGGAGGTCACCTCGGGTGCCTCCCAGGGGGCGCAGGGCGATCAGGGGATCGCTCGTCATCCGCGGACGGCTCCCTTCGCGAGGTCGCCGATGATCTGCCGGGCGCCGAGGGCGAACACGATCAGCAGGGGCACGAGCGCGAGCAGCGCACCGGTCATCACCATGCCGTAGTCGGTCGTGCCGTGGGTGCCGTTGAGCTGGGACAGCGCGACCTGGAGGGTGACGTTGTCCGGGTCGGTCAGGGCGATCAGCGGCCAGGCGTAGTCGTTCCACTGGCCCATGAAGGTGAAGATGCCGAGGAAGGCCAGCCCGGGACGGACCACCGGCAGCGCCACGTGCCAGTACTGGCGCAGGAACCCGGCCCCGTCGAGCCTGGAGGCGTCGATGAGTTCGTCGTGGATGGCGCTCCTCATGTACTGGCGCATCCAGAAGATGCCGAACGCGTTGGCCGCCGCCGGCACGATCAGCGACGTCATCGACCCGATCCAGCCCAGCTTCGCCATGATCACGAACTGCGGGATGGCCTGGAGCTGCATCGGCACCATGAAGATGAGCATCAGCAGCGCGAACAGCGCCCGCTTGCCGGGGAAGTCGAACTTGGCGAAGACGAACGCCGCGAGCGAGTCGAAGAACAGCACCAGCGCCGTCACACAGACCGCGACCAGCAGCGAGTTCAGCAGCGAACCGAAGAAGTCCACGGTGTCGAGGAGGTTGCGGACGTTCTCGGTGAAGTGCGAGCCCGGCAGCAGCTTGGGCGGGTAGGAGAAGATCTCGGTCGACGTGTGCGTCGACATGATGACGGCCCAGTAGAAGGGGAAGGCCGACAGCAGCAGGCCGGACACGAGCACCGCGTGCAGTGCGACGCCCCGGCCGCGGGGACCCTTGGTGGATGCCATGGTGACCGTGTCTCCCTAGTCTTCGCCCCGGCGCCGCACCAGGCGCCAGTTGATGATCGAGAAGAGGACGACGACGAGGAAGATGCCCCAGGCCACGGCCGCGCCGTAGCCGAAGTCGTTGTTGTCGAACGTCTGCTGGAAGAAGTAGAGGACCATCGTCCGGCCGGCGTGGTCGGGGCCGCCCGAGAACGTGGACTCGTTCGCCGTGGTCTGCAGCAGCACCTGCGGTTCGGCGAAGCTCTGCAGTCCGGTGACCGTCGAGACGACCAGCACGAACAGCAGGGTCGGCCGCAGCAGCGGCAGCGTGACCCTCAGGAAGGTCTGCACCGGGCCGGCGCCGTCGATCCGGGCCGCCTCGTAGAGGTCGCTCGGGATGGTCTGCAGCCCGGCGAGGAAGATGATCGCGTTGTAGCCGGTCCACTGCCAGGTCATCAGCGTCGCGATGGCGACCTTGATGCCCCACGGCGTGTTCAGCCACGCCACCTGGTCCAGGCCCACCGCCTGCAACAGGGCGTTCATCAGGCCGAAGTCGGTGGAGAACACCGAGCCGAAGACGATCGCCACGGCGACGATCGAGGTGACGTTGGGCAGGAAGTACGCGAACCGGTAGACGTTCTTGAAACGGACCGCCGAGTTGAGCATCACGGCCGTCACCATCGCCAGGAGGATCATGGGGAAGGTGGCCAGCGCCCAGATGATCAGCGTGTTCCCGATGGAGCTCCAGAAGTCGGTGTCGGTGAGCAGGTAGCGGAACTGCGCCAGGCCCGCCCACTCCATCGGGCCCAGACCGTCCCAGCGGTGGAGGGACAGGTAGAGCGAGAAGCCGACGGGATCAGACCGAAGCAGAGGAAGAGCAGGTAGAACGGGGAGATCGCGGCGTACAGCCGCCAGTGGCTCACCACGCCCTTGCGCCGGTGGACGGCCGGCGTTCCGGTCACGGCCGCCGGGGGCTTGTCGAGCGCGGGTGCGGTGGCCATCAGTAGCTCACCCCCAGGTGGTCGGCGATCCGCCGGCACTTGCCCATGGCGTCCCTCCAGGCCTTGTCCGGGTCCTTGCCGAGGACGCCGACGTTCTTGATCTCGTCGCGGACGGGCTGCCCGAGCGCGATGTCGTACGGGCTGTTGTAGGCCACCGGGATCTTCTCGGCCGCCGGGCCGTAGACGTCCATGGTGATCTGGCCGCCGAAGAACGGATCCGGTTCCCGCAGCTTCCGCATCCCGTACGAGGCGGGGGTGGACGGGAAGAGACCGGCGTCGACGAAGCCCTGTGCCTGGTTGTCCGCGTCGAGCATCCAACTGATGATCTCGAAGGCCCGCTCGGGCTCCCGGCACGCCCTGGTGATCGCCAGGAAGGAGCCGCCGACGTTGGAGGGGCCTCCCGGGCAGTCGGCCACGCGCCATCTGCCCTTGGTCTTCGGCAGGCCGAGCTTGAGGTCGCCGGCGGCCCAGGAGGCGTTGAGCTGGCTGGGCAGCAGCCCCCGCTCGGCGGCGGAGTTCCAGTCCGGGGTGCCGCTGACGATGTGAGACACCAGCCCGCGCCGCTTGGCCTCCACGGCACGGTCCCAGCAGGCGCGCACCTGCTCGCCGTCGCCGATGAAGTGCCGGTCCCTGTCGACGAACCGGGTGGTGCCCTGCCCGAGCGACATCTCGAAGACGCTGCCGGCGTCGGTGAGCAGGAACGCCCCGCGCACCCGCCGCTTCAGCTGCTCGCCGGCCGCGAAGAACTTCTCCCACGTGTCCAGCTCCCGGGACACGTCGGCCGGCTCGTGGGGCAGCCCCGCCTTGTCGAACACGGCCGGCTGGTAGTAGTGCACGACCGGGCCCACGTCGATCGGGAAGCCGACCAGGGAGCCGTCGTCCGCCACGCCCTGCTGCCACTTCCAGTCCAGGTAGCGGCCCTTGAGCCGCTCGGCGCCCAGTGTCCGCAGGTCCACGAACTGGTCGGCGTTCGGCAGGTAGGAGGCCATGTCCTCGCCCTTGAGCCCCGCGATGTCGGGGATGTGGGCGCGGCCGGCCAGCGTGGTGATCAGCTTGGACCGGTAGTAGCCGCCGATCTGCTGGGCCTTGAGGCTGACGTCCTTGCCGTAGCGGGCCTCGGCCGCCTTGACGACGGTGTCGCTGAGACCGCCGCTCCAGTACCACAGGACCATGTTCCGGCCGGTCGAGCCGGCCGGGACGGCGCAGCCGGTCGCCAGGCCGCCCAATGCCGTGGCGGCCGCACCGGCCAGGCCCGCGCGCAGCAGGCCTCTTCGTGAGAGCCGCACAGCTCCCACCGCCTTTCGGATCTGTTCGTGATGTCGCTTGGGAAGGGCACGTGAGGGGGCGTGGGGGAGGGGGTGCGTCAGTGCCGCGGGGCCGGAGGGGTGACGGGCGCGTACCGGATCGGCGGCCCCGGGTTCTCCGGGATCCGGTCCGCCAGGAAGCCGTACGCCCGCTTCAGCTCCGGGTCCGTCAGCGCGTTCCACCAGCGGCGGACGCCGTACCAGCCCGGGGCCGCGAGCGCCCCGCCGTGGTGGCGGACCGACAGCCCGGCGGCGAGGACCGCGAACCGCAGCCGCTCCTGGAGGGGCCAGCCGCCGAGGGAGGCCGCGACGAAGCTCGCGCCGAAGACGTCGCCGGCGCCGGTGGCGTCCAGGGCGTCGACGTCGAGGGCCGGGACCTGCGCGTACTCGCCGGTGATCTGGTCGACGGCGAGCGCGCCGTCCCGGCCCCGGGTCACGACCGCCACCGGCACCAGTTCGCAGAGGGTGCCGAGCGCGGCGACGGCGCTGTCGGTGCGGGTGTAGGCCATCGCCTCGGACTCGTTGGGGAGGAAGGCGTGGCAGAGGGCGAGCTGGTCCAGCAGGTCCCTCGACCACTGCTGGGTGGGGTCCCAGCCGACGTCCGCGTAGATCCGCGTGTCGTTCGCCGCGGCCTTGGCGAGCCATCCGCGCGGCTGGGCCTCCAGGTGGACGAGGGCGGTGCGCGCCCGGGGCGGGTCGCCCATCAGCACGTCCTGGGAGAACGGCGGTTCCTGGCCGTGGGTCAGCAGGGCCCGGTCGTGGCCGTAGGCGACGGAGACGGTGACCGGGGTGGGCCAGCCGTCCGCCGTGCGCGAGAGCGAGAGGTCGACGTCCTCCTGGCCGCCGAGGACGTCCCGGCAGTAGGCGCCGTAGAAGTCGTCGCCGAACACCGTGGCCAGCGAGGTGCGCAGGCCGAAGCGGGCGGCGGCCACCGCCAGGTTCGCGATGCCGCCCGGGCCGCAGCCCATGCCCGCCGTCCAGATCTCCTCGCCCGGCGTCGGCGGCTTCCCCAGGCCCGTGAGCACGAGGTCGTAGAAGAGCAGCCCGGTCAGCAGCACATCGGGCCGGTCGTCGTCCACGGTTGCGTCCTCTCGCTCGGGCTTCGACGGAGGTCGTCAAAACTCTTCATTTCGGTGAGCGGAATCGTGCGCCGCTTGCCGAGATTGGTCAATACCCGAGCAGAAACAAGCATGGCGATGATTGAAGATGACGAGTAATGTGCACGACGTGCTGGCAGAACGACGACACCGACTCATCCTGCGGGCCCTGCGCTCCGGCGGCCCCGCGGCTGTGACCGACCTCTCCGAGCAGCTGGGCGTGAGCCCGGCCACCATCAGGCGCGACCTGGTGAAGCTGGAGGAGGACGGTCTGCTGACGCGGGTCCACGGCGGCGCCGTGGTCGAGGAGGGCGACCAGCCCTTCGCCGAGGTCGCCGAGGTGCGCGTCCCGGAGAAGGACGCCATAGCGCAACGCGCCGCGGCGATGATCGGCGACGGCCAGTCGGTGCTGCTGGACATCGGGACGACCGCCTACCGCCTGGCCCGGCAACTGCACGGCCGCCGGCTCACCGTGATCACCAGCAACCTGGTGGTCTACGAGGAACTCGCCGACGACGAGGGCATCGAGCTGGTCCTGCTCGGCGGCATGGTCCGCCGCGAGTACCGCTCCCTGGTCGGCTTCCTCACCGAGGACAACCTGCGCCAGCTGCACGCCGACTGGCTCTTCCTCGGCACCAGCGGCGTGCGGCCCGGCGGGCAGGTCATGGACACCACGGTCGTGGAGGTGCCGGTCAAGCGCGCCATGATCCGGGCCGGTGAGAAGGTCGTGCTGCTCGCCGACGCGGCGAAGTTCCCGGGGCACGGCATGGCCAAGGTCTGCGGCCCGGAGGACCTGGACGTGGTGGTGACGAACGAGCCGCCGGACACGGTGACGCGCGCCTCCCTGGACGAGGCGGGCGTCGAGGTCGTCGTGGCGGGAAGGACGCAGTCGTGAACGCTTTTCCAGGGCCGACGGCCCGGGCCGCGCGAAGGCGCGGCGCACCGGCAGGACCCAAACCCCCGACCCCCGGGCCGGAGCGGACCCGGGACCAGGCACAGCGAACGAGGCGGCGCGCGCCCGGCTCCCCCGGTGCACCGCGCGCGGCCCACGGAGTCGGAGGAACCCGGTGAGACTGACGATTCTGGGCGGCGGAGGATTCCGCGTACCGCTGGTGTACGGGGCGCTCCTCCAGGACCACGCCGAAGGCCGGGTGACCCATGTCGTCCTGCACGATCTGGACGCCGGACGGCTGTCGGCGGTGACCCGGGTCCTCGCCGAGCAGGCGGCCGGCGTCCCCGACGCGCCCGAGGTGAGCGCCACCACCGATCTGGACGAGGCCCTGCGCGGCGCCGACTTCGTGTTCTCCGCGATCCGCGTGGGCGGCCTGGAGGGCCGGGCCAACGACGAGCGCGTGGCCCTGGCCGAAGGCGTCCTCGGCCAGGAGACGGTCGGCGCCGGCGGCATCGCCTACGGCCTGCGCACGGTCCCGGTCGCCGTCGACATCGCCCGGCGGGTGGCCCGTCTCGCGCCCGACGCCTGGGTCATCAACTTCACCAACCCCGCCGGCCTGGTCACCGAGGCCATGTCCCGCCACCTCGGCGAACGCGTCATCGGCATCTGCGACTCCCCGGTCGGGCTCGGCCGCCGCATCGCGCGCGTGCTCGGCGCGGACCCGAAGGAGGCGTGGATCGACTACGTGGGCCTCAACCACCTCGGCTGGGTGCGTGGCCTGCGCGTCGCCGGCCGGGACGAGCTGCCCCGCCTGCTCGCCGACCCGGACCTGCTCGGCTCCTTCGAGGAGGGCAAGCTCTTCGGCGCCGACTGGCTGCGCTCGCTGGGCGCGATCCCCAACGAGTACCTGCACTACTACTACTTCAACCGCGAGGCCGTCCGCGCCTACCAGCAGGCCGAGAAGACCCGCGGCGCCTTCCTGTACGAGCAGCAGGCCCGCTTCTACGCCGAGATGCGCAACCCCGCCGCCCCCGCCTGGAAGGTCTGGGACGACACCCGCGCCGAGCGCGAGGCCACCTACATGGCCGAGAACCGCGAGAGCGCGGGCGCCGGCGAACGCGACGAGGACGACCTGTCCGGCGGTTACGAGAAGGTGGCCCTGGCGCTCATGCGGGCCATCGCCCGCAACGAGCGCACCACCCTGATCCTCAACGTCCGCAACCGGCACACGCTGTCGGTCCTGGACACGGACGCCGTCATCGAGGTCCCCTGCCTCGTCGACGCGGGCGGCGCCCACCCCGTCACCGTCGACCCGCTGCCCGACCACGCCACCGGTCTGGTCTGCGCGGTCAAGGCCGTCGAGCGGGAGGTCCTGGCCGCGGCCGAGTCCGGCTCCCGCGCGACGGCCGTGAAGGCCTTCGCGCTGCACCCGCTCGTCGACTCCGTGAACGTGGCCCGCCGGCTGGTGGAGGGCTACACCGAGGTCCACCCGGGGCTCGCGTACCTTGGGTGAACGCCGTACGGTAAGCGCTTTCCCGCCTGTCTTCCCGCCTCTGGAGACCTCCCATGCACGACGAAAGCCGCCGGATCGAAGAGCGCGTGCAGCGCCTCCACGACCAGCGCATCAGGACCGCGGTCTACGCGGCCACCGTCCCCTTCCAGGTCGAGGCCTGGCAGGCCCCGGGCGAGCCGGTGCCCTTCGAGGAGGCGGCCGCGGCGTCCTACCGGCCGTTCGCGATGGGCACCCCGTGGGGCCCGCCCTGGGGCACCACGTGGTTCCGGATGCGCGGGCAGGTGCCCGAGGCCTGGGCCGGCAAGCGCGTCGAGGCGGTCATCGACCTCGGCTTCACCGGCGACTGGCCGGGCAACCAGGCCGAGGCCCTGGTCCACCGCACCGACGGCACCCCGCTGAAGGCCGTCAACCCGCTCAACCAGTACGTGGCGATCGCCAACCCGGCGGCCGGCGGGGAGACGGTCGACTACCTCGTCGAAGCCGCCTCCAACCCGGACATCCTCGCCGACAACTTCGCGAAGCCCACCCCGCTCGGCGACAAGCTCACCGCGGGCGACAAGCCGCTCTACACCTTCCGCAGCGCCGACATCGCCGTCCTGGACGAAGAGGTCTGGCACCTCGACCTCGACATCCAGGTGCTGCGCGAGCTGATGCTGGAGCTCGGCGCGCACGACCCGCGCCGCCACGAGATCGCCCACGCCCTCGACCGGGCGATGGACCTGCTCGACCTCGACGACGTCTCCGGCTCCGCCCCCGCGGTGCGTGCGGCGCTGCGGCCGGTGCTGTCCAAGCCCGCGCACGCCAGCGCGCACACGATCTCCGGCGTCGGCCACGCCCACATCGACTCCGCCTGGCTCTGGCCTATCCGCGAGACCAAGCGCAAGACGTCCCGCACGTTCTCCAACGTCACGTCCCTGGCCGACGAGTACGAGGACTTCGTCTTCGCCTGCTCCCAGGCCCAGCAGTACGAGTGGGTGCGTGACCACTACCCCGAGGTCTGGGCCCGCATCCAGGACTCCGTCAGGAAGGGCCAGTGGGCGCCGGTCGGCGGCATGTGGGTCGAGTCCGACGGCAACCTGCCCGGCGGCGAGGCCGTCGCCCGCCAGTTCGTCCACGGCAAGCGGTTCTTCATGGACCACTTCGGCATCGAGACCAAGGGCGTCTGGCTGCCCGACTCCTTCGGCTACAACGCGGCCTACCCGCAGATCGCCAAGCTCGCCGGCAACGAGTGGTTCCTCACCCAGAAGATCTCCTGGAACCAGACCAACAGGTTCCCGCACCACACCTTCTGGTGGGAGGGCATCGACGGCACCCGCATCTTCACGCACTTCCCGCCCGTCGACACCTACAACGCCCGTTTCAGCGGCGAGGAGATGTCCCGCGCCGTCCGCAACTACGCCGAGAAGGGCGGCGCCTCCCGCTCCCTGGCCCCCTTCGGCTGGGGCGACGGCGGCGGCGGTCCCACCCGCGAGATCATGGAACGCGCCCGCCGGCTGGCGGACCTGGA
Source organism: Streptomyces sp. NPDC094143 (assembly GCF_040303825.1). Taxonomy (NCBI): domain Bacteria; kingdom Bacillati; phylum Actinomycetota; class Actinomycetes; order Kitasatosporales; family Streptomycetaceae; genus Streptomyces; species Streptomyces sp. NPDC094143. The sequence continues at coordinate 21,846 of NZ_JBEOTZ010000011.1, forward strand.
GGGCTCCGCCAGGGTCGTCGTCGAACACCCCGACGACTTCTTCGCCAAGGCCCGCGAGGAGTACCCGGACGCGCCCGTGTGGGTGGGCGAGCTCTACCTGGAGCTGCACCGCGCCACCTACACCTCCCAGGCCCGCACCAAGCAGGGCAACCGCCGCTCCGAGCACCTGCTGCGCGAGGCCGAGCTGTGGGCGACCACGGCCGCGCTGCACGCGCCGGGCTACTCCTACCCGTACGAGAAGCTGGACCGGCTCTGGAAGACGGTGCTGCTGCACCAGTTCCACGACATCCTGCCCGGCTCCTCCATCGCCTGGGTGCACCGCGAGGCCGAGGCCGAATACGCGCGCGTGGCCCGCGAGCTCCAGGCGCTGACCGCCGAGGCGCTGGCCGCGCTCGGCACGGGCGGCCCCCGCGTCTTCAACACCAGCCCCCGCGACCGCGCCGAAGTGATCAGGAGCGCCGACGGCGCGCCGGTGTACGTGGAGGTGCCCGCGAGCGGCTCCGCGCCGCTCACCGGCGCCCGGCCTCCGCATCCCGTGACGGTGGACGGCCGGGTCCTCGACAACGGCCTGGTCCGCGTCGAGGTCGCCGAGGACGGCACCCTCGCCTCGGTGTACGACCTGCGCGCCCGGCGCGAGGTGCTCGCCGAGCCGGGCAACCTGCTCCGCCTGCACACCGACCTGCCCAACTACTGGGACGCCTGGGACATCGACAAGCACTACCGGAACCGCTACACGGACCTGCTCGACGCCTCGTCCGTCACGGTCGTCGAGCAGGACCCGCTCATCGGCGCGATCCGCGTCGAGCGGTCCTTCGGCAGGGGCTCGACGATCACCCAGACGCTCACGCTCCGCGCCGGCAGCCCCCGCATCGACTTCGAGACCGACATCGACTGGCACGAGGCCGAGAAGATCCTCAAGGCGGCTTTCCCGGTCGACATCCGCGCCCCGCACTCCTCCGCCGAGATCCAGTTCGGCCACATCCAGCGCCCCACCCACACCAACACCAGCTGGGAGGCGGCCCGCTTCGAGGTCTCCGGCCACCGCTGGGTGCACATCGGCGAACCCGGCTACGGCGTCGCCGTCATCAACGACTCCACCTACGGCCACGACGTCACCCGCACCGTCCGCGAGGACGGCGGCACGACCACCACCGTCCGTCTCAGCCTGGTCCGCGCCCCGCGCGTCCCGGACCCCGAGGCCGACCAGGGCCGCCACCGCCTCACCTACGCGCTGCTGCCCGGCGCGCGCATCGAGGACGCCGTCGCCGAGGGCTACGCCCTCAACCTCCCGCTCCGGGTGGCCGACGCGGCCGGAGCCTCGGAACCCGTCGTCTCCGTCGAGGGCGAGGGCGTCACCGTGGAGGCGGTCAAGCTCGCCGACGACACCTCGGGCGACGTCGTCGTACGTCTCTACGAGTCCCGCGGCGGCCGCGCCACCGGCGTCCTGCGCACCGGGTTCCCGCTGGCCGGGGCGCAGATCACCGACCTGCTGGAGCGCCCGCTCCAGGACGCCGACCTCACCGGCGGTGGCGTCGCCGTCGCGCTGCGGCCGTTCCAGATCCTGACGCTCCGCCTGAAGAGGGGCTGAGCGCGTGGCCGTGCAACGGTGGTTCATCGACGCCAGGCTCGGCATCTTCGTCCACTGGGGCGTCTACGCCGTCGACGGCGTCCAGGAGTCCTGGTCGTTCTACGACGGCATCGTCCCCTACGACCGGTACATGTCCCAGCTCGACCGATTCACGGCCCGCTACGACCCGCGCGACTGGGCCGGGCTGTTCGCGCGGGCCGGCGCCAGGTACGCGGTGCTGACCAGCCGCCACCACGACGGGGTCGCCCTGTGGGACACCGCCCACGGCGACCTGAACGTGGGCCGCGACCTGATCGGCGGCTACACGGACGCCCTGCGCGAGCGGGGCCTCAAGGTCGGCCTCTCCTACTCGCACTCCGACTGGAGCCACCCCGACTACACCTCCACCTGGGAGCGGTATCTCCCCTACCGCGACGGCCGGATACGGGAGCTGACCGGCCGCTACCGGCCCGACCTGATGTGGTTCGACGGCGAGGTCACCGGGGGCCTGCACGAGACCCCCGGCGTCCTGTGGATCCAGCCTCCGGCCGCGGCCGACCTCGATCCGCACGCCACGTGCTGGCCGTGGAACTGCAAGGGGAGCTGGAGCTGTACCGGGGCGCGGGCCGCTCCTGACCCCGCACCGGACGCGGGGGCGGCCCGGCCACCGCTACGTGGACAGTCCCGTGGGGCGCGAGACGCTCGCGGCGAGGTCCTGGAGGGGCGGCGTCCCGGCTGCTTCGGCGGCGCCGACCGGTCCGGCCGGGGCGGGCACCGCCGGAAGCGGTTCGGACGCCTCCGGGCGCTGCTGCGGCAGCGACAGCGGCCGCAGCGGACGAGGCCCCGACACCACTGTGTAGTCCTGCCCCAGGAACGGCGGAACCACCTCGCCCGGGTCCTCGCCGAGCACCAGCTGCACAGCGGCCCACGGGGCGTTGACCCCGCACAGGGACAGCTGGTGCAGACCGCCCGCCGGACGGGTGTTGACGTCCATCAGGACCGGCCGGTCGCCGAGCATCCGGAACTGGATGTTGGACAGGTAGTGCAGACCGAAGCCCTCGGCGATCCGGCGGGCCGGGTCCAGCCACTGCTCGTGCAGCGTGAAACCGCGACGCCGGCCGTTCTTCGTGCGGCCGATGGCCAGGCGGATGCGGTTGTCCGGGCCGGTCAGGCAGTCCACCGACACCTCCGGCTGCTCCAGACGCGGCATCACCAGCCAGTCGACCGGCTCCTCGGCCCGCCGCAGCGCCTCCAGCACCAGGTCGAGCGGTACATACGGGCTCGGGAACCCGTTCAGCTGCATCATCGAGAAGGGCGAGCGCGTGATCACGCGGAAGCCCACCCCGCCCGCCCCGGACGCCGGCTTGAAGCACGCCTTGTGCCCGGCGTCCTCCAACTCCTCGACAGCCGCGACGAGTTCATCGGCCGAGCGGACCCGCCACCACGGCGGCACCGGTACCCCGATGGCCTGGACCGCCTCGTAGGCGATCACCTTGTCCTGGAAGACGGCCACCGCCTCGGGCGGCGGCGCCAGCACCGCCGTACCGGCCGCCTCGAACTCGGCGCGGTGCGCCACGATCGCCGACTGGTGCAGCCGGGGCACGAACACGTCGATCCCGCGCCGGGCGCACTGGTCCAGCGCGTACTCGACGTACCCGGCCGGGGACAGGCCCTCGGGTTCCAGCTCGGCGGTGTCGGCGGCGGCCAGCACGGGCGAGTCGGGGTCGCCGTGCGTGGCGTGGATCTCGACGGCCCGGTCGCTGGGATTTCTCCGCAGCTGATCCATGAAGAACACGTTCTCCGCGTACGTGCGGTTGAGCCAGACGCGTACGCGAGAGACCATGCAGGCCGCCTTCCACGGTCGCGGGCACGGCGCGGCAGCCCGTGCCCGGGCAGGATGAATGGAGGGACACCGAGCCGCCCCCGTGAGAGGGAAGTTTCGTAGCGGTGGTGTTGGGGCAGATCATACGGCTTCGGCGGGCCGTTCCGTGCAACGCGCGGGTTACGGATCGCGGGGCGCGGCTCCCGGGCCGGCCTTGTCCCCGGCGCGCGGATGTGATCTCGTGGGGACGGCGTGCGCGAAGCGCGGAGGGGGGCGAGAGGTGACGTCGACGGCCGGGGGAGCCGGACAGCTGCTGGCCATCAGCGATCTGCACATCGGCTACCCGGAGAACCGCTTGCTGGTCGAGGAGATGCGGCCCGGGACGGACGACGACTGGCTGCTCGTCGCCGGTGACGTCGCGGAGACCGTGGCCGACATCCGCTGGACCCTCAAGACGCTCGCGGCCCGCTTCCGCAAGGTCGTCTGGGTGCCCGGGAACCACGAGCTGTGGACCCATCCGAGCGACTCGGTCACCCTGCGCGGCGTGGCCCGGTACGAGTACCTGGTCGAGTTGTGCCGGGAACTCGGCGTGACCACACCCGAGGACCCCTACCCCGTGTGGCGTGGCCCCGGCGGCCCCGTGGCCGTCGCCCCGCTGTTCCTGCTGTACGACTACTCGTTCCTGCCGGCCGGGTGCGCCACCAAGGAGCAGGGCCTGGAGTACGCCCAGGGCACCGGGATCGTCTGCACCGACGAGTACCTGCTGCATCCCGATCCGTACCCCAGCCGGGAGGCCTGGTGCCGGGCCCGGGTCGCACAGACCGCACGCAGACTCGCCGAGCTGCCCGCCGACCTGCCGGTGATCCCCGTCAACCACTATCCGCTGCACCGGCATCCGATGGACGTCCTGTGGCACCCCGAGTTCGCCATGTGGTGCGGGACGGCCCTGACCGCCGACTGGCACCGCAGGTTCCCGGTCCACACGATGGTCTACGGCCATCTGCACATCCCCCGGACCACGTTCCACGACGGCGTGCGCTTCGAGGAGGTCTCGGTGGGCTATCCCCGCGAGTGGCGCAAGCGGCCCGGGCCGCCGGGGCGGCTGCGGCGCATCCTGCCGAGGGAGGGCGAGAAGCGGTGATCGAGGAACTGCTGCCGCAGACCGTGGTCACGGTCGAGGCGTACGGCCACGACGGCCCGGACACCCCGCTGTACCCCGAGGAGGCGGCCCTGGTGGTGCGGGCGGTCCCCAAGCGGCAGCGGGAGTTCGCCGTCGTCCGCTCCTGCGCCCGGCGCGCCATGGAGAAGCTCGGCGTGCCGCCGCAGCCGATCCTGCCCGGGGAGCGCGGCGCCCCCGGCTGGCCGGACGGGCTGACCGGCAGCATGACCCACTGCGACGGGTACTGCGCCGCCGCGCTGGTGCGCGCCGGCGACCTGGCCTCCGTCGGGATCGACGCGGAGACCCACGCGCCGCTGCCCGAGGGGGTCCTGGAGTCCGTGGCGCTGCCGGACGAGGCGGAGCGGCTGCGGCGGCTCGCCGCGCAACGCCCCGGCGTCCACTGGGACCGGCTGCTGTTCAGTGCGAAGGAATCCGTCTACAAGGCGTGGTTCCCTCTCACGGGGAAGTGGCTGGACTTCCTGGAGGCCGACATCGAGATCGCCCCGGACGGCGACTTCACCGCCCGCCTCCTCGTCCCCGGACCACTGGTGGGCGGCCACCGCCTCGACCGCTTCGACGGCCGCTGGACGGCGGACCGAGGGCTGGTCGCGACGGCCATCAGCGTGCCGCGTCCCTGAGGCGTGGGCCGGCAGCCGGACCGGGCTCCGGGGTCCCGCTCGCCACCCTGGTCCCCATACGGGCCGGGGGGCCGGGCCCTGGGTCCCGGGCCCGGCCCCTGCCCACCTCTCGCCCCGGCCGTCACCTCAAGGCCCTGGCTCCGGGCACCAGCTCTCCAGCAGACGGAAGAAGGCCTCCTCGTTGCCCGTCAGGCCCGCGCGCTCCAGGGCCTGTTCCGCGTCGGCCAGCACGGCGGGCGGGACGACCGGGGGGCCAGTCTCCCGGTCGAACGCGGCGCGGACGGTGTGCAGCAGCCGCAGATAGGCCTGGACGGCGGTGCGCTCGCGGTCGGTCAGTACGGCGGTGGGCATCGGTCGGCTCTCCCCGTGTCGGCGTCGTCGCTCCCCGCGCCTCGCGGCGCGCACGCCCCGCACAGCCGGGGGCGCACCTCCAGCTTGCCGCCCACCACTGACAATCCGGCCCCGCCGCCCGCCGGTTCGCCCGCCCGGCGGAGACCGGAACACCCCTTCACCCTGGTGAAGGGGCAGGTCAGCTCTGCGGACCCCGGTAGCCCAGCGACGCCTCGATCCGCCCCGCCAGATGGTCCCGCTGCACCGGCCCCCGCGACGCCGAACCCGACAGCCACGCCCGGCACTTGCTGGCGAGCAGCAGACCGAAGCTCTCGGCCTCCTTCTCGTCGTCGAGATCGAAACGCGTACGGGCGGCCACCTTCAGCACGGTCGCCTCCAGATCGGCGCCCTCGTCGAGCAGCCGGGCCGCGACGGCCGCACCCTCGACGTGGTGGGAGCAGTGCCCGGCCTTCATGTGCCACAGCTCGTGGCCCAGGATCACCAACTGGTGGTCAGGCGCCGTGCGTTCCTCGATCACGACGAGGTCCTGTTCGGCCATGTCGAGCCAGAGCCCACTGGCGGTCCCGGGCGGGAAGGCGGCCGTACGGAAGTGGACGGGGCGGCCCCGGCGTCTGCTCATGGCGTCGCACAGCGCGGCGTACAGCTCATCGGGCCGTGCCGGCGCGGGGAGGGTCAGCTCCGCGACCAGCTCGCCGCACAGGCGGCGCATTTCCTTACCGATGCCCACAGTTCTCCCCACGGTCACGACTCGGGCCGCTTGACGCTCTCCAGGAGCATGTCCAGCCACTCCGCGACCTTGTCGCGGTGCTGGTCGGTGGGCAGCTGCGCGGCCCGCCAGGCGATGCCGCGCACGCCGTGGTCCTGCAGCAGCCGCTCCAGTGGGTCGTCCGCCGCCGCTGCCGCCTCCCGCTCCCGGTCGGCGAGCTTCTGCAGCAGCTCCTGTTCGGTGTGCTGAAGGGCGCTGACCAGCGCCTCGGGATCCTCGGCGGTGAGGAAACCGGCGTGCACCCGGAAGAACCGCTGCAGGGCGTCGCAGTGCTCCATGGTCGGCCGGCGGTCGCCGTTGATGAGGGCGCCGGCCTGCTGCCGGGACATGCCCGCGCCGTCGGCGATCTCCTGCTGGGTGTACTTGCGGCCGTTGGGCTTCAGGCGGGTCCGCCGCAACAGGTCAAGCCGCTGCAGGAACCGGGCCTGCACATCGGGCTGACCGGCGGGCCGGCCACTGAGCAGCGCCTTGACCACCGGCTCCGGCACCCCGGAGGCGACGGACAGCCGACCGGTGTCGAAGACCTCGCCGTGCGGCACGCCGAGCCGGTCGGCGAGCGCGGTGACCCGGGAGACGACGGCCGGTAGCACGGCCGTACGCGTGGCGCCCGGACCCTCGACGAAGCCACCCGTCACCGACGATTCTCCTACGTCTCTCACAGGCTTCTCACAAGCGGATGCCGTGACTTACCCGGCGTGAACTTCCCGGAGCGTAGCCGGTGCCTCGAACTCACATCCAGGTCTCGCCACAACTGTGGCCAATTTCAGCCGTCAACAGGCACGAAATGCCACGATAGTTGACACGCCACAGTCCGGGGCACCAGGATCGGGGCGCCGCGTCAAGGCCGCACAGGCAAGAGGGGTGACCTCCCGATGGCATTTCAGGCAGGAGGGCAGCGGCCGGCACCGCGGCCCGTCCCCGAGAACCCAGAGGCCCAGGCCTACCTGGAAGACTGCGCCGGGCTTCTGGAAGCCGTCTCCTTCCCCTCGCTCGTCGTCGACTACTGCTGGGACGTCGTCCTCACCAACAGCGCCTTCCGGTCGCTTTTCCGCGGGGTGGGCCCGCACCCCACGGCCATGCCGGACGGCAACTTCCTCCGGTTCGTGCTCTTCCACCCCGACGCGCCCACGGTGCTCGGCGAGCACGAGGCGAGCTGGTGCCTGCCGATGCTGGCTCACTTCGCGCGGGCGGTGGAGAGCCACGGCCCCGACCACGGCCTGCAGGCCATCCGCCGCGAGATCGCCCAGGACCCGATCATGGAGGCCGCCTACCGGCACGGCCTGCCGCACTGGATCCGCGCGGTGGGCGAGGAGGCCGCCGAGCTCGACGGCGCCGTGCGGCCGCTGCTGCACCCGGACCCGCGCTGGGGCGCCACCGACTGCCGGGTCGTCGCCGAGACGTCCCGGACGCTGGAGGAACTGGGCTGCACCCGGCTCACGTTCGTCCTGCGCGAGGCCCGCCGCGCCCCGTCCCGGGAGCGCAGGACGCGCCGCACCGCCTCCCACCTCAGGGTCGTCCCGGCGGCCGGCTGACCGCTCGGCCACCCTCCCGGCAGATCCTCGCCGCTTACTTCCCGGATGGTGTGATGTGTGACATAGTACTGGCGTGAGCAAGCCGCTGACCTGCGATGTCGTGGTGATCGGCGCCGGAGTGGTCGGCGCCGCCTGCGCCCTGTACGCGGCCCGGGCGGGTATGGACACCGTCGTGGTGGACCGGGGCCCGGTGGCCGGCGGGACGACCGGCGCGGGGGAGGGGAACCTCCTCGTCTCCGACAAGGAGCCCGGCCCCGAACTCGATCTGGCGCTGCTCTCCGCCCGTCTGTGGGCCGAAGTGGCGGCGGACGGGCTGGGGGAGGCCGTCGAGTACGAGGCCAAGGGCGGACTCGTCGTCGCCGGCACGGACGCGGCCCGGGCCCGGCTGGCGGCGCTCGCCGCGGGACAGCGCGCGGCCGGGGTCGAGGCGGTGGCCGTGCCCGCCGACCGGCTCGCGGATCTGGAGCCGCAGCTGGCTCCCGGCCTCCTCGGCGGCGTGCACTACCCGCAGGACGCCCAGGTGATGCCCGCCCTCGCGGCGGCGCACCTGCTGCGCGCGTCGGGCGCCCGGCTGTGCACCGGCCGGGAGGTGACCGCGGTGCTGCGCGGCCGGGGCGGTGCGGTGCGCGGGGTGCGGACCGACCGGGGCGACCTGCACGCCCCCGCGGTGGTGAACGCGGCCGGCACCTGGGGTGGCGAAGTGGCCGCCCGGGCCGGTGTGTCGCTGCCGGTGCTGCCCCGGCGCGGCTTCGTCCTGGTCACCGAGCCGCTGCCGCCCAGGATCCGGCACAAGGTCTACGCCGCCGACTACGTGGCCGACGTGGCGAGCGACGCGGCAAAGCTGCAGACCTCGCCGGTGGTGGAGGGAACTCCCGCCGGTCCGGTCCTCATCGGTGCCAGCCGCGAACGGGTCGGCTTCGACCGCTCGCTCTCGCTCCCGGCCCTGCGCGCGCTCGCGGCGGGCGCGACCCGGCTCTTCCCGTTCCTCACCGGCGTGCGGGCCATGCGCGCGTACGCCGGCTTCCGGCCCTACCTGCCGGACCATCTGCCCGCGATCGGCCCCGACCCCCGGGCGCCCGGGCTGTTCCACGCCTGCGGCCACGAGGGCGCGGGCATCGGGCTGGCCACCGGCACCGGGCATCTGATCGCCGCACTGCTGACCGGGCGGGCGCCCGGCCTGGACCCCGCCCCGTTCCGACCCGACCGCTTCGCCGAGGAGGCCGTGTGAATCCCCTGGAACGGGTGGGGGCGCGACCCGGGCCCGCCTTCACGGTCACCTTCGACGGGCGGCCGGTCGAGGCGCTGCCCGGGCAGACGGTCGCCGCCGTGCTGTGGGCGGCGGGCGTCACCTCCTGGCGGGCCACCCGCGGTGAGGGCCGGCCGCGCGGCGTGTTCTGCGGCATCGGCGTCTGCTTCGACTGCCTGGTGAGCGTCAACGGCCGCCCCAACCAGCGGGCCTGCCTGCTGCCGGTCCGGCCGGGGGACGCGATCGCCACACAGGACGGCACCGGGCACGAAGGAGCGGACCGTGCGCAATGACCCCGGCGTGAGCGAGAGGGCCCCCGGCCCCGGGGCGGCGGAGCTGCGCACCGACCTCGCCGTGATCGGTGCCGGGCCCGCCGGGCTCGCCGCCGCGCTCGCGGCGTGCGCGCGGGGCGTGCGGGTCGTGCTCGTCGACGCCGCGCCCGAGCCGGGCGGCCAGTTCTACCGGCAGCCCGCCGCCGGGCTCGGGGCCCGGCGCCCCGAGGCGCTGCACCACGGGTGGCGGACCTGGGAGCGGCTGCGTGACGGACTCGCCGCCGGCTCCGTGCGCACGCTGACCGACCACCACGTGTGGTGCGTGGAGCGAACCCCGGACGGTTTCACCGTGCACGCGCTGCTCGGGCCCGAGCAGGAGGAGCCGGCCGAGGTGCACGCCCGGTCCGTGCTCCTGGCCACCGGCGGCTACGAGACGGTGCTGCCCTTCCCCGGCTGGACCCTCCCGGGCGTCGTCACCGCCGGGGGAGCCCAGGCCCTGCTCAAGGGCGGCCTCGTGGTGCCGGGGCGCCGGGCCGTCGTCGCCGGGACGGGGCCGCTGCTGCTGCCCGTGGCGACCGGCCTCGCGACCGCCGGGGTCGAGGTCGCCGCCCTGGTGGAGTCCACCGGCCCGCAGCGCCTCGCCCGCCACGTCCGGGCCCTGGCCGACAAGCTCCCGGAGGGCGCCGGGTACGCCGCGCGGCTCCTGCGCCACCGCGTGCCGGTCCTGGCCCGGCACACCGTCGTCCGCGCCCACGGCGACGACCGGCTGACCGGGGTGACGGTCGCCGCCCTCGGCGCCGACGGCCGGGTCCGGCCCGGCACCGGGCGGCACTTCGCCTGCGACACCCTCGCCGTCGGCCACGGCATGCTCCCGCACACCGACCTCGCGGAGAGCCTGGGCTGCCGCCTCGACGGGCCGGCCGTGGCCGTCGACGACGAGCAGCGCACCGACGTGCCCGGCGTCTGGGCGGCCGGGGAGGCCACCGGCATCGGCGGCGCGGCCCTCGCGCTCGCCGAGGGACACATCGCCGGCTGTTCGGCCGCCGCCCGCCTGCGCGGCACCGCCCCGGACCCGGCCCCCGCCGCGCTGAAGGCCCGCACGCGGCTCAGAAGATCCGCGGCGGCCCTGGGCTCCGCCTGGGCGCCGCCCGCGCACTGGGCCGAGCAGGTCACCGACGACACCGTCGTCTGCCGCTGCGAGGAGGTCACCGCCGGGGCCGTGCGCGACGCCCTGGACCTCGGGGCGGGCGACGAACGGACCGTGAAGCTGCTGACCCGGGCCGGGATGGGCTGGTGCCAGGGACGGATGTGCTCCCCCGCGGTCGCCGGCCTCGCCGGCTGCGCGCCTGCCCCGGCCCGGCGGCCCCTCGCCCGTCCCGTACCGCTCGGCGTCCTCGCCCGGCACCACCCCCAGGAGGGACCGTCATGACCGACCACCGCCCCTGGCGCGGCGTCCTCGTCGCCACCGCGCTCCCGCTGAACGACGACCTGTCCGTGGACCACGACCGATACGCCGAGCACTGCGCCTGGCTGGTCGACAGTGGCTGCGACGGCGTCGTGCCGAACGGCTCCCTCGGCGAGTACCAGGTGCTCACCCCCGAGGAGCGGAGCCGGGTCGTCGAGACGGCGGTCGCCGCGATCGGCGGGGAGCGCGTCATGCCCGGCGTCGCCGCCTACGGCTCCGCCGAGGCCCGGCGCTGGGCCGAGCAGGCCGCCGAGGCCGGCTGCCGGGCGGTGATGCTGCTGCCGCCCAACGCCTACCGCGCCGACGAGCGCGCCGTCCTCGCCCACTACGCCGAGGTGGCGAAGGCGGGCCTGCCGGTCGTCGCGTACAACAACCCGATCGACACCAAGGTCGACCTCGTGCCGGAACTGCTCGCCCGGCTGCACGGCGAGGGACACATCCAGGGGGTCAAGGAGTTCTCCGGTGACGTCCGCCGGGCGTATCGGATCGCCGAACTCGCCCCCGAACTGGACTTGTTGGCCGGCGCGGACGACGTCCTGCTGGAGCTGGCCGTCGCCGGCGCCAAGGGCTGGGTGGCGGGGTATCCGAACGCGCTGCCCCGGGCCTCGGTCGAGCTGTACCGCGCGGCCGTCGGCGGCGATCTCGTCGCCGCGCTGCCGCTGTACCGGCAGTTGCACCCACTGCTGCGGTGGGACTCGCGGGTGGAGTTCGTCCAGGCCATCAAGCTGTCCATGGATCTCGTCGGCCGCCACGGCGGCCCCTGCCGCCCGCCCCGGATGCCGCTGCCGCCCGAGCAGGAGGCCGCAGTCCGGGCCGCCACCGAGAAGGCGGTCGCCGCCGGACTCGCCCAGTAAAGGACCGGACTCGCCCAGTAAAGGACCGATCATGCGCAGCGGACTCGTCCTGCACGCCGTCGACTCGCACACCGAGGGCATGCCGACCCGGGTGATCACCGGCGGCATCGGCACCATCCCCGGCGCCACCATGAACGAGCGGCGGCTGTGGTTCCGCGAACACCGCGACCACGTCAAGCAGTTGCTGATGAACGAACCGCGCGGCCACTCCGCCATGAGCGGCGCGATCCTCCAGCCGCCGACCCGGCCCGACTGCGACTGGGGCGTCGTCTACATCGAGGTCTCCGGCTACCTGCCGATGTGCGGGCACGGCACCATCGGCGTGGCGACCGTGCTCGTCGAGACCGGCATGGTCGAGGCCGTCGAGCCGGTCACCACCGTCCGGCTCGACACCCCGGCGGGCCCGGTGGTGGCCGAGGTGGCCGTCGAGGACGGGGCCGCCAAGGAGGTCACCCTGCACAACGTGCCCTCCTTCGCCGTCGGCCTCGACCGCGAGGCCGTCCTGCCCGACGGCCGGACGGTGACCTACGACCTCGCCTTCGGCGGCAACTTCTACGCCATCCTGCCGCTGGAGAGGCTCGGCCTGCCCTTCGACCGGTCCCGCAAGGACGAGATCCTGGCCGCGGGCCTGTCCCTCATGGCCGCCGTCAACACCGAGGATCCCCCGGTCCACCCGGAGGACCCCTCCATCCACGGCCTCCACCACGTCTACCTGGCCGCCCCCGGATCCACCGCCCGGCACTCCCGGCACGCCATGGCCATCCACCCGGGCTGGTTCGACCGCTCGCCCTGCGGCACCGGCACCAGCGCCCGCATGGCCCAGCTCCACGCGCGCGGCGAACTGCCCCTGCGCACCGAGTTCGTGAACGAGTCCTTCATCGGCACCCGGTTCACCGGCAGACTGCTCGGCACCACCGAGGTCGCCGGACGCCCGGCCGTCCTGCCCAGCTTCACCGGACGCGCCTGGATCACGGGAACGGCCCAGTACCTGCTCGATCCCGACGACCCGTTCCCGGCCGGGTTCGTCCTGTGAGCCGTACGTCCACCCGGAGAGGAAACCCCGACCGCCATGGCCCCGCAGCACACCCCCGCCCTGCCCGTGCTGGGCAGCAGGAAGCCCAGCCACCGGGAGCGGGTCGCGGACGCGCTGCGGGCCGCCCTGATCGCCGGTGAACTGCGCCCCGGTGAGGTCTACTCCGCGCCCGGCCTCGCCGCCCGCTTCGGTGTCTCCGCCACACCCGTGCGCGAGGCCATGCTCGACCTCGCCAAGGAGGGTCTGGTCGACACCGTGCCCAACAAGGGCTTCCGGGTCACCGCCGTCTCCGAGAAGCAACTCGACGAGTACACCCACATCCGGGCGCTGGTCGAGATCCCCACCACGGCCGGCCTGACGGTCACGGCCGACCCGGTGGCCCTGGAGGCGCTCCGGCCGGTCGCCCGGGAGATCGTCGCCTCGGCCGCGGCGGGCGACCTCATCGCCTACGTCGAGGCCGACCTGCGCTTCCACCTCGGCCTGCTGGCACTCGCCGGCAACGACCACCTCGTCGACGTCGTCCGCGACCTCAGGCGCCGCTCCCGGCTGTACGGGCTGACCGCGCTGGTCGAGCAGGGGCGGCTGGAGGCCTCCGCGAAGGAGCACCTGGAGATCCTGGACGCGCTGCTCGCCCGGGACGAGGAGGCCGTCCGGGCGGTGATGACCCGCCACCTGGGGCATGTCCGGGGCCTGTGGGCAGCTCCCTGACCCATCCCTTTGCGCGATTACGCAAACTGCTTGCGTAAATTGCGCTACGCTTGCGGGCATGACGCGACGACTTGCCGAGGTGGCGAAGAAGGTCGGGGTCAGCGAGGCCACGGTCAGCCGGGTGCTCAACGGCAAGCCGGGAGTGTCCGAGCCGACCCGGCAGGCGGTGCTCTCCGCCCTGGACGTGCTCGGCTACGAGCGGCCCACGCAGCTGCGCGGCGAACGCGCCCGGCTGGTCGGCCTGGTCCTGCCCGAGCTGCAGAACCCCATCTTCCCCGCGTTCGCCGAGGTCATCGGCGGTGCCCTGGCCCAGCTGGGGCTGACCCCCGTGCTGTGCACCCAGACCCGGGGCGGTGTCTCCGAGGCGGACTACGTGACGTTGCTGCTCCAGCAGCAGGTCTCCGGCGTCGTCTTCGCCGGCGGGCTCTACGCCCAGGCCGACGCGCCGCACGACCACTACCGGCAGCTCGCCGAGCGCAACATTCCGGTCGTGCTGGTCAACGCGGCCATCGAGGACCTGGGCTTCCCGCAGGTGTCCTGCGACGACGCGGTGGCCGTCGAGCAGTCCTGGCGGCACCTGGCCTCGCTCGGGCACGAGCGGATCGGGCTGGTGCTCGGTCCCGGTGACCACCTCCCCTCGGCGCGCAAGCTGGCCGCCGCGCGGGCGATCGGGCACGTACCCGACGAGTTCGTCGCACGTGCCATGTTCTCCATCGAGGGCGGCCATGCAGCGGCGGCCCGGCTCATCGACCGGGGCGTCACGGGCTTCATCTGCGCGAGCGACCCGCTCGCCCTCGGTGTCGTACGGGCCGCCCGCCGCAAGGGGCTCGACGTGCCGTCCCGCATCTCGGTCGTGGGCTACGACGACTCCGCGCTGATGAACTGCACCGAACCCCCGCTGACCACGGTGCGCCAGCCCATCGAGGCCATGGGCAAAGCCGTCGTGGAACTGCTGAACGCGCAGATCAGCGGGGGTTCCGTGGCGGCGGAGGAGCTTTTGTTCGAGCCGGAGCTTGTGGTGCGCGGGTCGACCGCGCAGGCACCGCGTATCTGAGATCCATCCAGCTGTCGAATAATTACATATTCTGCGCGACATCTTGCGGTCCGTTGTCGCCGGTGCTTGAGTGTGCGGCGCCCCTCGCTCCTGTCCTGAGGCGTCCACTCGCTCCTGCCCTAAGGGGTCCACCGATGAGAAGCACCGGGATCCGCCGTACCCTCGCCCTGCTCGGCGTCAGCGCCCTCACGCTCACCGCCTGCGGCGGGAACACCGACGAGTCCGCCGGCGGCAAGACCCGCATCACGGTCAACTGCATGCCGCCCAAGAGCGCGAAGACCGACCGCGCCTTCTTCGAGGAGGACGTCGCCGCCTTCGAGAAGCAGCACCCGGACATCGACGTCGTCCCGCACGACGCCTTCCCCTGCCAGGACCCGAAGACGTTCGACGCCAAACTCGCCGGCGGGCAGATGGAGGACGTCTTCTACACGTACTTCACCGACGCCCGCCACGTCGTCGACATCGACCAGGCCGCCGATCTCACCCCCTACGTCAAGGAACTGAAGAGCTACGGCACCCTGCAGAAGCAACTGCGCGACATCTACACCGTCGACGGCAAGGTCTACGGCATCCCGCGCACCGGCTACTCGATGGGCCTGATCTACAACAAGGCACTCTTCGAGAAGGCCGGCCTCGACCCGGACCGGCCGCCCACGACCTGGGCCGAGGTCCGCACCGCCGCGAAGAAGATCGCCGGCTTGGGCGGCGGCACCGTCGGCTACGCCGACTACAGCGCCCAGAACCAGGGCGGCTGGCACTTCACCGCCGAGCTGTACTCCCAGGGCGGCGACGTCGTCAGCGCCGATGGCAAGCAGGCCACCGTCGACACCCCCGAGGGCCGGGCCGTGCTGCAGACCCTGCACGACATGCGCTGGACGGACGACTCCATGGGCAGCAGGCAGCTGCTCGTCATCAACGACGCCCAGCAGATGATGGGTTCGGGCAAGCTCGGCATGTACCTCGCCGCCCCCGACAACATCCCCATCCTCGTCAAGGAGAAGGGCGCCAGCTACGCGGACATCGCCATCGCCCCGATGCCCGGCGGCAAGGCCACCCTGGTCGGCGGCGACGGCTACATGGTCAGCAAGAAGGCGAGCCCCGCGCAGATCCGCGCCGCGCTGAAGTGGCTCGACCACATGTTCCTCACCCCCGGCGACGGCTTCCTCGGGGACTACGCCCGCGCCAAGAAGCACGACGCCCCGGTGGGCCTGCCCGAGCCGCGGCTGTTCACCGGCGCCGCCGACGCGGAGGACCAGCGGGTCAAGCAGGCCAACGCCAACGTCCCGGTGGAGAACTACCAGTCCTTCCTCGACGGCAACCAGCGCCTGGACATGAAGATCGAGCCGCCGCACGCCCAGCAGCTCTACTCCGTCCTCGACGGGGTCGTCTCCGCCGTCCTCACCAAGGAGGACGCCGACATCGACCGGCTGCTGAAGGACGCGTCCGGCAAGATCGACGGCATCCTGGCGCGAGGCTGAGCCCGATGAAGAACACGGGTCCGACCCCCCTGGAGACCGCCGAGCGCCGGGCCCGCCCGGCGATCGAGGTCCGCCCGGTGCAGGCGCCGCCCCCGGCAGGGGACTTCAGGCGGCGCCACCTCGCCGACCAGGGCCGCGCCTACGCCTTCCTCCTCGGCGGGCTCGTCTGCTTCGCCCTGTTCTCCTGGTACCCGGCGATCCGCGCGGTCGTCATCGCCTTCCAGAAGTACACGCCGGGCGCGGAACCCGAGTGGGTCGGCACCGCCAACTTCACCCGCGTCGTGCAGGACCCCGAGTTCGCCGCCGCCTGGCGCAATACCCTCACCTTCACGCTGCTCGCCCTGGTCATCGGCTTCGCGATCCCGTTCGTCCTGGCCCTCGTCCTGAACGAACTGCGGCACGCCCGGGCCTTCTTCCGGGTCGTGGTCTACCTGCCGGTGATGATCCCGCCGGTGGTCAGCGCCCTGCTGTGGAAGTGGTTCTACGACCCCGGCGCCGGCCTGGCCAACGAGGTGCTGCGCTTTGTGCACCTGCCGACCTCGAACTGGTCCAACGGCGCCGACACCGCCCTGGTCTCCCTCGTCATCGTGGCCACCTGGGCCAACATGGGCGGCACCGTCCTGATCTACCTGGCCGCCCTGCAGTCCATCCCGGGCGAACTGTACGAGGCGGCCGAACTGGACGGGGCGAGCCTGCTGCAACGCGTCCGGCACGTCACGATCCCGCAGACCAGGTTCGTCATCCTGATGCTGATGCTCCTGCAGATCATCGCCAC
Organism: Streptomyces sp. NPDC094143; assembly: GCF_040303825.1. Classification (NCBI taxonomy): domain Bacteria; kingdom Bacillati; phylum Actinomycetota; class Actinomycetes; order Kitasatosporales; family Streptomycetaceae; genus Streptomyces; species Streptomyces sp. NPDC094143. The sequence goes on from NZ_JBEOTZ010000011.1 coordinate 38,566, forward strand.
CATGCAGGTGTTCACCGAACCGTTCGTCATCACCGGCGGCGGCCCGGAGAACGCCACGGTCACCGTCCTGTACCTGATCTACAAGTACGCGTTCCTCTACAACGACTTCGGCGGCGCCTGCGCGCTGAGCGTGATGCTCCTGCTGCTGCTCGGCCTGTTCTCCGCCGCCTACCTCCGACTCACCCGGACCGACGGGGAGACCGCATGAGCAGCACCCGCACCCTCGTCTCCCCGGCCGTCCTGGCCCGTCCGCGCGGCCGGGCCGTCTACTGGAGCGTCTTCACCGGCGTCGTCCTGCTCTTCGCGCTCGCCTTCCTCTTCCCGGTCTACTGGATGGCCACCGGCGCGCTGAAGTCCCCCGACGAGGTGGCCCGGACCCCGCCGACCCTGGTCCCCGAGGACTGGCGGTTCAGCGGCTACACCGACGCCTGGGAGCTCATGGAGCTGCCGACCCACCTGTGGAACACGGTCGTCCAGGCGGCCGGCGCCTGGCTGTGCCAGCTGGTGTTCTGCACGGCCGCCGCCTACGCCCTGTCCAAACTGAGGCCCGTGTTCGGCAAGGTGATCCTGGGCGGCATCCTGGCCACCCTGATGGTCCCGGCGCAGGCCCTCGTCGTACCGAAGTACCTGACCGTCGCCGACCTCGGCCTGCTCAACGACCCGCTCGCCATCTGGCTCCCGGCCGTCGCCAACGCCTTCAACCTCTACCTGCTCAAGCGGTTCTTCGACCAGATCCCGCGCGATGTGCTGGAGGCCGCCGAGATGGACGGGGCCGGGCGGCTGCGCGTGCTGTGGTCGATCGTGCTGCCGATGTCCCGGCCCGTCCTGGGCGTCGTCTCGATCTTCGCGCTGGTCGCCGTCTGGCAGGACTTCCTGTGGCCGCTGATGGTCTTCTCCGACACCGGCAAGCAGCCCATCAGCGTCGCCCTCGTCCAGCTGTCGCAGAACATCCAGCTGACCGTGCTCATCGCCGCCATGGTGATCGCCAGCATCCCCATGGTCGCCCTGTTCCTCGTCTTCCAGCGGCACATCATCGCCGGGATCAGCGCGGGCAGCACGAAGGGCTGACGCCGCCGACCCCCTCCGACGAAAGGCACCGACCGTGGGACAGCCCACCCCTGCCTCCCCGATCCCCTCGCCTTCCGCGCCTTCAGCCCCTTGCGCGCACGGTGACTGGTGGCGCGACGCCGTCATCTACCAGGTGTACGTCCGCAGTTTCGCCGACGGCGACGGCGACGGCACCGGCGACCTCGCGGGCGTCCGCGCCCGCCTGCCCTACCTCGCCGACCTCGGCGTGGACGCCCTGTGGTTCACGCCCTGGTACCTGTCCCCGATGAAGGACGGCGGCTACGACGTCGCCGACTACCGGGTGATCGACCCGGCGTTCGGCACCCTCGCCGAGGCCGAGAAACTCATCGCCGAGGCACTCCAGCTGGGCATCCGCACCATCGTCGACATCGTGCCGAACCACGTCTCCGACCGGCACGCGTGGTTCCGGGCGGCGCTGCGCGGAGGCCCCGAGCGGGAGCTGTTCCACTTCCGCCCGGGCCGCGGCGCCGACGGCGAACTCCCGCCGAACAACTGGCGTTCCGAGTTCGGCGGACCCGCCTGGACCAGGGTCGCGGACGGCTCCTGGTACCTCCACCTGTTCGCCCCCGAGCAGCCCGACCTCGACTGGTCCCACCCGGCGGTCCGCCAGGAGCACGAGGACGTCCTGCGGTTCTGGCTCGAGCGGGGCGTCGCCGGGGTCCGCATCGACTCGGCCGCCCTGCTGGTGAAGGACCCGGACCTGCCCGATCTCACCGAGGACCGCGACCCCCACCCGTACGTCGACCGCGACGAACTCCACGACATCTACCGGGCCTGGCGGGCGATCGCCGACGAGTACGGTGGCGTCTTCGTCGGCGAGGTCTGGCTGCCGGACACCGAGCGCTTCGCCCGCTACCTGCGCCCCGACGAGCTGCACACCGCCTTCAACTTCTCCTTCATGACCTGCCCCTGGGACGCGCGGCGGCTGCGCGGCTCCATCGACGAGACTCTCGCCGAACACGCCCCCGTGGGCGCCCCCGCGACCTGGGTGCTGTGCAACCACGACGTGACCCGCACGGTCACCCGCTACGGCCGCGAGGACACCGGCTTCGACTTCGCGACCAAAACGTTCGGCACCCCCACGGACCTGGCCCTCGGCACCCGCCGGGCCCGCGCCGCCGCCCTGCTGTCGCTGGCCCTGCCCGGCGCGGTCTACGTCTACCAGGGGGAGGAACTGGGCCTGCCCGAGGCCGGCATCCCCCTGGACCGGATCCAGGACCCGATGCACTTCCGTTCCGGCGGCACCGATCCCGGCCGGGACGGCTGCCGGGTTCCGCTGCCGTGGACGGCGGGGGCACCGCACGCGGGTTTCGGCGGCGAGCCCTGGCTGCCCCAGCCGGAGGGATGGGCGGAGTACGCCGCCGACCGGCAGGCCCGGGACCCCGCGTCGATGCTGAGCCTCTACCGCGAGGCCATCCGGCTGCGCCCGGCCCTGGGCACCGGGCCGCTCACCTGGCTGCCCGCCCCGGACGGCGTCCTCGCGTTCCGCCGGACCACGGGGATCTGCCTGGTGAACCTGGCCGACACCCCGGCCGTCCTGCCCGCCCACTCCGGACTCCTCCTGACCAGCGGCCCGTTGGACGCCGACGGGCGGCTGCCGAAGGACACGGCGGTCTGGCTGCGCGCCTGAGACCGCGACCGCACCGCGCTGTCCCCGTACCCCCACCACGAAGGGATGAGCCCATGCACGCCCGTAGATCTGTCAGGAGCATGCCCGTGCTGGCCGTGGCCGTGGCGATGGCCGCCGGCACGCTGGTCGCCCTGGCCCCCGCCCCCGCCCACGCCGCCGCGGGTGCCACCGTCCCCTTCACCTCGGTCGAGGCCGAGTCGGCGAGCGGCACCGGCACGCGGATCGGCCCCGACCACACCCAGGGCACCCTCGCCTCCGAGGCCTCCGGACGCCAGGCCGTGCGGCTCTCGTCCGGGCAGCGCGTGGAGTTCACCGTGCCCCGCGCGGCCAACGCGGTGAACGTCGCCTACAGCGTGCCGGACGGCCAGTCCGGCTCGCTCGACGTCTACGTCAACGGCCGCAGGCTCGCGAAGACGATCCCGGTGACGTCGAAGTACTCCTACGTCGACACGCCCTGGATCCCCGGCGCGAAGACCCACCACCTCTACGACAACGCCCGCCTGCTGCTCGGGGAGAACGTCCAGGCGGGCGACAAGGTCGCGCTCCAGGCCACGAACGTCCAGGTCACCGTCGACGTCGCCGACTTCGAGCAGGCGTCCCCTCCCGCCTCCCAGCCCGCCGGATCGGTCTCCGTCACCTCCAGGGGCGCCGACCCGAGCGGCCGGGGCGACTCCACCCAGGCCTTCCGCGACGCCATCGCCGCCGCGCGGGGCGGGGTGGTGTGGATCCCGCCGGGCGAGTACCGGCTCACCTCGTCGCTCAACGGCGTGCAGGACGTCACCCTCCGGGGCGCGGGCCACTGGCACTCCGTCGTGCGCACCTCCCGCTTCATCGACCAGTCCAGCTCCACGGGGAACGTCCACATCCGGGACTTCGCGGTGATCGGCGAGGTCACCGAGCGGGTCGACTCCAGCCCGGACAACTTCGTCAACGGCTCGCTCGGACCGAACAGCTCCGTCTCCGGCATGTGGCTCCAGCACCTCAAGGTGGGCCTCTGGCTGACCGGCAACAACGACAACCTGGTCGTCGAGAACAACCGCTTCCTCGACATGACCGCCGACGGCCTCAACCTCAACGGCCACGCCCGCGGTGTCCGCGTCCGCCACAACTTCCTGCGCAACCAGGGCGACGACGCCCTCGCCATGTGGTCGCTGAACGCGCCCGACGTCGACAGCAGCTTCGAGAACAACACCGTCACCCAGCCGAACCTCGCCAACGGCATCGCGATCTACGGCGGCACGGACATCGCCGTGCGGAACAACCTGATCTCCGACACCAACGCCCTCGGCAGCGGCATCGCCATCTCCAACCAGAAGTTCCTCGACCCCTTCCACCCGCTCGCCGGCACCATCACCGTCGCCGGCAACACCCTCGTGCGCACCGGCGCGATGAACCCCAACTGGAACCACCCCATGGGCGCGCTGCGGGTCGACTCCTACGACAGCGCCATCGAGGCCCAGGTGCGGATCACCGACACGACGATCACCGACAGCCCCTACAGTGCCTTCGAGTTCGTCTCCGGCAGCGGGCGCGGCCACGCGGCGAAGAACATCACCGTCGACGGCGCGACCGTGCGCAACACCGGCACGGTCGTCGTCCAGGCCGAGACGCAGGGCGCCGCCACCTTCCGCAACGTCACCGCGACCGGCGTCGGCGCCGCGGGTGTCTACAACTGCCCCTACCCGACCGGCTCCGGCACCTTCACGCTGACCGACGGCGGCGGCAACTCCGGCTGGAGCAGCACCTGGTCCGACTGCTCCACCTGGCCGCAGCCCGGCCAGGGCAACCCCGACCCGGACCCGGGCCGCAACCTCGCCAGGGGCCGCCCGGCCACGGCCACCGGCTCCCAGGACGTCCACACACCCGCCAAGGCGGTCGACGGCGACGCGAACACCTACTGGGAGTCCGCCAACCACGCCTTCCCGCAGGCGCTGACGGTCGACCTCGGCTCCCGGGAGGCGGTGCGCCGGCTGGTGCTGAAGCTGCCGCCGCAGAGCGCCTGGCAGGCCCGGACCCAGACGCTGTCCGTGCAGGGCAGCGCGGACGGCTCGGCCTGGTCGACGGTGGTCGCCGCGAAGGACCACCGCTTCGACCCGGCCACCGGCAACACGGTCACCGTGTCCCTGCCCGACGGGACCAGCCTGCGTCACCTGAGGCTCCAGGTGACGGCCAACACCGGCTGGCCGGCCGCCCAGTTCAGTGAAGTGGAGGCCTATCTGTCCTGACCGCGCCGGGCGCCTCGCGCTTCGCCGCCCGGGTCTGCTCCCACACGCGGGTCCGCGGCTCGGCGAAGCGCGGGGCGACGCGCGTGCGCACCTGGTCCCGCTCGGCCGGTCAGAGGTCCAGCACCAGCCGCCCGCCGCGGCAGCGGGAGACACAGGTGAGCATGGTCTCGCCCGCCGCGCGTTCCTCCTCGGACGGCACCGAGTCGCGGTGCTCCGGCTCGCCCTCCAGGACGTCGGTCTCGCACGTGCCGCAGGTGCCCTCGCTGCAGGAGTACAGCACCTCGACCCCGGCGGCGCGCACGGTGTCGAGGACGGACCCGTCCGGCGCCACGGTGAGCGTCCTGCCGCTGCGCGCCAGCTCCACCTCGAACGCGCTGTCGCCGCCGGTCTCCCGCTCCCCGGGCCGGAACCGCTCCACGCGCAGCACCCCGGTCGCGCACCGGGCCTCGACCGCGTCCAGGAGCGGGCCGGGGCCGCAGCAGTAGACGAGCGTGCCCCCCGGGTACGTCGTCCAGCACCGGCGCCAGGTCCAGCAGGCCCGTCTCGTCCTCGGGCGCGATCGTCACCCGCTCGCCGTAGCGGACCAGTTCACCGGTGAAGGCCATCGACCGGCGGGTGCGTCCGCCGTACAGCAGGGTCCATTCGGCGCCGGCCGCCTCGGCCGCCGCCAGCATCGGCAGGACCGGGGTGATGCCGATGCCGCTCGCGACGAAGCGGTAGCGGGGCGCGGGCTCCAGGCGGAAGCCGTTCCGGGGACCGCGCACCCGCACCTTGTCCGCCCCGGCGGGGCGCCCGCTCAGCGGCGCAGCGGCGCGTGAGCCGTCTCCGGCAGCCGCAGGTACACCACCGACGACACGAGGCAGACCACCGCCACGTACCAGGGGAACAGCCCCGAGTGCCCCAGCTCCTTGAACTGCGTGCCGACGTACGGGGCGGTCCCGCCGAAGAGCGCGACGGTCAGCGAGTAGGGGAAACCGATGCCGGCCGCGCGGACCCGGGGCGGGAAGATCTCCGCGTTCACGGCCGCACTGATCGAGGTGAAGCCGGTCAGCAGCACCATGCCCGCGCAACTCACCAGGAGCAGCACGGTGAACGAGTCGCGCAGGGTGTGCAGCAGCGGCACCGCGAGCAGGGCGAAGCCCAGGCCGAAGAAGAGCAGCAGGGGACGGCGGCCGAAGCGGTCCGACAGCAGGCCGCCGAGGGGTTGCAGCAGCGCGAAGAAGGCCAGTGAGACGGTGCCCGCGAGCAGCGCGTCCGACTTCTCCATCCCCGCGTCGAGTTCGGCGTACGTCGGCAGGTACGACGTCCACGTGTAGTAGGCGAGGGTGCCGCTCGCCGTGATGCCGCCGATCAGCAGCGACTCGCGCGGATGCCGGCGCAGCGCCTCGAACAGGTCCGGGTGCGGGGCCCGTTGCTGCTCGGCGCTGCGGGTCTCCTGCGCCCCCTGCCGGATCCAGAAGCCGACCAGGCTGAGCACGGCCCCGAGCACGAACGGCACGCGCCAGCCCCAGCCGTTCATCCGCTCGTCGCTCAGCGTGTTCACGAGCAGCGTGGCGACGCCGGAGGCGACGAGCTGGCCCACGGTGGTCGACACGTACTGGAAGCTGGAGAACAGCCCGCGCCGGCCGGGTCCCGCCGACTCGACCAGGAAGGTCGTCGAGGCCGCGAACTCGCCGCCCACGGACAGGCCTTGCAGCAGCCGCGCGAGGACGAGGATCACCGGGGCCAGCACGCCCGCCGCCGCGTACGTCGGGGTCAGCCCCACCAGCAGGCTGCTGCCGCCCATCAGCAGGATGGTGACCGTCAGCGCGGCCCGCCGCCCGTGCCGGTCCGCGACCGCGCCCATCAGCAGCCCGCCGACCGGCCGCATGAAGAATCCGACCGCGAAGACCGCGAACGTGGACAGCAGCGGCACCAGCGAGTTGTCCGCGCTCTTGGGGAAGACCTGGGCGGCGATGTAGGTGGCCAGAAACGTGTAGGCGTACCAGTCGTACCACTCCACTGCGTTTCCCACGGAGGCGGCGAGGAGCTGGCGAACGGGCCGTTTCGTCGGCGGGGAAGCCGTCTGCGTCTTCGTCACGTCCCTGTCCCTCCCCGGGAGGCGCACCGGCACACCTCACGTACCGGCGACTTTCACACCCCGGTCACGCGCCCCTTCCTTGGCGTTTGGTGTCCCTGAAACACTCCTTCCGCGCAGATTCCGTCACGTTCCGGCCATCCCGTACCTCAGCATGAGAGGTCTGTCCCACATGTCCGAAGTCAACCGGCGCCGCTTTCTCCAGCTCGCGGGTGCCACCACGGCCTTCAGCGCCCTGTCCGCCAGCATCCAGCGCGCCGCCGCCCTGCCGGCGAACCACCGCACCGGGTCGATCGAGGACGTCGAGCACATCGTCGTCCTCATGCAGGAGAACCGCTCCTTCGACCACTACTTCGGCACCCTGAGAGGCGTCCGCGGCTTCGGCGACCCCCGCCCGGTCACCCTCGGCAACGGCAAACCGGTCTGGCACCAGGAGAAGGACGGCAAGGAACTCCTGCCGTTCCACCCGGACGCCGACGACCTCGGCATGCAGTTCCTGGAGGGCCTGCCGCACTCCTGGCCCGACGGCCAGCAGGCCTACAACGGCGGCAAGTACGACCGGTGGGTGCCCGCCAAGGGCACCACGACCATGGCCTACCTGACCCGCGAGGACATCCCCTTCCACTACGCCCTCGCCGACGCCTTCACCGTCTGCGACGCCTACCACTGCTCGTTCATCGGCTCCACCGACCCCAACCGCTACTACATGTGGTCCGGGTACACGGGCAACGACGGCACCGGCGGCGGCCCGGTCCTGGACAACGCCGAACTGGGCTACGGCTGGACGACCTACCCCGAGCGACTGGAGCAGGCCGGCATCTCCTGGAAGATCTACCAGGACATCGGCGACGGCCTGGACGCGGCCGGCTCCTGGGGCTGGATCCAGGACGCCTACCGCGGCAACTACGGCGACAACTCCCTGCTGTACTTCGACAAGTACCGCGCCGCACAGCCCGGCGACCCCTGGTACGACAAGGCCCGCACCGGCACCGACGTCAAGAACGGCGACGGCTACTTCGACCTGCTGAAGGCCGACGTCAAAGCCGGCAAGCTGCCCCAGATCTCCTGGATCGCCGCGCCCGAGGCCTTCTCCGAGCACTCCAACTGGCCCTCGAACTACGGCGCCTGGTACATCGCCCAGGTTCTGGACGCCCTCACCTCCAACCCCGAGGTCTGGTCGAAGACGGCCCTGTTCATCACCTACGACGAGAACGACGGCTTCTTCGACCACGTGGTCCCGCCGCTGCCGCCGAAGGACGCCTCCCGGGGCCTGTCCACCGTCGACGTCTCCCTCGACCTCTTCCCGGGCGACAGCCGCAAAACGGCCGGCCCCTACGGCCTGGGCCCGCGGGTGCCGATGCTGGTCGTCTCGCCCTGGAGCAAGGGCGGTTACGTCTGCTCCGAGACCCTCGACCACACCTCGATCCTGCGGTTCATGGAGCGCCGCTTCGGCGTGCGCGAGCCGAACATCTCGCCGTGGCGCCGGGCGGTCTGCGGTGACCTCACCGCCGCCTTCGACTTCTCCCGCAAGGACGCGCGCCCGGCCCCGCTGCCCGGCACCGACGCGTACGAGCCGCAGGACCGCGAACGCCACCCCGACTACAAGCCGACACCGCCCGCCGACCCGCGCATGCCCCGCCAGGAGCGCGGCCTGCGCCGCTCCCGGCCGCTGAAGTACGCCCCGCACGTCGACGCCTCGGTCGACGCGGCGGCCGGGAAGCTCACCCTCACCTTCGCCTCCGGACCCAAGGCGGGCGGCGCCTTCCACGTCACCTCCGGCAACCGCGCCGACGGCCCCTGGACGTTCACCACCGAGGCCGGCAGGACACTCAAGGACACCTGGAACTCCGCATACTCCGCGGGCTCCTACGACCTGACGGTGCACGGCCCGAACGGCTTCGTGCGCGTCTTCAAGGGCTCGAACAAGGCGGCCGGCTGCGAGGTCACCGCCCGCCACAAGGGCGACGACATCGAGCTGACCTTCACCAACAAGGGCTCCGGCACGGCCCGGCTGCGGATCGCCGACGGTTACGGCGGCAGGCCCTCGGCCGTCACCGTCCGCCCGGGCGCGACCGTGCGGCGCACCGTCGACCTCACCAGGGGCCGCCGCTGGTACGACCTGACCGTCACCGCCGAGGGCGACACTGCCTTCCTGCGGCGGTTCGCGGGGCACGTCGAGAACGGGCAGCCGGGTGTGAGCGACCCGGCGATCATCACCGCGTGACCGTGGTGAGGTGCCCCGGATCGTGCGGCCGGGGCACCCACGCCGGTTCGGCCGTAGCCGAGTCCGGCCCCAGCGCCAGGACGGCGGCCACCGGATGGTCGTCGTCCGCCGGTTCCTCCCGGGGCGCCTGCCTGCTGAGCAGGATCACACCCCAGCAGGCCAGGCCGGCCCCGGCGAGCGCCAGCAGCACGCCCGCCGGGCCGCCCTGGAGGCGCTCGCCCAGCAGCGACAGGCCGATCGCCGCGGCGGCCAGCGGATTGGCCAGGGTCACCATGGCCAGCGGGCCGCCCAGGCCGCCCCGGTACGCCGTCTGCGACAGCAGCAGCCCGCCGGCCGCGAACGCCGCCACGAGCAGCGCCACCCCGACGACCTGGAGGCTCAGCAGCGGTCCGGTCCGGTCCGTCGCGGCCACCGTCACGGTCTGCGTGAGAGCGGAGGCGACCCCGGAGGCGACCCCCGACGCGGTCGCGTGCCGCAGGCCGGGCCGGGCGCCCGGCCGGGACAGCACTCCGATGAGGGCGGCCGTGGCTCCCGCCACCGCCAGCGCCTCGGGCACGCTCAGCACGTCGTCGGGCGCCGGCCCGGACGCCGTGACCAGGATGGCGCCCAGGCCCAGCAGGGTCAGTGCCGTGCCCCTCCACTCGGCCGCGGCCACCCGCCGTCCCGCCATCCGCGCGCCCAGGGGCACCGCCGCGACCAGGGTGAGCGCGCCGAGCGGCTGCACCACCGTCAGCGGGCCGTACCGCAGCGCCACCACGTGCAGCAGCGCGGCCGCCGCGTTCAGCCCGACCGACCACCACCAGACGCCGCTGCCGAGCAGCCGCAGGGCGCCCGAGCCGGGGGAGCCGGCGGCGAGCCGCTCCTGGGCGACCGCGGCGGCCGCGTAGGCGACGGCGGAGACGAGGGAGAGGGCGACGGCGACCAGCACGGCGTTCACCGGCCCGCCCCGATCAGCGACTGCTCGTCCCGCTGCGCGGGGACGAGGCCGTCCCGCGCACGGCCGGCCGTGGACGCCGTGGACGGCGTGCGGTGCGGCAGGGGGACGGCCACGAGCACGAGGCCCAGCAGGGCCCCCGCCACGATCGCGTCGAGCCAGTAGTGGTTCGCCGTGCCTACGATCACCAGCAGCGTCAGCGTGGGATGCAGCAGCCACAGCCACCGCAGGCGGGAACGGGTCGCGACGATCAGCCCGATCGCCGCCATCAGCGCCCAGCCGAAGTGCAGCGACGGCATCGCCGCGAACTGGTTCGACAGGGAGTCGTTCGCCGGATCGCCGTACACCGACGGCCCGTACACCCGCGCGGTGTCCACGAGACCGGCCGCGGTGAGCATGCGCGGCGGGGCGAGCGGGAAGAGCAGGTGCAGCACCAGCGCGGCGGCGGTCAGCGCGGCCAGGACCCGGCGGGCCCACACGTAGTGGGCCGGGCGGCGCAGGTAGAGCCAGACCAGGAAGGCGGCGGTGGCCGGGAAGTGGACCGTCGCGTAGTACGTGTTCGCCACGTGCACCAGGCCGTCACCGTGCAGCAGCAGCGACTGCACCGCCCCCTCGCCCGGCAGCCGGACCGCTCGTTCGACGTCCCACACCCGGTGCGCGTTGGCGAAGGCCTCGCCGGTGTGGCCCGTGGCCAACTGCCGGCCGAACTTGTAGACGAGGAAGAACCCTGCGACGAGCAGGAGCTCCCGGACGAGCGGTGGTCGCGCTATCGCGTCGGACCCCGTCGGCACAGGCTCGGTGCGGGCATTCATCCCCCGGCCCCTTCGATGACGGTGGTGCTCTTATCGGTACGAGTGCGTACCGATACGCCAGTGTACCGATACGACCGCGTACCGGTACACTGGCGTATCGATAGACGAGGAACACAGCACCGGCCGGGAATACTCCGGCCGCCGACGAGAGCCGGGAGCACACGCCATGACGTCGCAGGCAGCGGACCGACCCGAGCAGGTCGGTTCCTCGCGCCGCTCCAAGATCACGCCGGAGCGTGAGCAGGAGTTCTTCGACGCCGTGCTGGACCAGCTGCGCGAGTGCGGCTACGACGCCGTCACCATGGAGGGGATCGCCGCCAGCACCCGCTGCAGCAAGTCCACGCTGTACCGCCAGTGGAAGACCAAGCCGCAGTTCGTCGCGGCGGCACTGCGGTCCCGCCGGCGCACGCGCTGCGTCGACACCGGCTCGCTCGCCGAGGACCTGCGGGAGGCCGCCCGGGTGATCGGCGACCTGTCCGGCCGCGACACCAAGCTCCTGCACGCGCTCGCCCACGCCGCCGGGCAGGACCCGGAGTTGCAGTGCGCGCTGCGCGAGGCGGTGGTGGAGCCGGAGATCGCCGCGCTGAAGGAGATCGTCCGCCGCGGGGTCGAGCGCGGGGAGGTGCCGGCCGACCACCCGGCGCTGCCGTACGTCCCGGCGCAGATGCTGGGCGTGCTGCGGCTGCGGCCCGTCCTGGAGGGCCGGCCCGCCGACCCGGACTACCTCGTGCGTTTCGTGGAGGCCGCGGTGCTGCCGGCCCTGGGCCTGACCTGAGACCCGGGCCGCCGTCCACGGATGACCGGACGACGACCCGACCGCGCCGACCCGTGGGGACGGGGGCGGCGCGCACCCCCCGGCCGGGTGGGGTGCCCCTGTGAGCGGCGGGGGCGCCCCACCCGGCCGACCGGTGTCCGGCGGTGGAGCGCCGGATCAGACGTCCTGGCCGTTGCCCCGGCCCGTCGACACCTTGATGCCGCGGGTGATCTCGTCCAGGACGGACTCCTGCTGGCCGGCGTCGACGCCGAACCGTACGACGACCATCAGCTTCGCGTTCGCGGGGGAGGGGAACGCGAGCGACTCCACGATGCCGTCGGCGCCCTTGCTCGTGACGGCCTTCCAGCGGACCAGGTAGCCCTTCTGGCCGGCCACGGTCACGGCCTGGGAGGCCAGCACGTCGTGGGAGGTGATCCCGCCGTAGGACTTGCCGCCGTAGGACTCCTCGGCGTTGGCCGCGATGTCCGCCTTGGCGATCTCCTCCGGGGTGTCGCCCTTGGTGCCGAGGGCCAGGGCGGGGGCGGAGTAGGCGCCGCCCTTGGTGCAGGTGGAGGCGGTGTCGCCGGGGCACTTGTAGGAGTCGTCGGACGTCACCTGCGCACCGGCCTGACCCTGCTGCCCGTACCACCCCTTCGGGATGGGCAGGCTGATCCCGCTGACCGGGTCGGTCACCGAGCCGCTCCTGAGCTTCGGGGGCTCGGACCGGTCGGGCTGCGGACTCTGCCCGCCGGAGCCGCCGGAGCCTCCTGATCCGCCGTCGCCCCCGGAGCCTCCGGACCCGCTGTCTCCGCCGGACCCGCCGGACCCACCGGAGCCGCCCGGCGCCTGCGACGTGGCGGAACCACCGCCGCCGTTGTCGGTCAGCGCGTAGACGCCGACACCGATGCCGGCGAGCACGACGACGGCGGCCCCGACGGCGATACCGGCCCGCAGCCGCCGCCCGCGGGGTGCGGACGGCGGTGCGGCGGGATGGCCGGGGTGAGCCGGGTGGCCGACGGCTGCGGGGTAACCGGGGGCGGTGGGGTGACCTGCGGGGTTGGGGTGACCGTAGGGGGAGGGATGGCCGAAGGGCGCGGCATGGCCGCTGCCCTGCTCCGTCCCAGGACTCGGCGTCGGTGCGGAGGCCGGTTCCCGCGCGAGGGCGGAAGCCCCGGCCGGACCGGCAGCGGCCCCTGCGGGGGGTGCGTCCGCCACCGAGGCTGTGTCCGCCGAGGAAGGGGACTCCGTAGCCGAAGGGGATTCCGTAGCCGAAGGGGATTCCGTAGGCGAAGGAGGCTGTGTAGCCGATATCGGGTCCGCCGCAGCCCTCGGGTCCGCCGCAGCCCTCGGGTCCGCCGCAGCCCTCGGGTCCGCCGTGCCACGCGGGTCCGCCGCGCCGCTCGGTTCCGCCGCGCGTGCCGGATCTCCCGCGCGTGCCGGATCTCCCGCGCGTGCCGGATCTCCCGTGCGGGCCGCGTCACCCTCGCTCGGCGGGCCCGCCGGTGGGCCGCCTGCCCCGGGCCGCTCCTTCGGGCGGATGTGGGCCGTCCAGGCCCTGCCGTCCCACCAGCGCTCGGTGGCGGGGCCGTCCGCTGTCTGTCCGGGGTCCGGGTACCACCCGGGAGGAGTCTCGCGCGTCATGCCCCCACCGTATGAGGCGTCGGTGAAAGAGGCATGAGAGGAGCCGGAATCGATCGTTCCACCCGGGCCCGCACCCGCACCCGCACTTGCACCGGCCGAGGCCCCGAAATCGGAGGCTTCCGCACCTCCCGTCGGAAACGGCCGAAAAGCGCTGCCCCGGCGGGACCGAGGAAGAACGCCACCGCACACCCCGGCCTCCGTCTCCGCCGGCCGCTCCGTCCCGCCGCCGCCCTCCGGTGTGAGGAACGGCGCCGCGACGATCACCGGGAAGTAGCCGTAGACGCCGTACTCGCACCACTCGATGAGGTCGCCCACCGACCCCGCGGTCAGCGCCGGCGGCCCCGCCGTGTCCTCGCAATCCGGTGATGGAGCGTCACCTCCCTTGCAATTGCACGCCGTTGGCGCGAAGACGACTGGTGACGGGCTGGGCGCGTCGTCCTGTCGTACCCGGTGTCACCCGTCACGGCAACAGGTGCCCCGACCATCCTCCACTCGGGCAATCGGACGGCTACGCTCGATGTCTGTACGTCGTTCGGGCGACTTGGGGAGGTAGCGGGATGACGGAGGTACGGCCCACGGCCGCCGCCTCGGCTTCCCTGTGGGAGCGCGACGAGGAAGTCGCCGCCGTCACAAGGGCGGTCGACAGCCTGTGCGCGGACCGCTCCTCGACCGGCGGACTGCTGGTCTTCAGCGGCGAGGCCGGACTCGGCAAGACGGCGCTGCTGGCCGAAACCCGCCGCATCGCCGAGGCGCGCGGCTGCACCGTCTGGTCAGCCCGCGGCGGCGAGACCCTCAGGTCGGTCCCCTTCAACGTGGTACGGCAGCTGCTGCAGCCGGCCCTGGTGCCGATGCTGCCGGAGGAGGCCCGCGAGTACCTCGGCGACTGGTACGACATCGCCGGACCCGCCCTCGGCATAGTGGACCCCGGCGACCGCCAGGCCGACCCGCAGGGCGTGTGCGACGGCCTGGTCGCGGCCGTGCGGCGGCTCTCCCGCCGGGACTGGCCGCTGGTGCTGCTGATCGACGACGCCCACTGGGCCGACCAGGAGACCCTGCACTGGCTCGCCGGACTGGCCGGGCGGCTCGAGGAGATGTCCGTCCTGGTCGTGGTCGCCCGCCGCCCGGGCGACCTCTCCGGCGCGAGCGCCCGGCACCTCGACACCGTCGCGGCCGCCGCCGACGGCCCGGTCACGACCCTGAGCGCCCTCACCCCGGACGCGACGGCCGGCCTCACCCGCGCCACCCTCGGCCGGCACGCGGACGCCGCGTTCTGCCGCGAGGTCTGGGCCGTCACCGCCGGCAACCCCTACGAGACCGTCGAACTCCTCGCCCGGGTGCGGGACAGCGAACTCGAACCGGTCGAGGCCCGGGCCGGGGAACTGCGCGAGCTGAACCGCTCGGCCCGCGGCGGCGGCCTCGTCGCCCGCCTGGAGGAACTCGGCATCGACGCGACCCGGTTCGCCTGGGCCGCCGCCATCCTCGGCACCGGCATCTCCGTCGGCCTGGTCGCCAAACTCGCCACCCTCAGGACCGAGGACGCCCGCCGCTGCGCCGAACTGCTGCGCACCGCCCGCATCCTCACCGCGCCGGACCCCGCCACCGGCCGCGGCGCCGAGGGCGACCTGGAGTTCGTCCACCCGCTCATCGCCACCGCCGTCTACGACTCCATCCCCGACGCCCTGCGCACCGCCATGCACGGCATCGCCGCCCGCATCGTCACCGACGAGGGGCACGGCGCCGCGGTCGCCGCCCGGCACCTGCTGGAGGTCCACCCGGACGACGACGAGGAACTCGTCGGGCAGCTGCGCGAGGCCGCCCGCGAGCACCTCGCCGTCGGCGCGCCGGACGCCGCCCGCCGCTGCCTGGAGCGCGCCCTGAAGGAACCGCCCCGGCCCGAGTCCCATCCGCACGTGCTCTACGAACTGGCCGAGGCCACGTTCCTCACCGCACCCGCCCGCACGATCAGCCACCTGCGCGCCGCGCTCTCCATGCCCGGACTCGACGGCCAGAAGCGGGTGGACGCCGTCTTCCGCCTCTCCCAGGCGCTCCTGCACAACGACCAGCTGGAGGAAGCGGTCCGCACGGTCGAGGCGGAGGCGGCCCGGCTCGAGCCCGGCCCCGCCCGGATGCGGCTCCAGGCCGTCCACTTCATGTGGGAGGGCATCCACGCCGGCGAGGCCACCTCACCCGGCCGCTCCCAGCGCCTCGCCGACCTCGCGGCCACCTGCACCGGCCGGGACAACTCCGAACGGGCGCTGCTCATCCTGCGCGGCTTCGACGCCCTGATGCACGGCGAGAACGCCGAGGAGGTCGCCGAGTTGTGCGACCGCGCCCTCGTCAACGGCCGCCTGGCACCCGGACTCGGCTGGACCGACACCGAGTGGGGCATCGAACTGCTGCTGATGCTGGCCAACGCGTACGCGTTCACCGACCGCCTCGACCGGGCCGAGACCCTCTACAACGAGGCCCTGCGCGCGTACGAGTCGGCCGGCTGGAGCGGCGGTCACCTCGCCCTGGCCCACGCCTACGTCGGGCTCGGCCACCGCAGGCGCGGCCGGCTGGAGGAGGCCGAGACCTCCCTGCGCGAGTCGCTGCGCCTCGCCGAGCGCGTCGGCCGCGGGCTGCCGCTGTACTGGTCCGCGATCTGCAACCTCGTCGACACACTCCTCGCCCGCGGCAGGGTCGAGGAGGCCTGGGGCGTCGCCGAGCGGTACGGCTTCGCCCCGCCCTACCCCTCCACGATCGTCCTGCCCGACCCGCGGTCGGTGCGCGGCCGGCTGCTGCTGGCCGTCGGCCGCACCAAGGACGGCATCAACGAACTCGAGGCCGCCGAGAAGGCGGCGGCGGCCCGGGGCCACCACAACCCGGTGCTCGTCCCCTGGGCGACGGACCTCGCCCGCGCGCTGAGCACCGAGGACCCGGCCCGCGCCGCCCGGCTCGCCGTCGACGTCCGCCGCCAGGCCGAGCGCTTCGGCACGGACACCGCCATAGGGGAGGCCCTGCGCTGCGCCGCGGCCCTGGAGACCGGCCAGCGCGCGGTGCGGCTCCTGGCCCGGGCCGTCACCTACCTGGAGGCCTCGCCCTGCCAGTACGAGCACGCCGCGGCCCGCATCGAATACGGCATCGCCGCCCGCTCGGCGGCCGACCTCCGGCGCGGCCTGGACCTGGCTGTCTCGTGCGGCGCGGACGGACTGGCAGAACGGGCGCGCGCGGAACTCGCGACGGGCGCCGCCCCGCGGTGAGCCGCGCGCCCCGGTCACTCAGGCGCGGACCAGCTGGTCCGTCACCGCCGCCAGCCGGGCCCGCACCCGCGGGTCGTACGCCGCCTCGTGGGCGCGGGCCGGGCGTGTCCCGTCGAAGTAGCGGCCGGTGCCCGCGTCCCGCGTGGCCAGGGCCAGCAGGGCGGCCGCCCCGTCGGCGACGGTGTACCAGGGGGTGACGTCCGCCTCGCGGACCATCGCCGTGTCCATGAAGGTCGCCGGGTGCAGCACGTTCACCGTGACACCGGTGCCGTCCAGCTCATCGGCGAGGGCGAACGTGTGCGCCGCGAGGGCGAACTTGCTGCGGCGGTACGCCGCGGTGCCGTCGTAGCCGCGGCCGAACTCGGGGTCGTCGAAGACGAGCGGTTCCTGCCCGGCCGAGCCGACGTTGACGATCCGGGACGGGGCGTTCGCCCGCAGCACGGGCAGCAGGGCCCGGGTCAGCACGACCGGCGCGAGGTAGTTGACCGCGAGCCGCAGCTCGTGCCCGTCGGCGCTGAGCTCACGGCCCGCCCCGGGCACCCCGGAGCCCACCCCCGCGTTGTTGACCAGCACGTCGAGTTCGGGGTGTGCGTCTGCGACGTGCGCGGCCAGCTCGCGCACCTGCGTCAGGGAGGCCAGGTCCGCGACGAACGCCTCGGCGTCGCCCTCGGTGCGCAGCTCCGCGGCCAGCCGCTCGGTGCGCTCCGGGTCCCGGCCGTGGACGAGGACGACGTGCCCGGCGCGGACCAGTTCGAAGGCGGCGTACCGGCCGAGCCCCGAGGTGGCGCCGGTGATCAGCAGGGTGGACATGCCCCCACCGTAGGCACGCCGGAAGGGCCCGGGCGAGCTGCCGCCGTGCGTACGACCGGCAGGGTCACCCTCCCGCGCCGTCCTCCTCCGCCAGCACCCGCTGGGCCGTCGCGAACGCCGAGTTCGCCGCCGGCACCCCGCAGTACACCGCCGTCTGCAGCAGGACCGCACCGATCTCCTCGGCGGTGAGCCCGTTGCGGCGGGCCGCCCGGACGTGCATCGCCAGCTCGTCGTAGTGGCCGTGCGCGACCAGCGCGGTGAGGGTGATCATGCTGCGCTCGCGGCGCGACAGGGTCGGGTCGGTCCAGATCTCGCCCCAGGCGTAGCGGGTGATGAAGTCCTGGAACCGGGCCGTGAAAGGCGTCTGCCGGGCCTGTGCCCGGTCCACGTGCGGGTCGCCGAGCACCTGGCGCCGCACCTCCGTCCCCCGCCCCGCGGGCCGGCCGAGGTGGGACCCCAGCGCGGCCAGCACCTCCTCCGGGCACTGCGCGGGCGCCAGGTGCGAGGCGCCCGGGATCTCCACCAGGGCCGCGCCCGGTACCGCGTCGGCGATCTCCCGCAGGTGCGCGGGCGGGGTCGCCGGATCCTCGCGGCCGGCGACCAGCAGGGTCGGCACGGTGATCTCCGCCAGCCGGTCCCGCAGGTCGAACGCGGCGAGCGCGTCACAGCAGGCGGCGTACGCCTCCGGGTCGGCCCGGCGATGGTCCGTCACCAGCTCCGGCACGGTGAAACCGGGCGTGAACCAGCGCGCGTCGGCGGTCTCCGCCAGCGCGGCCAGTCCCTCGCGCCGCACCCGCGCGGCCCGTTCCTCCCACGGCCCGGCCCCGTCGAAGTGCGCCGAGGAGCAGATCACGGCCAGCGAGGACAGCCGCTCGGGGTGGTGCACGGCGAGATGCAGCCCCACGGCGCCGCCCAGCGACACCCCCGCGTAGGCGAACCGCCGGATGCCGAGCGAGTCGGCGAGCGCCAGCACCAGCCCGGCCAGATCGCCGACCGTGGCGCCCGCCGTGAGGAGACCGGCGGCCGAACCGCCGTGCCCCGGCAGGTCCCAGCGGATCACGCGATGGGTGACCGACAGCTCGGGCGCCACCCGGTCCCACAGGGCGTACGAGGTGCCGAGCGAGGGCCCGAGCAGCAGCGGGGGAGCGGCGGCGGGGCCTTCGGCACGGTGATGCAGCAGGGTCAACGTCGCTCCAGGGCACGGTCGGTGAGGGTTCCGGCGGAGCCGGTGTAGTGCGTGGGGTCGAGGTCGGCGCCCGCGAGTTCCGGCGCGTCGGCGAGCGGGCGCCCCTCGGCGGCCAGCCGGGTGAGCAGTTCCCTGGCCCGGGCGCGGCCCAGCACCCCGGCCAGTTCGGCGGACAGCCGCTCGGAGACGATCGCCCCGCCGGTCAGGTCCAGATGGGCGCGCATGGCCTCGGGTCTGATCCGCAGCTCCTCGGCCAGCTCCGCGGCGTCCCGGGCGGCTCCGCCGGCCAGCCGCAGCAGGTCGCGCAGCGGCTCCCACTCGGCGTGCCAGGCCCCGGCCGGGCGTTCGTCCTCCGCCGCCATCGCCCCGTAGAGCGTGGCCGCGAGCTGCGGTGCCCGCCGGGCGGCGGCGGCGATGAGGGTGGACCGTACGGGATTCGCCTTGTGCGGCATGGCGGACGAACTGCCGCCGCTGCCCTCGGCGACCTCGGCGATCTCGGTGCGCGACAGGGTGAGGACGTCCACGGCGATCTTGCCGAGGGCGCCCGCGGTGAAGGCGAGGCAGCCGGCGAGGTCCGCGACGGGTGTCCGCAGGGTGTGCCAGGGCAAGTCGGGCGCCCGCAGCCCGAGTTGCCGGGCGTATGCCGTCGGCAGCGCGGTCGGGTCGGCCGCTCCGTACGCGCCGAACGCCGCCAATGTTCCGGCCGCGCCACCGAGTTGGACGGGCAGCGTGTCCCGCACGGCGCTCACCCGGTCCCGCGCGTCGAGCACCAGCGACCGCCACCCGGCGGCCTTGAGACCGAACGTGGTCGGCACGGCGTGCTGGGTGAGCGTCCGCCCCGGCATCGCCGTGTGGCGGTGCTCGGCGGCCAGCCGGGCCAAGGCCTCCGCGGCGCGGCCGAGGTCGGCGAGGACGAGCTCCAGGGTGCGCGAGGCGACCAGCATGGCCGCGGTGTCCAGGATGTCCTGGCTGGTCGCGCCCCGGTGGACGTAGGGGCCGAACGGGTCGCCGACGGCCCTGGTCAGGTCCGCGACCAGCGGGATGACCGGGTTGCCGCCCGCCCGTGCCCGGGCCGCCAGGGACCGTGCGTCGAAGGCGCCGGAGCGTGCCGCCCCGGTCACCGCCTCGGCGGCCTCGGCCGGGGCGAGTCCCAGCGCCGCCTGGGCCCGGGTCAGGGCGGCCTCCGCCTCGAGCAGGGCCCGCAGATACGCGTCGTCGCCGGTCGCGGCCGCGGCCGGCGAGTCGGCCCAGCCGGGGGCGAGCAGGCCGGGGTCGCCGTGGGGAGATGTCACTGGAACTCCAGGAAGACCGTCTCGCCTTCGCCCTGAAGGCGGATGTCGAAACGGTACGTGCCGTCCGGCTCCACCCCGGCGATCAGCGTGTCGCGCCGCTCCGGCTCCACCCGGGACAGCAGCGGGTCGGCCGCGAGGACGGCGGCGTCGCCCGGCAGGTAGATCCGGGTGAACAGGTGCACCAGGAGCCCTCGCGCGAAGACGCACACGCTCAGGTACGGGGCGCCGCGCCCACGCGCCCCGGGCCGCAGCGTCCGCGCGTACCAGTGGCCGTTCGCGTCGGTCTGTATGCGCCCCCAGCCGGTGAACTCCACGCCGTTGCGGCCCAGAAAGCCGCCCGAGGCCGGGTCGCGCCGCATCGAGCCGTCGGCGGTGGGCAGGTTCCCCTCCGGGTCCGGACCCCACAGCTCGATCAGCGCGTCGGGCAGCGGCGCGCCCGCGCCGTCGGTGACGTATCCGTGCACGGTGATCGTGTCCGGGTGCCCGGCGGGTGCGATGTCCTCGCCGCCGCGGAACGGCAGGGCGTGGCCGTAGAACGGGCCGACGGTGTGCGAGGGGGTGGGCAGCACGCTCTCGGGGCGGCTCGGGTCGATCCTCGTCATGGTCGGTCAGCGCCCCTCTTCCACCCAGGTGGCCCGCGGGCCGTCCAGCACGATGTCCCAGTGGTAGCCCATCGAGAACTCCGGCACCGACAGACTGTGGTCGTAGGTGGCGACCAGCCGCTGCCGGGCCGCGTCGTCCGTCACCGACTGGATGATCGGGTCGTGGGGGAACAGCGGGTCGCTCGGGAAGTACATCTGCGTCACCAGGCGCTGGGTGAACGCCGTGCCGAACAGCGAGAAGTGGATGTGTGCGGGCCGCCAGGCGTTGAGGTGCTGGCGCCACGGGTAGGGGCCGGGCTGGATGGTGGTGAAGTGGTAGCGGCCCTGGTCGTCGGTGAGGGTGCGGCCCACACCCGTGAAGTTCGGGTCGAGCGGGGCGTCGTGCTGCTCGCGCTGATGGGCGTAGCGGCCCGCGGAGTTGGCCTGCCAGATCTCCACGAGCTGGCCGCGCACCGGGCGGCCGTCCCGGTCGAGCACCCGCCCGGAGACGGTGATGCGCTCACCGATCGGCTCGCCGGGGTGCTGCCGGGTGAGGTCGTTGTCGATCTCGGTGATGTCCCGCTCGCCGAAGGCCGGGGAGCCCAGCTCCACCAGCTCCGGGTCCTTGCTCACGTCGATGGTGAGGGGCGGTCGCCCGGGGTGCCGGAGCACCGAGGAGCGGTACGGCGCGTAGTCGCGGCGCGGCTGGTGCTCGACGGGCCCGCCGTCGGCGAGCCGCTTGGCGTAGGCGGCGCGCTCGGCCGCGATCTCCTGATCGATGTCGTGCTGCGTGAGCGTCATGAAAGTCCCTGGGGTACGTGCAGGCCGCGCTCCGGCAGGGGCGCGGGGCGGTATCGGTATGCGGCTTCGCCGCGTGGGCGCGTGACTGCGCAGCTCGAACTCGTCCTGCCGCTCGCGGCTGATCCTGCGCAGGTACGCGATGAGTTCGGCGCTCTCGCCCAGCGGAATCGTCCGCTGCGGATCCATGCGCGGGCCGACCATCCGCCGGCCGAGGGTCGTGGGGTACAGCTCGGTGTGCCCGGCCGGGAAGGCTGGTCGTTCCTGGGCAGCACGTACGGCGCCCGGATCATCGACTCGACACCGCCCGCGAGCGCGATCCAGCCGTCGCCGAGCGCGATCGCGCGGGCCGCCTGGATCACGGCCTCCAGGCCGGACGCGCACAGCCGGTTGGCGGTCACGCCCGGCACAGGGGTGGGCAGGCCCGCGAGGAGGGAGCGGCCATACGACCGACGTTGCGGTTCTCCTCGCCGGCGCCGTTGGCGTTGCCGGGAGGGCGTCGTCGATCCGCGCCGGGCCCAGCTCCGGTGTGCGGGCGGGGAGTTCACGGATCGCGTGCGCGGCCAGGTCGTCCGGGCGTACGCCCGCCGGCCCGCCGTCGTAGCGGCCGATCGGCGTGCGGACCGCGTCGACGAGGTAGACGTCCTTCACTTCAGGCGCTCCGGCACGGTGAGTCCGGCGGCGGTCCGGGCGGCGATCTCGCCGGCGCTGACGCCCGGCGCGGTCTCGGCCAGCACCAGCCCGTCGTCGGTGACGTCGAGGACGCCCAGGTCGGTGATGATCCGGTCGACGCAGCCCTGGCCGGTCAGCGGCAGGGTGCACTCGGTGAGGATCTTCGGGGAGCCGTCCTTCGCGGTGTGCGTCATGACGACCACGACCGTGCGGGCGCCGTGCACCAGGTCCATCGCCCCGCCGATGCCCGTGACCAGCTTGCCGGGGACGGCCCAGTTGGCGAGGTCGCCCCGCGCGGAGACCTGCATCGCCCCCAGCACGGCGACATCGATGTGCCCGCCGCGGATCATCGAGAAGGACAGCGCCGAGTCGAAGAAGGAGGCGCCCGGCAGGACCGTCACCGTCTCCTTCCCGGCGTTGATGAGGTCCGGGTCGACGGTGTCCTCGGTGGGGTAGGGCCCGGTGCCGAGGATGCCGTTCTCCGATTCCAGGACGACCTCGACGCCCTCGGGCAGGAAGTTGGGGATCAGCGTGGGCAGGCCGATGCCGAGATTGACGTACTGCCCGTCGCGCAGTTCCCGCGCCGCCCGTGCGGCCATCTCCTGGCGCGTCCAGGCCATCAGGAGCTCACCGTCCGCTGCTCGATCCTCTTGTCCGCCGCCTGCTCAGGGGTGAGCGCCAGCACCCGCTGCACGAAGATGCCGGGCAGGTGCACCGCGTCCGGGTCGATCGCGCCGGGTTCGACGAGCTCCTCCACCTCGGCGACCGTCACCCGCCCGGCCATCGCGGCCAGCGGGTTGAAGTTCCGGGCGGACTTGTTGAAGACCAGGTTGCCGTGCCGGTCGCCCCGGGCCGCCCGGACCAGGGCGAAGTCGGTGCGGATGCCGCGTTCCAGCACGTACGGGGTGCCGTCGAACTCCCGGACCTCCTTGGGCGGTGACGCCAGCGCGACCCCGCCCTGCCCGTCGTAGCGCCAGGGCAGGCCGCCGTCGGCGACCTGGGTGCCCACCCCGGCGGGCGTGTAGAAGGCGGGGATCCCGGCACCGCCGGCCCGCAGCCGCTCGGCCAGCGTGCCCTGCGGGATCAGCTCGACCTCCAGCTCCCCGGCCAGGTACTGCCGGGCGAACTCCTTGTTGGCGCCGATGTAGGAGCCCGTCACCCGGGCGATCCGGCCGGCGGCCAGCAGGACGGCCAGCCCCGACTCCATGGCCCCGCAGTTGTTGGAGACCACCGACAGACCGGACACCCGGCGCTCGTACAGCGCCTGGATCAGCACGTTCGGGACCCCGCTGAGCCCGAAACCGCCCACCGCGAGCGACGCGCCGTCCGGCACGTCGGCCACGGCCTCCAGGGCCGTGGCGACCACCTTGTCCATCCGACCAGCCCCATCTCTTCCGCGCGACCCGAATTATTCAGGGCACTGAGTATTCCGCGAGCCGCCTCTCACGCTGCCACCGGACGGCAGGGGCGTCAAGGCCCGGGATGGCAGGCCTTCGAGGTGGCAGACAGCTTTGCGATGGTCGACTATCGTTCAGTGCACCGACTAATCGACCGAGGGGTGCACATGGCGGCGGCGGACCTCACCACCCACCCCGGGCACCTCGCCCGGCGGCTCCAGCAGGCACACCATCTGCTGTGGAACGCGATGGTCTCCGAGGAGATCACCTCGCCCCAGTACGCGGTCCTCAACACGCTCGTCGACGAGCCCGGCCTGGACCAGCGCACGGTGGGGGAGCGGGTGGGCCTCGACCGGTCCACCATCGCCGAGGTGATCAGCCGGCTCAGCCGGCGCGGGCTGCTGGACAAGGTGCGCGACCCTCAGGACGGCCGCCGCTCCCTGCTGCGCCTGACGGACCAGGGGGCGCGCACCCACCGCAGACTCACCGTGCGCGCCGCCCGGATGAACCAGGTCTTCCTCGCCCCGCTGACCGCCGGCGAGCGGACGGTGTTCCTCGACCTCCTCCGGCGGGTGGCGGACGCGGCCGAGGAGCTGCGCCACCCCGAGGAGCCCGCGGCCCTGCCCCGCTGAGGGATCCGGGCCGGTCAGGAGGCCTGGACGTACACCACCCACACCTGGCCCCGCGCGAAGTTCACCGGCGAGCCGTCGCCGGTGGTGAACGCGGTGCCGTCGGTGGCCTTCGCGCGCTTCCAGTCCACCTCCCAGGCCCGCCCGTCGCGCAGCACGGTCGCCTTCCCGGAACCCACCGTCTCGGTGTACGGCGAGTTGTTCCCGAGGAAGTCCCGGAAGCCGGACTCGCGGATCCTCACGTACTGCACGACGACGGTCGCCGCCGTCATCCGCTCACCGCCGGCCGACGTGGCGGAGGAGCCGTCCATGCCGACCAGCCAGCGATCGCGGGCGTCGGACCAGGTGAAGGTGAAGCGGGCCGCCGGGTAGCGCACCGTCCGCGAGGCCGTCGCCGTGCCACCCGCCGGGGCGGAGCCGTAGCGGAAGCCGGTGTTCAGGGCCGCCCGGCCCGGGGCCTCGTTCACGATCCGCCCGGGCCGCAGGTAGAGGTTGTGCGGGGCGGCCCGGTCGCCGCCGCGGTAGAAGGCGTCCGGGGCGTCGGACGGGGTCACCGCCCGCAACGGCGCCTCGTCGATCAGCGGCAGGAGCTTCTTCTGCGCCCCGGAGAACGCCAGCGTGGGCCGGTGGAACTGGCGCAGCAGCTCCAGGTCGGACTCACGGGCGCTGCGCACCGGGCCGACCGCCTCCGGCACCCGGGTCGCGTACACCGCCATCAGCCGGCTCAGCCCGCCCTCGACCTGCTCCACGTACACCACGTCCGCGGCGTCGACGCCCGTGTGCGGACGTGCCGCGCTCGCGTTGTCGAGCTTGACGGCGAGTGCGGAGGGGCCGGTCGCCGACGGGGACCGTTCCGAGGCGCTGGGGGAGCCCCGTCCGTCGTCGGGAGCGCCGCTCCCGCCGGTGCACCCCGCGGCCAGGGCGGCCGTCAGCGTGACGGCCAGCAGTGACGCCGTCGTCGCGGCGCGCCGTCCGCGTGCCCCTCGTCCCATGCCCACCGTCGTCACCGGCCCCTGTCATCGATATGTATTAATTGTGCACTTATCTGACCATTTACGACCAGGCTCGATCCTTCATGACGGGACGGTGTCCCGGCCGCGTCCGTCGATCGGCGCGAAGGTTCAGCGCGGGGCGCCCGGGTACCCGGGCCCCGCCGACCGACCGACGCGCACGCCGACGGAGGGAGCGCGAAGCGATGAGGGCAGTGACCTGGCAGGGCAAGCGGGACGTGCGGGTGGAGAGCGTGCCCGATCCGGGCATCCAGGAACCGACGGACGCGATCATCCGCATCACCTCCAGCGGACTGTGCGGATCCGATCTGCACCTGTACGAGGTGCTCACACCGTTCATGACCCCGGGCGACATCCTCGGCCACGAACCCATGGGCATCGTCGAGGAGGTCGGCGCGGGCGTCCCGGACCTCCAGGCGGGGGACCGGGTCGTCGTCCCGTTCCAGATCGCCTGCGGCAACTGCTGGATGTGCCTGACCGGCCTGCCCACGCAGTGCGAGACCACCCAGGTCACCGGCGAGGGCATGGGCGCCGCCCTGTTCGGCTACACCCGTCTGTACGGCGCGGTGCCGGGCGCCCAGGCCGAGTACCTGCGCGTCCCGCAGGCGCAGTTCGGCCCGATCAAGGTCCCCGAGGGCCCGCCCGACGACCGGTTCGTCTACCTCTCCGACGTGCTGCCCACCGCCTGGCAGGCCGTCGCCTACGCCGACGTCCCGCAGGGCGGCAGCGTCGCCGTGCTGGGTCTCGGGCCCATCGGCGACATGGCCTGCCGCGTCGCCCAGGTGAAGGGCGCCGGGCGGGTGTTCGGCGTGGACCTGGTCCCGGAACGGCTGGCCCGGGCCAAGTCGCGCGGGGTGGAGACCTTCGACCTGCGGTCCTTCGACGACGAGAAGGAACTCGTCGCCGCGATCCGCGACGAGACCGACGGCCGCGGCCCCGACGCGGTGATCGACGCGGTCGGCACCGAGGCCCACGGCAGTGCGGTATCCCGCCTCGTGCAGAACACCGCCGCGCTGCTCCCGCGCAAGCTGAGCGGCCCGATGTCCGAGCGGTTCAGCGTCGATCGCCTCGCCGCCCTCTACACGGCCATCGACCTGGTGCGCCGCGGCGGCACCATCTCGCTCTCCGGCGTCTACGGCGGCATGGCCGACCCGATGCCGATGCTCACCCTGTTCGACAAGCAGGTCCAGATGCGGATGGGCCAGGCCAACGTGCGCCGCTGGAGCGACGAGATCATCCCGTACCTGACCGACGAGGACCCGCTCGGCGTGGACGACTTCGCCACCCACCGGGTGCCGCTGTCGCAGGCGCCGCACGCCTACGAGATGTTCCAGCGCAAGCAGGACGGCGCGGTCAAGGTCCTGATGCAGCCCTGAGCGGCCCTCGCCGCCGGGTCCCGCGTCAGGTGCCGAGGATCTCCCCGAGGTCGTAGCGGACCGGCTCCTCCAACTGGGCGTACGTGCAGCTGGAGGGGGTCCGGTCCGGGCGCCAGCGGCGGAAACGGGCGGTGTGCCGGAAGCGCTGCCCGTTCTCCATGTGGTCGTAGGCCACCTCGGCCACCCGCTCCGGCCTCAGCGGCACCCACGACAGGTCCTTCCGGCCCGACCAGCGGCTCGGCGCCCCCGGCAGCCGGGCCGTCGCGTGGGCGGCCTCCTCGGACCAGGCCGCCCAGGGATGCCCCGAGACGTCGTCCATGCGCAGCGGCTCCAGCTCCGCCACCAGCTCCGCCCGCCGCTTCATCGTGAAGGCCGCGGACACGCCCACGTGCTGCAGCGTGCCACGGTCGTCGTACAGGCCGAGCAGCAGCGAGCCCACCACCGGGCCGCTCTTGTGCAGCCGGTACCCGGCGACCACGACGTCCGCCGTCCGCTCGTGCTTGATCTTGAACATGGCCCGTTCGTCCGGGCGGTAGCGCCCGGTCGGCGGCTTGGCGATGACCCCGTCCAGACCCGCCCCCTCGTACTGCTCGAACCACTGCCGCGCCACCTCGATGTCCGTGGTCGCCGGCGCGAGGTGCACCGGCGCCGTCACCCCGGACAGCGCCTGGGCCAGCCGCTCCCGCCGCTCGGTCAGCGGGGCGTTCATCAGGGACTCGTCCCCGAGCGCCAGCAGGTCGAACGCCACGAGCGACGCGGGCGTCCGCTCCGCCAGCGTCCGCACCCGCGAGTCCGCCGGGTGGATCCGCTCCGACAGCGCGTCGAAGTCCAGATGCCCCTCCCGCGCGATCACGATCTCCCCGTCCACCACGCACCGCCCGGGCAACCGCTCCCGCACGGCCGCCACCAGCTCGGGGAAATACCTGGTCAGCGGCTTTCCCGTGCGACTTCCCAGCTCGACCTCGTCCCCGTCGCGGAACACGATCGCCCGGAACCCGTCCCACTTCGCCTCGTAGTGCATGCCCGCGGGGATCGCCGCCACGGACTTGGCGAGCATCGGCAGCACAGGGGGCATCACCGGCAGATCCATGGCTCGATTCTGCGCGCACCCGCAGCGATCTGCCCGATGTGCGAGGTATGCGGGCTACGCCTACCGTGACGGACATGGGTGACGCGGTGGAGCTGGAGGTGGGCGGCCGGACCGTACGGCTGTCCAGCCCGGACAAGGTCTTCTTCCCGGAGCGCGGTTTCACCAAGCTGGACCTCGCCCGCTACTACATCGCCGTCGGCCCCGGCATCCTGCGCGCCCTGCGCGACCGGCCGACCACCCTGGAGCGCTACCCCGAGGGCGTGAGCGGGGAGAACTTCTTCCAGAAGCGGGCGCCGAAGAACATGCCCGACTGGATCCCGACCGCGCACATCACCTTCCCCAGCGGCCGCAGCGCCGACGAGATGTGCCCCACCGAGGTCGGCGCGGTGGTGTGGGCCGCCCAGTTCGGCACCCTCACCTTCCACCCCTGGCCGGTCCGCCGCGACGACGTCGACCGCCCCGACGAACTGCGCATCGACCTCGACCCGCAGCCCGGCACCGACTACGACGACGCCGCTCGCGCCGCCCACGAACTGCGGGCCGTGCTCGACGAGTTCGGCGGACTGCGAGGCTTCCCCAAGACCTCCGGAGGCCGGGGCCTGCACGTCTTCGTGCCCATCGAACCCCGCTGGACCTTCACCCAGGTCAGGCGCGCCGCCATCGCCGTCGGCCGGGAGATGGAACGCCGGATGCCGCGGCAGGTCACCATCAAGTGGTGGAAGGAGGAGCGCGGCGAGCGCATCTTCGTCGACTACAATCAGACGGCCCGCGACCGCACGATCGCCTCCGCCTACTCGGTACGGCCCCGCCCGCACGCCCCCGTCTCCGCGCCCCTGCGCTGGGAGGAGGTCGGGGTCGCGCACCCGCAGGACTTCGACCTCGCGACCATGCCCGCGCGCTTCGCCGAACTCGGCGACGTGCACGCGGACATGGACGAGCGTCGCTACTCCCTCGAAGCCCTGCTCGACCTCGCCCGCCGCGACGAACACGACCACGGGCTGGGCGACCTGCCGTACCCGCCCGAGTACCCGAAGATGCCGGGGGAGCCCAGACGGGTACAGCCGAGCAGGGCCCGCAAGGAGAAGGAGCCTCCTACAACTCCTTGATCCGGATGTCGCGGAACGAGACCACGTCCGTCGTGCCGTGCACCTGGAGCCCGATGTAGCCGGAGGCGAAGCGCCGCCCGTCCGTGCCCGGGTCGTCCGAGCGCGGGGGAGTGAACTCCTGGCCGCCGGTGTTGTCGAACTCGTTGATCAGCACGCCGTTGCGAAAGACCGAGTAGTGCTGGCCCTCCACCCGGATCTCGTAGTCGTTCCAGGTGCCCTTCTGCGTCACCCCGGCCCCGGCCAGTCCCACGCGGTCGAAGCCGTAGACCGAGCCGGTCTTGTACATGTCGCCGTCGGGCCGGTCGAGCACCTGCACCTCGTGCCCGTACTTGATGGCGACCCACTCGGGCCGTGACTCCTCCGGGTGGTCGTGGACCCAGGGGAAGCGCACGAAGACGCCCGAGTTGGCGTTGCCGGTGCCGGGCGCGTCGTCACGCCACTGCAGCTTCAGCGAGAAGTCGCCGTACTTGCGCTGCGGGAACCACAGCATGCCCATGCCCGGCGTGGTGGTGCTGGAGGTGATCGTGCCGTCCGGGTTCAGCCCGAACGAACCGCCGCCCACATGCTGCCACTTGGCCAGGGACTCCGCGCTGCCGTCGAAGATCGCCCGGTAGCCCTCGGTCTGCCCCGGCTTGCCGATGCCCGACTGGCGGGCGGCCTTGCGGACGGCGTTGGACTCGCGCTGGTCGATCACGCCTTCCTTCAGCAGCGCGTCCAGGACGGACGTGACGTGCTTGAGGAACAGCGCGTGGGACGTCCACTCCTTCTCGTCCTCGATCAGCTCGCCGATCCGGCACCGGTTGTCGGTGACCCGGTTGCGCACCCCCGAGTCGACCGTGCCGACGAACACCGTCAGCCGCTCGTCGTACTCCGGGCAGTCGGGCGCCGGGACACCGCCGGAGACGACCGTGAAGGTCACGGTGCGGGCCGCCGAGGTGTTGCCGGCCTTGTCGGTCGCCCGGTACGCCACGGTGTGCGCACCGGCCCGGTCCACCATCACCGGCGCCGAGTAGGCCAGGTACGGTCCGCCGTCCAGCGAGTACTCGATCCGCTCGACGCCCGAGCCGTGCGCGTCGGTCGCCGTGACCGTCACCCGGGCGCTGTTGACGTACGCCCCGTCTGAGTTCTTCGTGCCCTCCACGGTCACGCCCGTCACCGGCGGGGTGGTGTCCTGCGGCGGCGCGGCGGCGACCGTGAACCGCACGTTCTTCTCGGCCGCCACGTTGCCCGCCTTGTCGGTGGCGCGGTAGCGGACCGTGTGCTCGCCCACCTGGTGCACCATCACGGGCGCGGTGTACGGCTGCCAGGCGCCGGAGCCGATCGCGTACTCGATCGCGTTGACCCCGGAGCCGGTGTCGGACGCGGAGACGGTGACCGTCGCCATGTCGATGTACGCCCCGTCCGGATTGCGCTCGCCGGTCACCGTCGCCGAGGTCTCCGGCGCGGTGGTGTCGTCCGACTGCGGTGCCACGACCGTGAACGCGGCGCTCTTCTCGGCGGATACGTTGCCCGCCTTGTCGAACGCCCGGTAGCGGACCGTGTGATCACCGACCTGGTCGACCACGACCGGCGTGGTGTACGGCTGCCAGGCACCCGTGGCGCCGAGCGCGTACTCGATCCGGTCGACACCGGAGCCGCCCTCGTCGGTGGCGTGCAGCGCCACGCTCGCGGAACCGACGTACTGGCCCTGCGTGTTCTGCGTGCCGCTCACGTGCGCCGAAGCCTCGGGCGCGGTGGTGTCCTCACCCGTGCCCTCGGTCACCGTGAGGATGCCCTGCATCTGGCCGTGGCCGGGGATGGTGCAGTGGTAGAAGTACCGGCCCGGCGTGAGCGTGACCTGGGCGGTGTGCTTGCCGCCCTGGGCGTCGTTCGGGTTGGCCAGGAGGTTCAGCTGCACGTCGCTGTTGAACTCGGGGTCGCTCGTCACGAACGTCAGCGTGTGCGGCATGCCCGTGGTGTTGCCGGTGGCCGCGCTGTTCTCGAAGACGATCGTCGCCTGACCGGCGACCGCCGTCCTCGGCGCCGACAGGTACTTGTCGATGTCGTTGCCGGCCGTCCAGGTGAGCACCTGTTCGGCGGTCGGCGCCGTGGTCTGCCCGGCCGCGGGCATCGCCTGCAGGCCGAGCATCACGAGCAGGGCGGCCAGCAGGGCGGCCCGGACTCTTCGGTGCGCTAGGTGCCGTGTCACTCGGTCCCCCTCGCCAGCTGACCGGCGGCCGGGGTCGGCCCGCCGCCCTTGTAGACGACCCGCCACAGGGCCGACTTGGAGTCCGAGGTGAAGAAGCCGCGGCCGTAGTCGAGGACGTACAGCGCGCCGTCCGGACCGAACTTCCAGTCCATCAGGTTCTTGATGCCGTCGTTGCCGATCGGCACGATCTTCTTCAGCGACTCCGAGTGCACCGGCAGACCGCCGTCTCCTTGCGTCTTCGGGTCCATGAGCACCGCGTTGCGCGGCTGGTCGGCGTCGTAGAAGTCACCGACGAACCACTTGCCGTCCCAGTAGGCCGGCCACTTGACGGTGCTGTCGGCCGCGACCGCGTCGGAGCGGTACACCGGCCCGTTCATGGCCGCCTGCCCGCCGCCCTTGAGCCAGGGCAGCTCGTAGGTGGCCTCCTCCGGCTTGTAGGAGGGGATCCCGTTGGCGTCCCGCGGGTAGTCCGGCGCGCCGCCCGAGGGCGAGTACCAGATGTTGTTGCCGGTCACCGGCGGCAGGTTGACCAGGCCGTCGTTGTTCGGCGACTCGTTCTTCGGGTGGTCGCAGTCGTACCAGCCCAGAGGCTTCGACGGGTCCGGCAGATTGCGGTCGCGGTAGGGCTGCTTGTTGCCCATGCAGTACGGCCAGCCGCGGTGGCCCGCCTCGGTGATGGCGGCGAACGTGTCGTACTTGGCCGGTCCCCACGTGGTCGAGGGCGCTCCGGCGTCCGGCCCGACCCAGCCCGCGTAGAGCACGTCGGTCGACTTGTCGACGAAGATGCGCGCCGGGTTGCGCACGCCCATCACGTAGATCTCGCCGCGCGTCTTGCCGCCGCCCTCGTCGGTCTCCTTCCCGGTGAACAGGTTGCCCTCGGGCAGCGTGTAGGTGCCGTCCGGCTCCGGGTGGACGCGCAGGATCTTGCCGTTGAGGTTGTTGGTGTTGCCGGCGGTGCGGCGCGCGTCGGCGAACGAGACGCCCTTGTAGTTCGGTTCGGGGTTGTTGCCCGAGTAACCGCCGCTGAAGCCGCTGGAGTTGTTGTCACCCGTGGCGATGTACAGGTTGCCCTTGGAGTCCCAGGCCATCCCGCCGCCCGCGTGGCAGCAACTGTGGATCTGCACCGGCCACTTCAGCAGCACCTTCTCGCTGGACAGGTCCAGCTTGTTGGTGGCCTGGTCGAGCGTGAACCGGGAGACCCGCCGCTCCGCCATCCGCGTGTCACGGTTGATCCGCTCGTGCGGCGTGTAGTGCAGGTACACCCAGCCGTTCCGCGCGAATTGCGGGTCCAGCTCGATGCCGAGCAGCCCCTCCTCGACCTTGACCAGTTCGTCGCCACCGCCCTTGTTGCCGAAGACGGTCAGCGCGCCGGCGAGGGTGACCTGCTTGGTCCTCGGGTCGTAGACGTGGATCTCGCCCTTGCCCTTGCCGATGTCGGGGTTGTTCCAGTCCGTGATCACCGGCTGCGAGGAGTCGGCGCCGCCCCGGCCGATGTAGAAGACGCGGCCGTCGGGTGCGGTGACCAGCCCGTGCGGCTCGCCGATCTGGTCGTTTCGCCCCGGCTGGTTGGGCTTGGTCAGGCGCTCCGCCGCGTAGTTGGCGTTGATGGCCGCCTTGCAGTCGGCCTGCTCCAGGCGGGTCGTCCACATCAGCGCGCCGCGCAGGTGGGCCCGGAAGTCGGTCTCGTCGTACGACGACACCGTGCCGCCCATGCCGGTGTAGAAGGAGCGGCCGCCGTCGTAGTCGCGGCACCAGCTGACCGGGTGGTCCCAGCCGTTGGCACCCGTGCCCGGCTGATAGGTCGACTCCCGCACCCGGGCCACCGTGTGGACGTCGCCCGAGGGGTTCTTCACCCAGTTGAGCCACTTGTCCGGGCGTTTCCACTGCACCGGCAGGTCCTTGGTGGCCGGGTGCCGGCGGTCGCCGACCTCCACGGTCGCCCGCTGCACGGCCGCGGGGCTGGAGGCGCCAGGGCGGGCGCCCACCAGACCGGTGAACCAGTCCGAGTACGGCTCCGCGCGCGCCGCGTCATGGATGCCGACGAACCCGCCGCCGGCCTCCATGTACGCCTCCAGGCCCGCCTCCTGCTCCGGTTCGAGGACGTCGCCCCCGCCGGTCAGGAACACGATCGCGTTGAAGCGGCCGAGCCTGGTCTCGTCGGTGAACACCGAGGCGTCGCCGGTCGCCTGGACCTTGAAGCGGCGGTTCGTGGGGCCGGTCAGCCCGATGTCCTCGATGGCCTCGATCGCGGCGTTCACGACCGGGGACTCCTCCCCGGCCGCGGAACCGTGGAAGACCAGCACCCGTACGTTCGCGCCGCCCGGCGGCGACTTGATCGACATCGTTGTCAAGGGTGGTTCCGGATATGGACGAGCACTCGCCGCGGGCCCCGACAGCAGCCCGGCGGTCACGACACCGGCGGCCACCGAGGCCGCCCAGACGCGTCTTCTCTGGCTCAGCCCTCGTAAGTGCATGGGCACCTCCTCGGTCACAGCGACACCGCCAAGGAAGCTAAACCCCTTTGCCCATCTCGCCAATACCTATGACCGGGATGGCACCAACTTTGTCTTGAGTGTGGATAAACGGCGGCGTGGCCGGTACCGTCTCACCGGTTCATCACAGGTACGCCTCCGTAAGAGCCTTACCAGGGTGGGGAGTTCCGCATGGACAGACGCAGCTTCAACCGGCGCGTGCTGCTGGGCGGCGCGGCCGTCGCGACATCGTTGTCCGTGGCGCCGGAGGCCATCAGCGCCGACGGGCCGGCTAAGACGGCACCCGCCGGAGGCGAGGTGAAGCGCATCAGGATGTACGCCGAGAAGCTGGCGGACGGTCAGATGGGCTACGGCCTGGAGAAGGGCAAGGCCACCGTCCCCGGCCCGCTGATCGAGCTCAACGAGGGCGACACCCTGCACGTCGAGTTCGAGAACACCATGGACGTGCCGGTGAGCCTGCACGTGCACGGCCTGGACTACGAGATCACCAGCGACGGCACCAAACTGAACCGCAGTCACGTCGAACCGGGCGGCACCCGCACCTACACCTGGCGCACCCACGCCCCCGGCCGCCGCAAGGACGGCACCTGGCGGGCGGGCAGCGCCGGCTACTGGCACTACCACGACCACGTCGTCGGCACCGAACACGGCACCGTGGGGCTGCAGAAGGGCCTGTTCGGACCGGTCATCGTCCGCCGCAAGGGTGACGTCCTGCCCGACCGCACGCACACGGTCGTCTTCAACGACATGCGCATCAACAACCAGGCGCCGCACTCCGGGCCGAACTTCGAGGCGACGGTGGGCGACCGGGTCGAGTTCATCGTGATCACGCACGGCGAGTTCTACCACACGTTCCACATGCACGGTCACCGCTGGGCGGACAACCGCACCGGCATGCTGACCGGCCCCGACGACCCCAGCCAGGTCATCGACAACAAGATCACCGGACCGGCCGACTCCTTCGGCTTCCAGGTGATCGCGGGGGAGGGGGTGGGGGCCGGCGCCTGGATGTACCACTGCCATGTGCAGAGCCACTCCGACATGGGGATGGTGGGACTGTTCCTGGTGAAGAAGCCGGACGGGACGATCCCCGGCTACGACCCGCACGAGCACGAACACGGGCACTCCGAGCAGCCGGCGGACGGGGGACAGGGCGGCGGACACGACCACTGACGGGTACCTGACACCGCGAAGGCGCAGGCGAGAGCGCTCTCACCGGCGGCGCACCCGGGGCTATCCTGATCCGCAGCCGCAGGTGAGGAGCCCCGAAGTGACCGAGACAGCGCCGCGTCCCACCCTGGAGGCCGTGGCCGCCCGGGCCGGTGTCTCGCGGGCCACCGTCTCCCGCGTGGTCAACGGCGGGGACGGGGTGCGGGACGTCCTCGTCGAGCGGGTCCGCAAGGCCGTCGAGGAACTCGGTTACGTGCCCAACCAGGCCGCCCGCTCCCTGGTGACCCGGCGGCACGACGCGGTCGCCGTGGTCGTCGCCGAACCGGAGAGCCGCGTCTTCGCCGACCCGTTCTTCGCGCTCCAGCTGCGCGGCATCAGCAAGGAGCTCACGGCCCACGACAACCAGCTCGTGCTGCTGCTCACCGAGGGCCGCGACGACCACGCCCGGGTCGGCCGGTACCTCGCCGGCGGCCATGTCGACGGTGCGCTGGTCTTCTCGCTCCACCTCGACGACCCGCTGCCGGAGCTGATCCAGCGAGCCGGTGTCCCGACGGTCTTCGGCGGGCGGCCCGGCTGGAGCGGGGGCCGGAGCGACGTGGTGTACGTCGACAGCGACAACCGCGGCGGAGCCCGCGACGCCGTCCGCCACCTGGCCGGCCTCGGCCGCACCCGGATCGCGCACATCACCGGTGCCCTGGACCAGACGTCGGCGGTGGACCGGCTGGACGGCTACCGGGACGTCATGGCGGACGCCGACCCACGGCTGATCGCCGAGGCCGACTTCACCCCGGCCGGGGGCGAGCGGGCGATGCGCGAACTCCTCGACCGCTGCCCCGACCTGGACGCGGTGTTCGCCGCGAACGACCTCACGGCCTCCGGCGCCCTGCGCGTCCTGCGCGAGTCCGGCCGCCGCGTCCCGGACGACGTGGCCGTCATCGGCTTCGACGACATGCAGCCCGTCGCCGAGCAGACCGACCCGCCGCTCACCACGGTCCGCCAGGACATCGAGGAGATGGGCCGCCTCATGGCCCGCCTGCTGCTGCACGGCCTCGACCGAGCCCACCGCCACGAGGCGGTCGCCACCCCACCGTCCAGCGTGGTGTTGCCGACGACGCTGGTGCGGCGCCGGTCGGCCTAGGAGGGAGCGGGTCCGCCCGGTCCGGACGTCCGGGCTACAGGGCCCGGCCCTGCCCCGGCTCGGTGCGGATCACCGCGAAGCGGGCGCCGTAGGGGTCGGTGAGCCTGGCGACGCGGCCGACGTCGGGCAGGTCCGTGGCGGGCACGCGCAGCGTGCCACCGTGTTCCTGGGCGACGGCGGCGACGGCGTCGGGGTCGGCGACCTCGAAGTAGGGGAGCCAGTGGGGCTCGTGCTCGGCCGGGTCGTCGGCGAGGGGCACGACCGCGCCGAACATCGCGTCCTCGTCCTCCCCGGCGGGGCCGAAGGTGGTGTACGTGCCGCCGTACAGGTCGACGCCGTAGGTCTCCAGGCCCAGCACGGAGTGGTAGAACGCGGCGGCGGCCGGGACGTCCGCCGTGTACAGCTCGGCCCAGCACAGCGAGCCGGATTCCCCGACCACGTCCAGACCCCGGGTGCGTCCCGGCTGCCACAGGCCGAAGGGCACCCCGGCGCGGTCGGCGAGGATCGCCGTCCGGCCCAGGTCCTGCACGTCCATGGGCGGCAGCAGCACCGAGCCGCGTGCCTGCCGGGCCGCCTCGGCGGTGGCGTCCGCGTCCGGCGTCAGGAAGTACACCGTCCAGGAGGGCGGCCCCTGCTCCGGCGTGGTCCGCATGCCGCCGGCGACGGTCCGGCCGCCGAGCTGGAAGAGGCCGTACCCGCCGACCTCGGGCCCGCCCGGCCGGAACCGCCAGCCGAACAGGGCCTCGTAGAAGACCGTCGCGCCGTCGATGTCGGGGGTGGCGAGATCGATCCAGTTCGGAGCGCCGGTGACATAACGGGTGGTGAGCATCCTCGCCCTCCTCGCACAGGGGACCGTTCGGCCGCACTGCCGAGTCTCGCACCGCCGGCGGGCGGGCGCCGCGTCGCCGCGCGGCCGGACGCGCTCGTCCGGTCCCGCGCGCCGCCGTGCACCGGCGGCCCCGGCGGGCGACGATCGACACCGGGCTCAGGCCCGTGAACGCCGTGTTGATCGCGCGTTGATCGAACGTTTTGCACCGGCCGGGACGCTACTGGCCATGCCCATCGACACGATCACCCCGCCCGAACTCGCCTGGCAGCAGGAAGCGCTGTGCGCGCAGACCGGGGCGGAGTTCTTCTTCCCGGAGCCCGGCAGTTCGGTGCGGGAGGCGAAGCGGATCTGCGGTCTGTGCCCGATCCGGACGGCCTGCCTGGAGTACGCGCTCGACCACGACGAGCGCTTCGGCGTCTGGGGCGGCCTGTCGGAGAAGGAGCGGCTGGAGCTGCGCCGGGCGTCACGGTAGCCACACCGACCGCCCACGTCGCCCTGCGTCGCCCCGCGTGTCCCGCCGGTCCGCATGTACTGCGTCGCCCCGTGCCGGTCCGCGTCACCTCGCGCCGGCCCGCGTTGCCGGGGGTGTCCGTGTCGGCCCGTGCCGGTCCGTGTGGGTCCGTGCCGGTCCGTGTGGGTCCGTGCCGGTCCGTGCCGGTCCGCGTGTCCCGCGTCGCCCCGCGTGTGCCGCGTCGCCCCGCGCCGGTCCGCGCCGCCCTGCGTGTGCCGAGCCGGTCCGCGCCGCCCCGCGTGTCCCGCGCCGCCCCGCGTCGCCCCGGGTGCGTCGCGTTGCCCGGGTGTCCCGTGTCGACCCGGGCGTCCCGCGTTCGCAAGGGTGAGGCCCCCGGCCGCTAGTAGCGGCCGGGGGCCTCAGGGCCTGGTTGCGCGGGCTGACGTCAGGCGCCGGCTCGGGCCGCCATGCGGGCCTTGCGCGCGGCCAGCTTCTCGTCGAACTTCGTGGCCTCCGCGTCCAGTCCGTCCATGTACAGTCCGAGCTCCTCCTGTGCCTTGCGGCCCTCGGGGCCCAGGCCGTCGATCTCCATGATCTTCAGGAAGCGCAGCACGGGCTGCAGGACGTCGTCGTGGTGGATGCGCAGGTTGTAGACCTCGCCGATCGCCATCTGCGCGGCGGCGCGCTCGAAGCCGGGGATGCCGTGGCCGGGCATCCGGAAGTTGACGACCACGTCGCGGACGGCCTGCATGGTCAGGTCGGGGGCGAGATCGAACGCCGCCCGCAGCAGGTTCCGGTAGAAGACCATGTGCAGGTTCTCGTCGGTCGCGATGCGGGCGAGCATGCGGTCGCAGACCGGGTCGCCGGACTGGTGGCCGGTGTTGCGGTGCGAGATGCGGGTGGCCAGCTCCTGGAACGCGACGTAGGCGATCGAGTGCAGCATCGAGTGGCGGTTGTCCGACTCGAAGCCCTCGCTCATGTGCGACATCCGGAACTGCTCCAGCTTGTCCGGGTCGACCGCGCGCGAGGTGAGCAGGTAGTCGCGCATCACGATGCCGTGCCGGCCCTCCTCCGCGGTCCAGCGGTGCACCCAGGTGCCCCAGGCGCCGTCACGGCCGAAGAGGGAGGCGATCTCGTGGTGGTAGCTGGGCAGGTTGTCCTCGGTCAGCAGGTTGACGACCAGCGCGATGCGGCCGATCTCGGTGACCTTGGACTGCTCCTTCTCCCAGGCCTCGCCGTCCTCGAAGAGGCCGGGGAAGTTGCGCCCGTCGCTCCACGGCACGTACTCGTGGGGCATCCAGTCCTTGGCGACCTGCAGATGCCGGTTGAGCTCCTTCTCGACCACTTCCTCCAGGGCGTACAGCAGCTGAGCGTCGGTCCAGGTGCCGGCGGGGCTGCCGAAATGGGGAGTGGTGATCGTCATGGACTCTCCAGGGGGACATGCGTACGAGCGGTGTGCAGTAACTTACGGCATCGTAGGCTACGTTCCCGTAGGTTACGACGTCGTAGATTAAAGACACCGTAAAGCGGCTGGCCAGCGGGGTGTCCGCGTGTCAGCCGGAGTGCCCGGACCCGCAGGTCGGCGGCCGGGCGGTGGTGCCGTCGACTCCTCAGACGTACAGCTCGCGCAGCCGGACCGAGAGGCATGTCACACAGCCTTCGAGCTTCTCGAACTCGCTGATGTCCACGACGACCGGTTCGTACCCGAGGTCGGAGAAGAGGTCCGCGGTCTTCGGGGCACTGGCAGCCATCAGCAGCTTGTCCCCGCCGAGCAGGACGACGTGGGCGCCGGTCTCCTCCGGGACGGGCAGGAAGCGGGCGAACAGCGACGGGGCGTCCATCTTCGGGATGTGGCCGATGACCGTCCCGTCGGGCAGGGCCGTGACCGCGGACTTCAGGTGCAGCACCTTGCTCACGGGTACGGCGACGACCCGGGCGCCGAGCGGCTCGAACGCGGCGCGCAGCTGCTGGACGCCGGCGGCGTTGGTGCGCCCGCCGCGGCCGACGTACACGGTGTCGCCGATCTTCAGGACGTCCCCGCCGTCCAGCGTCCCCGGCTCCCAGATCCAGTTCACCGAGCAGCCGAGAGCGGCCACGGCCTCCTCCACCCCGGCGGTCTCCGCGCGCCGGGAGTCGGCGCCCGGGCGGGTGATCAGCGCCACGTTCCGGTACATCACGACCGTGTCCTCGACGAACACCGAGTCCGGGCAGTCGTCGGCCGGGTCCACCTCGATGGTCTCCCAGCCGTGCGTGCGCAGGGCCTCCACGTACGCCTCCCACTGCTCGCCCGCGAGGCCGGCGTCGACCCCCTCCCGTTCGATGTGCGTCACCAGCCCTTCGGCCAGGCGCGGGCTGGGGCGGCGGACGAGGGCCTTCTTGCTGGGCACGAGCGTGACTCCGTATGGGATGGGACGTGTCTGGACCACACCGGCGGAGTTCCCGGATCGACCGGAACCCATCGGGCGTCGGCCGACCATCATGCAGGGCGAGGACGGCGGAGGACACCCCTGGGGGCAGGCGGCGGGAGGGTCCGGCCGCGGCGCCCGCACCGTGCCGCTCGCACCCCCTGCCGTGTCAACGGTTCCGCGTCCGGCATTCCATCGCAGTAGCCGATCAACGGTTGTGCAGATCATTCACCTGGTCGGGGCCGTACCGATCGTCCGGTGGGTCGTTGGTCGTAGTGCTCCGGCCGAGACGGCCGGCGACCGATCCGGCGAAAGGAAACCGATACAGATGTACGGCACGCGGCGCATGGCGGTGGTGGCCTCGATCGCGGGGATGCTGATGGCCGTTCCGGCCGGCATGGCCACGGCTCATGCCGGTGACGGCGACGCGGGGGCGGGCGGTGTGCTGTCCAACCTCTCCGGCCGGAACTCGTCCGGCCACGCCAACCTCTGCGGCACCGGAAAGGTGGCCCTGTTCAAGGAGCGCACCTGTGTGACCGAGGACGACGGCAGGGGCGGCGGCGACCAGGCGGGCCCCAGCGGCGGCGTCCTGTCCAACCTGCTCTTCGCCCGGAACGCCTCGGGCCACAGCAACAACTGCGGCAACGAGACGGTGGCGGTGTTCAGCAGGACCACCTGCGTCACCGCGGACCGTTCCGGCCGCTGAGCGGTCACACCGGACACACGAGAGGGGCCTCGGTGCAGTCGACTTCCTTGTGCGTGGGCGTGGTCGCGCCTCTGACGGGCCGACTGGCCCCTCTCGGATCCCCGTTGTCGTACGTCCTGCGCAGACTCGGCCCCCGCCTCGCGCACGTGCGCAACGGCGGCCGCCGGCACGCCGTGACCGTCGCCGTGCGCGACAGCCGCTCGGACCCCGAGGCGGCCCGGCGGGCCGTGCGCGACCTGGCCGGTGCCGGCGCGCACCTCGTGCTGACGATGGCCGGGACCCGGGTGCTGCCCGCGGTCACCGACGCCTGCGAGGAGGCCGGCGTTCCGTGTGTGTCGACCACGTTCCCGTGGCAGGCCTACCTCCAGGCGCGCGCCGCCGAGCCGGGGCACCGCTTCCGGTGGACGTACCACTTCGCGTGGGGGCTGGACGACATCGCCGCCGTCTTCGCCGACCTGTGGGAGCGCGTCGGCGGCCGGGGCGCCGTCGGGTGCCTGTGGAACGACGACCTGCAGGGCGCGCTGCTGCGGCACCAGCGGTACGGCTTCGCCCCGGTGACGTCCCCGCGCGGGCACACCCTGGTCGACCTCGGCGCCTACCGGGAACCGGCCCCCGGCTTCGCCGCGCAGGTCGCCCGGCTGCGCGAGCACGGCGCCGACCTCGTCACCAGCGCCGCCACCGCAACCGACCTGGCCCTGTTCCACCGCGAGGCCCGGGCGGCGGGGGTGCGGCCGCGGCTGATCACCTGCTCCCGCTGGCTGACCTACCCGCACACCCACACCACCCCCGCCCCCGGCGTCCACGGTGAACTCGGCGACGCGCGCGTGGCCACCCTCGTGTACTGGAGCCCGGACCACCCCTACCGCTCCGGTCTCGACGGCACCACGTGCGCCGAACTCGCCCGCGCCTATGAGCGCGAGACCGGCGCCCCCTGGCTGCAGCCCCTGGGCCTGGCGCACGCGCTGCTGGAGACCGCCCACCACGCCCTGACCGCCGCGGACGACCCCACCGACCGGGCCTCCGTCGCCGGGACCCTCGCGGACACGACCCTCGACACCGTCGCGGGCACCCTCGACTGGACCCGGGGACCGGCGCCCAACATCGCCCTGCTCCCCCTGGTGGGCGGGCAGTGGCAGCCGACTCCGCGGGGCCCCCGGCTCGCCGTCGTCGGCAACCAGGCCCACCCGGGCGTTCCGCTCACCGGGGAGCTCACGCCGGCCCGCTGACTCCCGACCGCACGAACCGCCGCAGATGCTCCCCGGTGAACGATCCGTCCGCCTCCAGGAGTTGCCGCGGCGTGCCCTCGAACACCACCTCGCCACCGTCGCGGCCGCCGTCCGGGCCGAGATCGATCACCCAGTCGGCCCGGGCGACCACGTCCAGGTTGTGCTCCACGACGACGACCGTGTTGCCCGTGTCGACCAGCCGGTCCAGCAGGCCGATCAGGCCCTCGACGTCGGCCATGTGCAGACCGGTCGTCGGTTCGTCCAGCACGTAGACCGCGCCCGTCCGGTGCAGCCGCGTCGCCAGTTTGATGCGCTGCCGCTCACCGCCGGAGAGCGTGGACAGGGGCTGGCCGAGCGTCAGATACGTCAGTCCGACGTCCCGCAGGGCGCGCAGCCGGCGCCGTACCGCCTCGTCGTCGAAGAAGCCGAGCGCCTGCTCGGCCGTCATCTCCAGCACGTCGGCGACGGAACGGTCCCGCACGGTCAGCCGCAGCACCTCCTCCTTGAAACGCCGCCCCTCGCAGTCGTGACACGTCGTCGTCACCGGGTCCATGAAGGCGAGGTCGGTGTAGATGACGCCCCGGCCCTCACAGGTGGGGCAGGCGCCGCCGGAGTTGAAGCTGAACAGGCCCGCCTCGGCCCCCGTCTCGCGGGCGAAGATCTTGCGGACGGTGTCCATGATCCCCAGGTACGTGGCCGGTGTGGACCGGCCCGAGATGCCGATCGAGGACTGGTCGACCACCACGGCCTCCTGGTGGGCCGCGGTGAACTCCGCGACCAGACTGCTCTTGCCCGAGCCGGCGACCCCGGTCACCGCGGTGAGCACACCCGTGGGGAACCGCACGGTCACGTCCCGCAGGTTGTGCCGGCCGGCGCCCTTGACCCACAGTTCGCCGGTGGGCCTGCGCACCTCCTCCTTGACCGCCGTACACCGGCGCAGACAGCGCCCGGTGAGCGTGTCCGACGCGGCCAGTTCCTCGGGTGTCCCCGCGAACACCACCGTGCCGCCCCCGGCGCCGGCACCCGGCCCCATGTCCACCACGTGGTCGGCCAGCGCGATGACGTCCGGGTCGTGCTCGACGACCAGCACGGTGTTGCCCTTGTCGCGCAGCCGCAGCAGCAGGTCGCCGAGCCGGCCCACGTCCCGCGGGTGCAGCCCGACGCTCGGCTCGTCGAAGATGTA
Organism: Streptomyces sp. NPDC094143; assembly: GCF_040303825.1. Lineage (NCBI taxonomy): Bacteria > Bacillati > Actinomycetota > Actinomycetes > Kitasatosporales > Streptomycetaceae > Streptomyces > Streptomyces sp. NPDC094143. Next base: position 80,929 of record NZ_JBEOTZ010000011.1, read on the forward strand.
CGTCATGCCGGTCAGGCTGGAGCCGAGGTGCCGCACGGTCTTCAGCCGCTGCCCCTCCCCGCCGCTGAGGGTGGCGGTCTCCCGGTCGAGGCTGAGATAGCCCAGGCCGATCGCCTCGATCCGCTCCAGCGCGGCCACGGCCGCCCCGGCGATCGGCCGGGCCACCGGGTCGTCGATCTCCTTCAGCACCGTGATCAGGTCCGTGACCTGCATGCGGGTGCAGTCGGCGATCGACCGGCCGCCGATCCGGGTGGCCAGCGCCGCCGCGTTGAGCCGTGCTCCGCGGCAGGCCGGGCAGACGCCCTCCACCAGGAACTCCCGGACCAGGTCGCGGGTCTTCTGGCTCATGGCCGACAGGTCCCGCTTCAGGTACAGCCGTTCGAAGCGGTCGGCGAGTCCCTCGTACTCGGTGGTCCAGGTGCCGCCGCTGCCGGTGACGGTGACCTTGCTCCCGGGGCGCCCGCGCATCAGGAACTCGCGCTCGGCGGCGGTGAACCGCCCCACGGGCTTGTCCGGGTCGAGGTCGGGGCTGTTGGTGTACGCCTGGCCCTGCCAGGTCCCCGCCGCGAACGGAGGGAAGCGGACCGCCCCGTCCGCGAGCGAGCGGTCCGGGTCCAGGATGCGGTCCCAGTCGGGCCCCACGGTACGGCCGAGACCGTCGCACTCGGGGCACATGCCCGACGGGTCGTTGAACGAGTAGGCCGTGGCCGGGCCGGCGCTCGGCGTGCCGTGCCGGGAGAACAGGACGCGGATCACCGAGTAGACGTCCGTCATGGTGCCGACCGTCGACCGGGAGTGGCCGCCGACCGGCCGCTGGTCGACGACGATCGCGGGGGTGAGGTCCTCCAGGGCGTCCGCGTGCGGCCGTTCGAACTTGGGCAGCCGGTTGCGGACGAACCACGGGTAGGTCTCGTTGAGCTGGCGCTGCGACTCCACCGCGATCGTGTCGAAGACGACCGACGACTTCCCCGACCCCGAAACGCCGGTGAACACGGTCAGCCGGCCCTTCGGGATGCGGAGAGTGACGTCCTTGAGGTTGTTCTCGCGGGCTCCGGTCAGGGTGATGAATGCGGGCATGTGCCCGACGCTAGGCGTAATACCCGACAGCCTCTGGCGTGATTTCCCGCAGTTCTCCCTCCTCCAGCCGCAGCCAGCGCGTGATGCCGATCGACTCCAGGAACGGCAGGTCGTGACTGGCCACGATCAACGCCCCCTCGTAGGAGTCCAGGGCCGTGGTCAGCTGCCGCACGCTGGCCATGTCCAGGTTGTTGGTCGGCTCGTCCAGCAGGAGCAGCTGCGGGGCCGGCTCGGCCAGCATCAGGGCGGCCAGGGCCGCCCGGAAGCGTTCGCCGCCCGACAGCGTCGATGCCCGCTGGTCGGCCCGGCCGCCCCGGAACAGGAAGCGGGCCAGGCGCGCCCGGATCCGGTTGTTGGTGGCGCCCGGCGCGAACCGGGCCACGTTCTCGGCGACCGTCCGCTCCCCGTCCAGGACGTCGAGGCGCTGCGGCAGGAACCGCAGCGGGACGTGTGCCGTCACCTCGCCCGACTCCGGAGCCAGCTCCCCGGTGATCGTGCGCAGCAGCGTGGTCTTGCCCGCGCCGTTGCGTCCGATCAGCGCGACCCGCTCGGGACCGCGCAGTTCGAGCCCGCCCTCGACCCGGGCGCCGTACCGGAGCCCGAGATCCTGGAGGGTGAGGACGGTACGCCCCGGCGGGACGGCCGTGAACGGCAGGTCGACGCGGATCTCGTCGTCGTCCCGCACGGCCTCCACCGCCTCGTCGAGCCGCTCCCTGGCCTCCGCCAGCTTCTCCTCGTGCATGATCCGGTGCTTGCCCGCCGAGACCTGGGCCGCGCGGCTCTTGAGCTTCATGACGGCCCGGGGTTCGCGCTTGGTGTCGTACATCTTCTGCGCGTACCGCCTGCGGCGCGCCAACTTCACCTGGGCGTCGGTCAGTTCGCGTTTCTGCCTGCGGAAGTCGGCCTCGGCGACGCGCACCATGCGCTCGGCGGCCTCCTGCTCGGTCTCCAGGGCCTCCTCGTACGCGGAGTAGTTGCCGCCGTACCAGGTGATCCCGCCGGAGCGCAGGTCGGCGATCTGGTCGACGAGGTCCAGCAGTTCCCGGTCGTGGCTGACGACGACCATGACGCCCTGCCAGGACCGGACGGCCGCGTACAGCCGCCGGCGGGCGTACAGGTCGAGGTTGTTGGTCGGCTCGTCCAGCAGCAGCACGTCGGGCCGGCGCAGCAGCAGCGCGGCCAGCCGCAACAGGACGGACTCGCCGCCGGACACCTCGCCGACGGTGCGGTCCAGCCCGATGTGCCCGAGGCCGAGTTCGCCGAGCGTGGCCAGGGCGCGTTCCTCGACGTCCCAGTCGTCGCCGACGGTCTCGAAGTGCTCCTCGGCCACGTCGCCCGCCTCGATGGCGTGCAGCGCCGCACGCCGCGCGGCGATGCCGAGCGCCTCGTCGACGCGCAGGGTGGTGTCGAGCGTGACGTTCTGCGGCAGGTAGCCGACCTCGCCCGCGACGCGGACGGTGCCGTCCGCCGGTACGAGTTCACCGGCGATCAGCCGCAGCAGGGTCGATTTCCCCGACCCGTTGACCCCGACCAGGCCGGTCCGGCCGGGGCCGAACGCGACGTCCAGGTCCTCGAAGACGACAGTGCCGTCGGGCCAGGTGAACGACAGGGAGGTGAGGGTGACGGAAGTGGACATGGTGGCCTCACTCGCGGTTGCTCGAAGCAGTCAGGGGCAAACGCGTGTCGAGACACCTGCGACCAGGGAGGAGGCCTCACGGGCATGAGAAGAGCCCTGCACCGGGGGACGGCTCGGACGCCGAGGTCGCACGCAGCGCACACACCTCACGGGTGGGGCGCGGTGTCTCAGGACCTCAGACGAGCAACGTCCTTCTCCAATCGACGGCAACAGGACCGCTGTACACCGTAGGAAGGGGTACAGGGGCCTGTCAACGCATTTAACCGAAGCCGATCTCCCGCCCCAGGAGGCCTCGTGTCCCATGGTTCGCTCACGCTGCCGGCCCGGCTGTCGCTGCTGGCCTGGGACACCGCGCGGCCCCCGGCGGGCGGCGCCGCGCACCCGGCGGGCCCGGTGCGGGCCGGTGCCCTCGTCGACCTGGCCCGGCGCGGGCTGCTCACCGACGAGGACGGCATCGCCACGCCGGCCGACATGGACTCCCGCAGCGGTGACGCCGCCCTGGACGGGCTGCTGGTACTCGTCCACGAGTCGTGCCCGCACCCCTGGCGGACCTGGGTGACGCTGCGGGCGCGGGTGACCGCCGACGCAGTACGGGAGCAGCTCGTGGCCGGGGGGTACCTGCGGGCGGAGAAGAGACGTGTCCTCGGTGTGTTCCCCTCCGTCGAGTACGAGCTGGAGCGCGCAGCCGCGGTGAAGGTGCTGCGGGAGGAGACGCGTGAGGCCCTCCTCGGGCCGCTCCCGGCCGCCGGCCTCGCGGAGCGGGACGCGGCGGTCGCCGTCCTGGCCGACGCGGCGGACCTGCTGGGCGTGAGCGCGGGCGAGCGGCGCGTCGGGGAGCTGACCGAGCGGGCCGGGGCGTCGGTGCCGGGCCTGGAGAGGATCGTCCGCGAGGTGCGCGCGGCGGTGGCCGCGACCGTGCCGGTGCCGGCGTCCCTCTGACGGACCGTTCCACGTCCCGGTCGGGTTCCGGCCGGCCGGCGGGCCGGCGGGCGGTGGCGGCTGGTCGAGTGACGGGCATGACGAACCAGAACTGCCGTGCCGCGGCCTTCCACGCCCTGCCCGTGCCCGGCACTGCGCTGGTCCTGCCCCGCGCAGGGGACGCCGTCAGCGCGCGGCTCGTCGGGGAGGCCGGCGCTGCGGATCTTCGTCCCCGGGGCCGTCGACCCGGGAACCGTCGGGGAGCTCGTGGCGGGCGTCGGGCCCGCTCGACGTCGTGGCCAACCCCGGCGCGCCGCCGGTCGCCGAACCGGCCGCCCCGGGCGTCGCCCGCGTCAGCACCGGCTCGGGCCTCGCCCAGGCCGAGAGCGCCCCGGTCCGCCGGGCCGCGCGGGAGCTGCCGGCGGCGGGCACCTACCGGTCGCTGACCGGAGTGCTCGGCTACGGCAGGGTCAACGCCCTCTTCCCGGCGCCGCGTCGACGCTCAGCAGGCGTCCCGCATGAGCTCCGCCAGGCCGTGGTCGAGGTCCAGCTGCAGGTGCTCGAGGCCGACGGGCACGAGCTCGCTCGTCGCCGCAAGGAACGAGCGGATCTCGCTCGACCGGACGTGCACCACGGCGGTGCCCTCGGGGGCGTGGAACTCCAGCACCGTGCGGTCGTACCCGTAGGGCCGTACCCGCACGTCGCCGGGCCCCTCGGGGCCGTCCAACCCGGCGGCGAGCAGCTCGCGGGAGAAGGTCCAGCACACGTCGACGCCCTCCAGCGTCGCCGGGGCGGGGAAGGACATACGGACGGCGAACGGGTCGCGCCGGTCGTAGTGCAGCGTCGCGGGAATGCTCGGCATACGCGGCGCGGCGGCGACGAGGCGGGCCTCCACGGGCTGCTCGATGACGATGGACAACGCCTTGCTCCCTTGTGACGGCTGGACGGACACGTCCGGGCGGATGAGGCCGGGCATGGGAAGAGACGATGGAATCGGCCATTCCGTGCACACGAGATGCGAGTGACCTCTGTCACCGCGTTCATGCGCGGGAGTGACCTGGCTCTCCTCGTGTGCCCTGAAGGGCACTTGTGACGCCTCCCCGGACAGCCCGGTGTGACCGCGAGGCCGTCTGGACGGCACCCGGGCGGTGGGCTAGCTTCCCCGGCCATGAGGCGCATGGGGAGCAGGCGACGGACGGGACGGACAAGGCGCGGCGTGATCGCGGCCACGGCGTGCGCGGCGGCACTGGCCGCCCTGACCGCCGGGCCCGCGGGGGCGGGGGAGCCGGACCGCCGGGCGCCGCACTGGGAGCTCAAGGACACCGGCACCCCGGACGTACGGTTCCGCGGTCTCGCCGCCGTCGGCCGCAACACCGCCTGGGCCGCAGGAACCGCCGGCACCGTGCTGCGCACCACCGACGGCGGTGCCACCTGGCGGAACGTCTCGCCGCCGGGCGCCGGGGAGTTGCAGTTCCGGGACGTCGAGGCGTTCGACGCGCGCCGGGCCGTCGTCCTGGCCATCGGCGAGGGCGAGGCGTCCCGCGTCTACCGCACCGACGACGGCGGAACCACCTGGACGGAGTTCCGCAACACCGACCCGAGGGCCTTCTACGACTGCCTCGCCTTCTTCGACCACCGCCACGGCCTCGCCCTGAGCGACCCCGTGGACGGGAGGTTCCGCATCCTGTCCACCGGCGACGGCGGCCGGACCTGGACGGTGCTGCCGGACCGGGGCATGCCGCCCGCGCAGGAGGGAGAGGCCGCCTTCGCCGCGAGCGGGCAGTGCCTGGTGACGTCCGGGCCGAGGGACGCCTGGGTCGCCACCGGCGGGGCCGCGCACGCGCGCGTGCTGCACTCCGCCGACCGGGGACACACCTGGCGGGCCACCGGCATGCCCCTCCCGGCGGGCGACCCGGCCCGCGGGGTCTTCGCGCTGGCCTTCCGCGACCGGGCCCACGGCCTCGCCGTCGGCGGCGACTTCCGCCCCGACCGGCCCTCGCCCCGCGCCGCCGCGCGCACGTCCGACGGCGGCCGCGGCTGGCGCCCCGCGGCCACACCTCCCCCCGCCTACCGCTCCGGCGTCGCCTGGCTCCCGCACAGCCGCACCGCCGCCCTCGCCGTCGGCCCCACCGGCACCGACCTCACCACCGACGCCGGCCGTACCTGGCGGACCGTCGACGCGGGCTCCTACGACACCGTCGACTGCGCCCCGGACCACGGCTGCTGGGCCGCCGGCGAGAAGGGGCGGGTGGCCCGCCTGGAGCAGTGAGCGAGCGGGGTGCGGTGAGGGTTGGCAGTGTGGGTACCCGTTCACGGGACGTGAAAGGAAGTGAGCGAGCATGCCACGCGGTTCCAGCCCGAAGCGGGAGCGCCAGTACGAGCACATCAAGGAGAGCGCGAAGGACCGGGGCGAGAGCACCGGCCGCGCCAAGGAGATCGCCGCACGGACGGTGAACAAGGAACGCGCCCGCTCCGGCGAGTCGAAGACGGCCAGCCGCACCTCCACCAAGGACATGTCGTCCGGCAGGCGCGGCGGTCAGCGGTCGGGGCAGGGCTCCCAGGGCCCCACCTACGACCAGCTGTACCAGGAGGCCAAGCGCAAGGGCGTCGAGGGCCGTTCCAGCATGAACAAGAGCCAGTTGCAGCGCGCACTGGGCAAGTGAGGCGCCCGCTCCACGAGGCCGGCGGGACACCCTGACCCCGCCTGCCTCGGCGCGCGACGTAGGCTCGGGGCACCATGACGACCGTACGCATCCCCGAGGACTGGCCCGCCACCGAGGAGCAGGCGCGCGCCGTCCAGGACGCCCTGCGTGAGCGGGTCGTCCTCGACGAACCGGGCCCGCCGCCCGGAAGCGGCCGTGTCACGGGTGTCGACGTCGCCTACGACGACGAACGCGACGTCGTCGCGGCGGCGGCGGTCGTCCTGGACGCGGCGAGCCTCGATGTCGTCGCCCAGGCCACCGCGGTGGGCCGGATCTCCTTTCCCTACGTGCCCGGGCTGCTCGCCTTCCGCGAGATCCCCACGGTCCTGGCCGCCCTCGAAGCCCTCCCGTGCGACCCCGGATTGGTGGTCTGCGACGGCTACGGCCTCGCCCACCCCCGCCGCTTCGGCCTCGCGAGCCACCTCGGCGTCTTGACGGGTCTGCCCACGATCGGCGTCGCCAAGAACCCGTTCACCTTCGCTTACGGCGACCCGGACACCCCGCGCGGCAGCACCTCGGCCCTGCTCGCCGGCGACGAGGAGGTCGGCCGCGCCCTGCGCACCCGGCACGGGGTCAAACCGGTCTTCGTCTCGACGGGTCACCGCGTGAGCCTGGCCAACGCCTGCGCCCACACCCTCGCCCTGACCCGCGCGTACCGCCTCCCGGAAACCACCCGCAGGGCGGACGCGCTGTGCCGCGAGGCGCTGCGCCGGACCCGGCCGGCCTCGCCCTCCATCCACCAGCGGCCCCCCTCGCTGTAGTGCGAGTCGTGGAGGAATCGCATGCCTTCGCGGGTTTTCGAACTCCTCGTGGGGACTTCCCGAGCGGCCACCGCCGGGCGGAACGCCGGAAGTCCCCGACCGGGGAGGAAGGCCGAGGTGGCGGCCGGAGCGCGGGCCGGGCGCGGGGCCGGATCTGAGTACCGGCTCTGAGTACTCGTACGGATGCCCGGCCGGCGCCCCCCGGGAAGGGTGGGGTGCATGACAACGCACCGTGCCCCCAAGCCAGTTGCCGGCCCGACCCAGACGGTCGAGCGGGCCGTCACCATCGGTCTGATCCTCGCCGTGCTCGCGGGGCTCGGCTGGATAGCCGGGATGATCTACACCATCGCCGAATGGCCGCTGTAGGCCACCCGGCGACTCCTCAGCGCACCGACGCCACGCGGAAGCGGATGCCCGCCGCCCGCAGCCGGCCGACGAGCGCGTCGCCCATCGCGACCGCCGTGGTGACCTGGCCGGCCGCCTCCGGCAGCTCGTCGAAGGCCAGGCACAGGGCCGACTCGGCCAGCATCTTCGCCGTCTCGCCGTAGCCGGGATCGCCGCCCGAGACCTCCGTGTACACCCGCCGGCCACCGCCCTCACCCACGAAACGCACGGAGAACCAGCTCCTGGCCCGCTTCTGCGGATCCGGCCCGTCCCCGGGCGCGAGCCGGTCCGACAACCAGCGCCGCGCGGGCGGCACCTGGGCCGCCGCCACCAGCGCGCCGACGGCCGCGACCCCGCCCACCGCGACCGGCAGCCGGCGCACGGCCGCGTACTGGCGGTAGCGGAAGTCGGGCCCGTACCGGTCCAGGGCCGCCGCCGAACGCCGCACGATCTGCGGGTCGATGGTCGGCATCGGCAGCGCCCACGCCCCGACCTCCCGGGCGAACCGCGGCCCGCCCAGCGGCGCCGAAGCCCGCCGGCCCACCAGCCGCGGCTCGTGCCGCCGCCGGTCCCGCGCGGCGGCCGCCATCTGCCGCCGCCGTGCGAACTGGTTGAGGGCCGAGGCGAAGGTCCCGCCCGAGAATGCCGCGTCGGCGGTCACGAAGCCCTCGATGCTCAGCGGCACCCCCTGGGGCAGCTGCTGCACGGTGAAGTACACGCCCAGGTCGTGCGGGATCGAGTCGAACCCGGCGGCGTGCACCAGCCGCGCCCCGGTCTCCCGCGCGCGTGCGTCGTGCCGGACGTACATCAGGTCCACGAACTCCGGCTCGCCGCACAGGTCCAGGTAGTCCGTCCCGGCGTCCGCGCAGGCGGCGACGAGCGCCTCGCCGTAGGTGACGTACGGCCCGACCGTCGTGGCCACCACGCGCGCCTGTTCGGCGAGGGCGCGCAGCGAGGCCGGTTCCGACACGTCCGCCCGCACCACATCCACCTGCGCCTTGCCGGGCAGCCGCTCCCGCAGCCGCGCCAGCTTCTCCTCGCTGCGGCCCGCGATCGCCCAGCGCAGCCCCTCCGGCGCGTGCTCGGCCAGGTACTCGGCGGTGAGCGTGCCGGCGAAACCGGTTGCTCCGAAGAGCACGATGTCGTAGGGACGGTCCGTCCTGTTTTGCCTGTTCATGACACCCCTCGGTCGCGCAGCCCGTGCCGCTGTCGGTGGCCGAGGCTAGCGTGAACGGTGCGGAGCCCGACGACGAGCCCGGAGGAACGCGATGGCCCTGCCCAGGAATGCCCTGAAGAAGCGGGAGAAAGTGCGCGCGTTCGCGCTGGGGCTGCCGGGCGCCGTGGAGGAGTTCCCGTGGGGCGAGTCCGTCGCGAAGGTCAACCGGAAGGTGTTCGTCTTCCTCGGTGCGGGGGACGGCAGTCACCCCCTCGGGGTGACGGTGAAGCTCACGGACGAGACGGCGCACGCGCACGCGCTGGCGTGCCCCGGCGCCGAGCCCGCGGGATACGGCCTGGGCAAGGCGGGCTGGGTGAGCATCCCCCTGGAAGCGCGGGGCGCCCCGGCCGCGGAACTCCTGTGCGACTGGGTGGAGGAGAGCTACCGGGCGATCGCACCGAAACGGCTGACAGCGGAGCTGGACGAGGCCTGACCCGTACGGCACATTACTAAGCGCTTGCTCGTTCAGCTCTTGTGCCGAGTGGAACGTGTTCTTAGCATCACTGGTGTTACATCATGTGTGTCACAGACCTGGGGGCCGGATGACCACGGCAGGGACGGCAGCACACGGCCCGCTCACCGGCGTGCGCGTCGTCGAGCTGGCCGGGATCGGGCCCGGTCCGTTCGCCGCCATGCTCCTGGCCGACCTCGGAGCCGACGTCGTACGCGTGGACCGGCCCGGCGGCCCCGGGCTCGCCATCGACCCGGCCTACGACGTCACCAACCGCAACAAGCGCTCGGTGCTCGTCGACCTGAAGGCCCCGGACGGCCCGGAGCGGGTGCTCGCCCTGGCCGCTCGCGCCGACATCCTGGTCGAGGGCTACCGCCCCGGCGTCGCCGAGCGCCTCGGTGTCGGGCCCGGGGACTGCCACGCCCGCAACCCGCGCCTGGTGTACGGCCGGATGACCGGCTGGGGCCAGGAGGGGCCGCTCGCCCCGCGCGCGGGACACGACATCGCCTACATCGCCCCCACCGGCACCCTCGGCATGATCGGCCGCCCCGGCGAGCCGCCGCCGGTCCCCGCCAACCTGCTCGGCGACTACGCGGGCGGCTCCCTCTACCTCGTCGTCGGCGTCCTGGCCGCCCTCCACCACGCGCGGGCGACCGGGACCGGGCAGGTCGTGGACGCCGCCATCGTCGACGGCACCGCCCACCTGGCCACGATGATCCACGGCATGCTCGCCGCCGGCGGCTGGCAGGACCGCCGCGGCGCCAACCTCCTCGACGGTGGCTGCCCCTACTACGGCACCTACGAGACCGTCGACGGCCGGTACATGGCCGTCGGCGCCCTGGAGCCGCGGTTCTACGCGCAGTTCCTCGACCTGCTGGGGATCGAGGACCAGGGACCCGCCCGCGAGGACGTCGCCCGCTGGGGGGAACTGCGCGAGGAGGTCGCCGCCCGCTTCAGCAGCCGCACCCGGGACGAGTGGACGGCCGTGTTCGACGGCACCGACGCGTGCGTGGCGCCCGTGCTGTCGCTGCGCGAGGCCCCGCACCATCCGCACCTGGCCGCCCGCGGCACCTTCACCGACCACGGCGGCATCACCCAGCCCGCCCCGGCCCCCCGTTTCTCCACGACCCCGACCTCCGTCCGCAGCGGCCCGGCCCGGCCCGGCGCCGACACGGCGGACGTCGCCCGGGACTGGGACGTCCCCGGGCTGCTCCCCTCGTCCCGCACCCCCCAGTGAAAGGCCTCCTCGTGAGCACCGAAGCGTACGTCTACGACGCGATCCGCACCCCGCGGGGGCGCGGCAAGGCCAACGGCGCTTTGCACGGCACCAAGCCCATCGACCTGGTCGTCGGACTCATCCACGAGATCCGCGCCCGGTTCCCCGGCCTCGACCCGGCCGCCGTCGACGACATCGTGCTCGGCGTCGTCGGCCCGGTCGGCGACCAGGGCTCCGACATCGCCCGGATCGCCGCCATCGCCGCAGGACTGCCCGACACGGTCGCCGGAGTGCAGGAGAACCGCTTCTGTGCCTCGGGCCTGGAAGCCGTCAACCTGGCCGCGGCGAAGGTCCGTTCCGGCTGGGAGGACCTCGTCCTCGCGGGCGGTGTCGAGTCGATGTCCCGGGTGCCGATGGCCTCCGACGGCGGCGCGTGGTTCAACGATCCGATGACCAACCTCCAGGTCAACTTCGTGCCGCAGGGCATCGGCGCCGACCTCATCGCCACCATCGAGGGCTTCTCCCGCCGGGACGTCGACGAGTACGCCGCGCTCTCCCAGGAGCGGGCCGCGACCGCCATGAAGGAAGGCCGCTTCGACCGGTCCGTGGTCCCCGTGAAGGACCGCAACGGGCTCGTCGTCCTCGACCACGACGAGTTCCCGCGCCCCGGCACCACCGCCGACTCCCTCGCCAAGCTGAAGCCGTCCTTCGCGGACATCGGCGAACACGGGGGATTCGACGCGGTCGCGCTCCAGCGGTACCACTGGGTGGAGAAGATCGACCACGTCCACCACGCGGGCAACTCCTCCGGCATCGTCGACGGCGCCTCGCTCGTCGCGATCGGTTCCAAGGAGGTCGGCGAGCGCTACGGACTCACGCCCCGTGCGCGGATCGTCTCCGCCGCGGTATCCGGCTCCGAGCCCACCATCATGCTCACCGGCCCCGCGCCCGCCACCCGCAAGGCCCTCGCCAAGGCCGGGCTGACCATCGACGACATCGACCTCGTCGAGATCAACGAGGCGTTCGCGGCAGTCGTGCTGCGCTACGCGCGGGACATGGGCCTGTCCCTGGACAAGGTCAACGTCAACGGCGGCGCGATCGCGCTCGGCCACCCCCTCGGCGCCACCGGCGCGATGATCCTCGGCACCCTCGTCGACGAACTGGAGCGCCAGGACAAGCGCTACGGTCTCGCCACGCTGTGCGTCGGCGGCGGTATGGGCATCGCCACGATCATCGAGCGCATCTGACCTCCTCCTGACGGATCACACGGAGCACCTCCACATGAGCACTGAGTCCACCACCATCCGCTGGGAGCAGGACCGCACCGGCCTCGTCACCCTGGTCATCGACGACCCGAACCAGTCCGTGAACACCATGAACCAGGCGTTCCGCGAGTCCCTCGCCGCCGTCACCGACCGTCTGGAGGCCGAGAAGGACACCATCCGGGGCGTCATCATCACCTCGGCCAAGAAGACCTTCTTCGCCGGCGGGGACCTGCGTGACCTCGTCCGGGTCACGCCGGGGACCGCCCAGGAACTGTTCGACGGCGGCATGGCCGTCAAGCGGAACCTGCGCCGCATCGAGACCCTCGGCAAGCCCGTCGTCGCCGCCCTCAACGGCGCGGCCCTCGGCGGCGGTTACGAGATCGCCCTGGCCTGCCACCACCGCGTCGCACTGGACGCGCCCGGCTCCAAGATCGGCTGCCCCGAGGTCACCCTCGGCCTGCTCCCCGGAGGCGGCGGCGTCGTCCGCACCGTCCGGCTGCTGGGCATCGCCGACGCCCTGCTGAAGGTCCTCCTCCAGGGCACCCAGTACAGCCCGCGCCGCGCCCTGGAGAACGGCCTCGTCGACGACGTCGCCGACAGCCCGCAGGACCTGCTCGCCAAGGCCCGCGCCTTCATCGACGCCCACCCCGAGTCGCAGCAGCCCTGGGACCGGCCGGGCTACAGGATCCCCGGCGGCACACCGGCCGACCCCGCGTTCGCCGCGAACCTGCCGGCCTTCCCGGCCACCCTGCGCAAGCAGACCAACGGCGCCCCCTACCCGGCCCCGCGCAACATCCTCGCCGCCGCCGTCGAGGGCGCCCAGGTCGACTTCGAGACCGCCCAGGTCATCGAGGCCCGCTACTTCGTCGAACTGGCCGCCGGGCAAACCTCGAAGAACATGATCCAGGCGTTCTTCTTCGACCTCCAGGCCGTCAACTCCGGCGCCGGCCGCCCCAAGGGCGTCGAGCCGCGCACGGTCCGCAGGGTCGCCGTCCTCGGCGCCGGCATGATGGGCGCCGGCATCGCCTACTCCTGTGCCCGCGCCGGCATCGACGTCGTGCTGAAGGACGTGTCCCTGGAGGCGGCCCTCAAGGGCAAGGGCTACTCCGAGAAGCTGTGCGCCAAGGCCGTCGCCAAGGGCCGCACGACCCAGGAGAAGGCCGACGCGCTGCTCGCCCGCATCACGCCCACGGCCGAGGTCCAGGATCTGGCGGGCTGCGACGCGGTCATCGAGGCCGTCTTCGAGGACACCTCCGTCAAGCACAAGGTGTTCCAGGAGATCCAGCACGCCGTCGCCCCCGACGCGCTGCTGTGCTCCAACACCTCCACCCTGCCCATCACCGCCCTCGCCGAAGGGGTCGAGCGCCAGGGCGACTTCGTCGGCCTGCACTTCTTCTCGCCCGTCGACAGGATGCCGCTCGTCGAGATCATCAAGGCCGAGCGCACGGGCGAGGAGGCCCTGGCGCGCGCCTTCGACCTGGTGCGGCAGATCAACAAGACGCCGATCGTCGTCAACGACTCGCGCGGCTTCTTCACCTCCCGCGTCATCGGCCACTTCATCAACGAGGGTGTCGCCATGGTCGGCGAGGGCATCGAGCCCGCCTCCGTCGAACAGGCCGCCGCCCAGGCCGGCTACCCGGCCAAGGTCCTGTCCCTCATGGACGAGCTGACCCTCACCCTGCCCCGCAGGATCCGCGCCGAGACCGAGCGGGCGGTCGAGGAGGCCGGCGGCACCTGGACGCCCCACCCCGCCGAGGCCGTCATCGACCGCATGGTCGAGGAGTTCGGCCGCACGGGCCGCAGCGGCGGCGCCGGCTTCTACGACTACGACGAGGACGGCAGGCGCACCGGACTCTGGCCGGGCCTGCGCGAGCACTTCACGAAGCCCGGCCACCGGATCCCGTTCGAGGACATGCAGGAACGCATGCTCTTCTCCGAGGCGCTGGACACCGTCCGGCTGCTGGAGGAGGGCGTGCTGACCTCCGTCGCCGACGCCAACATCGGCTCCCTGTTCGGTATCGGCTTCCCCGGCTGGACCGGCGGTGTGCTCCAGTACATCAACGGCTACGAGGGCGGGCTGCCCGGCTTCGTGGCCCGTGCGCGGGAGCTCGCCGAGCGCTACGGCGACCGGTTCACCCCGCCGGCCCTGCTCGTCGAGAAGGCGGAGAAGGGGGAGCGCTTCGCCGACTAGTCCGCGGCCGGCCCGCCGGCAGGACCGGTCAGCCACTCGCCCAGCTCTTCCCTGAGCGAGCGCTGGAACGCGGCGAGGAGCGCCTGCACCACCAAGGGGTGCATGTGTGCCGACAGGGACCGCACGTCCCGCGCGTCGCGCTCCGCCATCTCGGCGCGGAAGAGCTGGGAGAGCTCCCGGGCCGCGGCGCGCGTGTGTTCCAGGAGGACCTTGCGCGCCGCGAAGATCGCCTGAGGGGAGAGAGGCACGTCCAGCAGCCCGGCGCCCAGCCGGAGCAGGCCGAGGTCGGTCTCGTAGCCGTCCTCGGCGGGCCGGACCACGCCCATCGCGACGAGCCGCTCGACGTCCTCCTCGTCCAGCGGCCGCCCGGCCCGCCGCGCCAGTTCCTCGTGGGTGACCGTCTCGACGGTGTCCGGCGCCCAGGACGCCACCACCGCCCGCTGCACGGCCAGGTCGTGCGCGCTCAGGTCGGGCGGCAGCTGCCGCAGGTACCGCTCGATGCCGGCCAGCGTCATGCCCTGCCGCTGCAGCTCCTCGATCAGCGCCAGCCGGGCCAGGTGCTCCCGCCCGTAGTGGCCCACGCGCCGGGGACCGAGCACCGGCGGCGGCAGCAGCCCCTTCGTCCCGTAGAAGCGGACCGTGCGCACCGTGACACCGGTCCGGGCGGCCAGCTCGTCGATCGTGAGGGTCGGCTCCTCGGCGTCGGTCGTCATGCGCAGCAGTATCGCTGTCCCACCAGAGCTGTGACACCTCGTCCGCAGCGGTCGATGAGCATGCGGTGAACGTCGGGCGGCCGCTGTGCGGGTCCCTGGTGGACCTTGTGAGAAGTGACGCTCTGTGACGCCGGTCACCGTGTGCGAGCTGAGGCGTGTGGGAAAGTGCTGCCTTGGTCTGTGCCGCGTCACGAGGGTGGTGCGGGCCGACGCACTGTACGGACCCCGGACCCACGACGTCCGGGGCGATCCAGGAAGTGGAACCACCCGTGAGCAAGGACGCCGTGAACACGGCTGCGGCCACGCCGCGTACCGATGCGGCCCAGGTGCCCGCGGACGCGGGCGACGCCGGCTACAGCAAGGACCTCAAGGCCCGCCACGTCAACATGATTGCCATCGGCGGCGCGATCGGCACCGGACTGTTCCTCGGGGCGGGCGGCCGGCTGCACAACGCGGGCCCGGCGCTCGCGTTGGCCTACCTGGTCTGCGGCATCTTCGCCTTCTTCGTCGTGCGGGCCCTCGGCGAGCTGGTCCTGTACCGGCCCTCCTCCGGCTCGTTCGTGTCGTACGCGCGTGAGTTCCTCGGTGAGAAGGGCGCCTACGTCGCCGGCTGGATGTACTTCCTGAACTGGTCGACCACCGGCATCGCCGACATCACCGCGATCGCGCTCTACACGCACTACTGGAGCCTGTTCACCGACATCCCGCAGTGGGTGCTGGCGCTGATCGCCCTCGCGGTGGTGCTGGCCGTGAACCTGATCTCGGTGAAGATCTTCGGCGAGATGGAGTTCTGGTTCGCGATCATCAAGGTCGCGACGCTGGTCGGCTTCATGCTCATCGGCATCTTCCTGCTGGCCACGCAGCACGAGGTGGGCGGTCAGACCCCGGGCCTGAGCGTGATCACGGACAACGGCGGCGTCTTCCCGCACGGCATGATGCCGGTCGTCCTCGTCATGCAGGGCGTGATCTTCGCGTACGCCGCGCTGGAGCTGGTCGGTGTCGCCGCGGGCGAGACCGCCGAGCCGGAGAAGGTCGTCCCGCGCGCGGTGAACTCGATCATGTGGCGCGTCGGCCTGTTCTACGTCGGCTCGGTCGTCCTGCTGGCCCTGCTGCTGCCCGGCTCGGTCTACTCGGCCGACCAGAGCCCCTTCGTCACGGTCCTGTCGAAGATCGGCGTCCCGGCCGCGGGCGACGTGATGAACCTGGTGGTCCTGACCGCCGCCATGTCCTCGCTGAACTCGGGCCTGTACTCCACGGGCCGCATCCTGCGCTCGATGGCGATGGCCGGCTCCGCGCCGAAGTTCACCGCCCGCATGAACCGCAGCCAGGTCCCCTACGGCGGCATCCTGCTCACCTGCGCGGTCTGCGTGCTCGGCGTCGGCCTGAACTTCCTCGTGCCGGCCCAGGCCTTCGAGATCGTGCTGAACGTCGCCTCCCTCGGCATCATCAGCACCTGGGTGATCATCATGATCTGCCACCTGGTCTTCGTCCGCCGCGCCAGGGCGGGCCTGGTCGCCCGCCCCTCCTTCCGCCTCTTCGGCAGCCCGGTCACGGAGATCGCCACGATCGCCTTCCTGCTGGCCTGCCTCGGCATGATGTGGAACGACCCCGAGGTCGGCCGCAGGACGCTCCTGCTCATCCCGCTGATCGCGATCATGCTGGTGGCGGGCTGGTTCGGCGTCCGCCGCCGGGTGTCGCAGACGGCCGACCAGGAGCTGTCGAAGCTGACGAGGTAGCGGACCGGGGCCGCTGTCAGTGGCCGCGGCTACGGAGGCGTCATGCCGGGCATCGCATATGTCCGGCATGACGCCACCGCTCCGCCGGTGAAGGGCGTCAGGATCATCGCCCATGTCTGCGACGACCTGGGGGGCTGGGGCAAGGACTTCGTCCTCGCGCTGTCGCGCCGGCGGCCAGAGCCGGAGGCGGCGTACCGGGCCTGGCACCGCGACCGCGCGGCGAACGACTTCGCCCTCGGCGCGGTGCGGTTCGTCCAGGTCGAGCGCTACGTCTGGGTGGCCGACATGATCGGCCGGCGCGGCACCAGGACCGGCAGCAAGGGCGTCCCCGTCCGCTACGAGGCGATCGACCGGGCTCTCGGGGCCGTCGCCGACAGGGCCCGGGAGCTGGGTGCCTCCGTGCACATGCCCCGGCTCGGCTGCGGTCTGGCCGGGGGCAGCTGGTCCCGTGTGGAGCCGCTGATCGAGGAGCGGCTGGTGCGGCAGGGCATACCGGTGACGGTGTACGACCACGGGAAGTGAGCCCCCGGCTCAGTCCAGGCCGTCGAAGGCCCGGACCAGGCAGTCGGCCAGGCGGTGCGTGAGCGTCCCGTCGGGGTCCAGGCGGGGATTGAAGATCGCCACGTCGAGGCCCTCGGCCGCGCCGCAGGACAGGGCCGTGCGCAGGACCGTCTCCAGCTCCTGCCAGGTCAGGCCGTCCGGCAGTCGGTAGTCGACGGCGGGCATCACCGCGTCGTCCAGGACGTCGACATCGAGATGGACCCAGTACCCGGCGCCCCCGCCGGAGCCGGTCAGCAGCCCGACCGCCCGCCGGGCGGCCTCGCCGGCGCCCAGGGCGCGTACGGTGTCCAGCTCCATCGCGTGCAGCGCGTCGGGCAGCGGCTGCATCCCGTACGCCGCGGACTCCTCCGCGTCCCGGAACCCCAGGGCGACGACGTCCTCGTCCCGTACCAGCGGGCCGCGCCCCTCCAGGTCGGCCAGGACGCGCGGGCCGCGCCCGGTGGCCAGGGCGAGTTCCATGGAGGCCACCTCGCCGGCCGGCTCGGCCTGAGGCTGGTAGAAGTCGGTGTGCCCGTCGAGGAACAGCAGCCCGTGCCGGTCCCGGCGGCGCAGCGCGAGCAGGGTGCCGAGCAGCACGCTGCAGTCGCCGCCGAGCACCAGCGGGAACCGGCCGCCGTCGAGGACCCCGCCCACGGCGTCGGCCAGCTCCGCGGAGTAGGCCGCGATGCCGCCCGGGTTCAGCATCCCGGTCCCCGCTTCCCGCTCCGGGTCGTGGGGCGGCGGCTCGACCCGCCCCACGCTCTGTGCCGCGAGTGCCTCGGCCAGCCCGGCGCCGAGCAGCGCCGGCGCCAGGTCCTGGACCCCCGTCGGGCGCAGTCCGAGAACGGACGGAGCCTCGATGATCGCCACGTTCCGCACGCCCGGCTCCTCGTCGCCAGCCCATACGCACCGGCCCCATACGCCCGGTGCGTATGGGCCCACCGTAGACCGCGGGGCGGGACGGGGCGCGTCAGTGACGGTGCCCTGCGCCCTGCGCGTGGCCGCCGTGCTCGTGCACCCCGTTGGTCGCCGCGATCTTCTTCCACGACTTCGGCCGGGCCACCGTCTTGGCCGCCTTCGCGACCGCCGCGGCCCGGGCCGCGGGCACCCCCGGCTTGGACGGCTGGAACAGCCAGGTGTCGAAGAGGGCGGCCAGCGGCTTGCCGGACACCTCCTCGGCGTACCGCCGGAAGTCGGCGACGGACGCGTTGCCGTGGGCGTACTTCTGCGGCCAGCCCTTGAGGATCGTGAAGAACGCCTCGTCGCCGATCGCGTTGCGCAGCGCCTGCACGGCCAGCGCGCCGCGGTCGTAGACCGCGATGTCGAACTGGTCGTCCGGCCCGGGGTCCCCGGGCCGCACCGTCCAGAACGGGTCGTCGGCGGGGTGCGAGGCGTACACGTAGTCGGCGAGTTCCTGCGCGGTGCCCTCGCCCTCGTGCTCGGACCACAGCCACTGCGCGTACCGCGCGAAGCCCTCGTTGATCCAGATGTCCTTCCAGCCCTTGAGGGACACCGTGTCCCCGTACCACTGGTGGGCCAGCTCGTGGACGACGAGGGACACGTTCGACCCGTTCGCGAACTGCCGGGGGCTGTAGAACGGCCGGGTCTGGGTCTCCAGCGCGTACCCGGTGTTCGTGTTCGGGACGTACCCGCCGAGCGCGTTGTACGGGTAGGGCCCGAAGTAGCCGCTCAGCCAGTCCACGATCTCGCCGCTGCGCTCGATGCTCGCGCGGGCCGCGCCGGCGTGGTCGCCGAGGTCCTTGCTGTACGCGTTGACGACCGGGATGCCGCTCTCGGTCGTGCCGGTGGTGAGGTCGAACTTCCCGACCGCGAGCGTGGCGAGGTAGGTGGCCTGCGGCTTGTTGGAACGCCAGTTCCAGCGCGTCCAGCCGAGCCGTGAACTCGTCGACTGCAGCGTGCCGTTGGAGATGGCCTGCGTGCCGTCCGGCACCAGCACGGACACGTCGTAGGTGGCCTTGTCGAGCGGGTGGTCGTTGCTCGGGAACCACCACGCGGCCGCCTCCGGCTCGTTGGCCGCGACACCGCCGTCCGGGGTGCGGTGCCAGCTGGTGAAGCCGTAGGCCCGCTTCGACGACGGCACGCCGTGGTAGCGCACGACGACCGTGACGGCCGTGCCCTTGGACAGCGGGGTCTTCGGCGTGATCTCCAGCTCGTGTTCGCCGGAGGTCGTGAACGAGGCCTTGACCCCGTTCACGCGTACCTCGTCGACGTCCAGCAGGAAGTCGAGGTTGAAGCGCGACAGCTCCTGGGTGGTGCGGGCCACGAGGGTGGCCGTGCCCTCCAACTCGTCCGTGGCCGGCTGGTACTTCAGCCGGAGGTCGTAGTGGGAGACGTCGTATCCGCCGTTGCCGTAGGCCGGGTAGTAGGGGTCGCCGATCCCCGGCGCGCCGGGGGAGTGGGGGGCGGCCGATGCCGGGATCGCCAGCAGGAGGACGGCCGCTGCCAGGGCTCCCGGCGCGATGATTCTGCGGTGCACGCAAGGCTCCAAGTCGTAGGTCCCGAAGTCTGTCCGGAGCCTATTGACTCCCTGTGTCACTGGTCATGTCCATGGCCCCTGTTGTCACACGATCGCCATTCGGCCGACATGAGACACCCGCCCCGCGGAGCGCTCCCGGACACGCCGTCCCGTCAGCGGCCCTCTTCTGAAGGGGAGTTCACCGATGTACCGTCCGGCGCATGCCGAAACGCACGCGCTTCACGACCTGGAGACCGCTCGCGACGGCGGCCACGGCCGCCCTGATGGCCACACTGCTCACCCCGGCGGCCGCACAGGCGACCCCCCGCGGGAGCCAGCCCGTCCACTCCTACGAGAACGCCATCCGCGAGGCCGTCTGGGTGGACACCGGACTCGACGGGGACGGCGACGGGAAGGCGGACCGGGTCGCCGTCGACATCGTCCGCCCCCGCGAGCCCGCCGCCCGGGGCCGCAAGGTCCCCGTCATCATGGACGCCAGCCCGTACTACTCCTGCTGCGGGCGCGGCAACGAGAGCCAGAAGAAGACGTACGACGCGAACGGCGACATCGTGCAGATGCCGCTGTTCTACGACAACTACTTCGTCCCGCGCGGCTACGCCGTCGTCGGCGTCGACCTGGCCGGAACCAATCGCTCGGACGGCTGCGTCGACGTCGGCGGCCGCTCCGACGTCCAGTCGGCCAAGGCCGTCGTCGACTGGCTCAACGGCCGCGCCAAGGCCTACACCACGCGCACCGGCACCACCCGCGCCAAGGCCGGCTGGACCAACGGCCGCACCGGCATGATCGGCAAGAGCTGGGACGGCACCATCGCCAACGGCGTCGCCGCCACCGGCGTCGAGGGCCTGGAGACCATCGTCCCGATCAGCGCCATCTCCTCCTGGTACGACTACTACTTCCAGCAGGGCGCCCCGCTCTACGACTCCGGCCCCGACTGGCTCTCGCACTACGTCGACAGCCCCGACGCCCGCGCCAAGTGCGGCCCCGTCCAGCGGAAGCTGGCCGAGGGCGCTCCGCGCACCGGCGACTGGACCCCGCTGTGGACCGAGCGCGACTACGTCGAGGCCGCCCGCAAGGTGAAGGCCAGCGTCTTCCTCGTCCACGGCATGCAGGACCTCAACGTCCGCATGAAGCACGTCGGGCAGTGGTGGGACGCTCTCGCGAAGAACGGCGTCGACCGCAAGATCTGGCTCTCCCGGACCGGCCACGTCGACCCGTTCGACTTCCGGCGCGCGGCGTGGGTCGAGACTCTGCACCGCTGGTTCGACCACGAACTCATGGGCCACGACAATGGCATCGACCGCGAGCCCATGGCCGACATCGAACGCGCGCCCGACCAGTGGAGCACCTCCCGGACCTGGCCGCCCAGCGGCACCCGCGCCGCCACCCTGCGCCCCGGCCAGGGCGCCCAGGACGGCGTCGGCACCCTCGGCCTGCACCGCCGCCACGGCACCGAGACCATCACCGACGACCCGGCGCTGAGCGAGACCGACTGGGCCGCGAGCATCGACAAGCCCACACCGGACAAGGCCGGCTTCGTCACCGGAGCGCTCAGCCGCGACCTGCGCCTGTCCGGCTCGTCCGAGGTCACCGTCACCGCGACGCCCTCCACCCCCACGGCCCACCTCTCCGCCGTCCTCGTCGACATCGGCCCCGCCACCATCCGCGACTACGCCGACCCGGGTGAGGGCGTCACCACGCTCACCGACCGCACCTGCTGGGGCGCGAGCACCGCCGGCGACAGTGCCTGCTTCAAGGAGACGAAGGCGAAGACCGCCGACGTCGACTACACGATCGTCAGCCGCGGCTGGGCCGACCTGGGCAACCACGCCTCCGACGTCAGGGGCACCCCGCTCACCCCGGGCAAGCGGTACACGATCACCCTCGACCTGGCGGCCACCGACCATGTCGTGCCGAAGGGCCACCGCCTGGCGCTGATCGTCGCGGGCACCGACAAGGATCTCATCGACCCTCCCCCGAGCTCTCGGCTTGGCTCGAGCACGGGGGACCCCCATGCCGACCGGCCAAAGCTGACGCTCGACCTCGCGCGTACCTCGGCACGCGTGCCGTTCGTCGGCGGGGCCACCGCCTTCGCCCGCGCCACCGCGGGTGGAGCGTCCGCCACGCCCGGCGCCTCCCTCCTGGACGGCGTACGGGAGCCGCGCACCACCCACCGCCTCCCGGGGGGAGCCCGGTGATCCGCGCCCTGGCCCTGACCGCCGCGGCACTCGCCGCGTCCCTGGTCGCCGTCCCGGCCGAGGCGACGGCCACGGACGCACCGCCGCGCACCGGCTTCGAACAGACGAATGGAGCCCGGTGGACCACCCAGCCCGAGGAGCAGGACTTCCTCAGGGCCGTCGACCGGTCGAGCAGCCGTGTCTCCGTGTCCCGCTTCGGCACGACGAAGCAGGGCCGCCCCCTCCAGCTCGTCCGGATCGGCACCCGGCCGAGTCCCAGCAAGGTGCTCCTCGTGT
This sequence comes from Streptomyces sp. NPDC094143, assembly GCF_040303825.1. Classification (NCBI taxonomy): domain Bacteria; kingdom Bacillati; phylum Actinomycetota; class Actinomycetes; order Kitasatosporales; family Streptomycetaceae; genus Streptomyces; species Streptomyces sp. NPDC094143. Next base: position 102,703 of record NZ_JBEOTZ010000011.1, read on the forward strand.
GCAGCCAGCACGGCGACGAGCCCTCCGGCCGCGAGGCCTGCCTCACCACGATCCGCGATCTCGCCCACGCCCGGGACAGCCGCACCCGGCGCTTCCTGGACCGCACCACGGTCCTCGTCGTGCCCACCGCCAACCCGGACGGCCGGGCCGCGAACACCCGCGGCAACAGCGACGGCGTCGACATCAACCGCGACCACCTCGCCCTGCGCACCGCCGAGGGCCGCGCCCTCGCCGCCGTCCTGCGCGACCAGCGCCCCGACCTCGTCTACGACCTGCACGAGTACGGCGCCACACCCCCCTACTACGACAAGGCCCTGTTCGACCTGTGGCCGCGCAACCTCAACACCCATGACGCGGTCCACGAGGAGGCGCGGACACTGTCCGAGGCGTACGTCCGGCCCGCCGCGCGGCGGGCCGGCCACTCGACCGGCACCTACGGCATCTGGACCGACCCGGACACGGGCGAACCGATCAGGCAGGTCGCCGGGGACGGGCAGGAGCGCATCCTGCGCAACATGTCCGGGGTGAAACACTCCGTCGGCCTGCTCATCGAGAGCCGCGTGGACCCGCTCACCGACGCCGAGAAGGCGGACGAGGCGCTGAACAACCGGCGCCGGGTGACCTCGCAACTGGCCGCCCTGAAGGGCTTGTTCGGCTACACCGAGGAGCGCCGTGGCCGGATCGAGGCGGCCACGGGCCGGGCCCGTCTCGCCGGGTACGCCACCGGCGGCCCGGTCTACCTCGGCGGCGCCGACAACGACCCGCCCGAACCGGCGGACGTCATCGCCGACCCGCCCTGCGGTTACCGGCTCACGGCCGCCCAGTACGCCGAGGTGGGAGACGAACTCGCCCTGCACGGCGTGCGCGTGCGCGACGACGCCGAGGGCGTGCTCGTGCCCGTGCGCCAGTCCCTGCGGGCGCTCGTCCCGCTGCTGCTCGACGACCGGGCCGAGTACCACCTGACCGGAGGTTCACGCGAAACCGCATGCTGAGGGGGGTGAAAATCCGCCACACGTGGTAGCAGCGTTACGGAGGAACCGATTCTCCACGCTGTCCCGATGAAAGGTGCCGCCTGTGACGCAAGAACGACCAAGCGACAAGGACCCCCACGAGGGAGCCGCGCTGCCGGGGTCGGAAGCGGGCCTGCCCGGCCGGGACCGGCCGCAGACCGACCGCATCGTCTTCGGCGTCACAGCGGTGCTCACCCTCGCCTTCGTGGTCTGGGGCGCCGCGGCGACCGACTCGCTCGAAGACGTCTCCACGAGCATGCTCAGCGGCCTGATGCACAACGGCGGCTGGGCGTTCATGCTCGCCGCCTCGGGCTTCGTCGTGTTCGCCCTGTGGCTCGCGATCAGCCGCTACGGCCGGATCCACCTGGGCGCGGAGGGTGAGGAGCCCGAGTTCCGCACGGTCTCCTGGGTGGCCATGATGTTCAGCGCCGGCATGGGCATCGGCCTGATGTTCTACGGCGTGAGCGAGCCGCTGTCGCACTACTCGACGGCCCCGCCGGGCACCGACCCGGCCGACTCCGGTGAGCGCATGGAGACGGCCATGGCGACCACCCTCTTCCACTGGACGCTCCACCCCTGGGCGATCTACGCCGTGGTGGGCCTGGCCATCGCCTACAGCACCTTCCGCAGGCGCCGCCGGCAGACCATCAGCGCCGTGTTCACCCCGCTCATCGGCAAGAAGCACGCCAACGGCGCCGCCGGCCGGGTCATCGACATCCTCGCGATCGTCGCGACCGTCTTCGGCTCCGCCGCCTCCCTGGGGCTCGGCGCGCTGCAGATCGGCTCCGGTGTGCAGGAGCTGGACTGGATGGACGAGGTGAGCACCGGGCTGCTGGTCACGATCATCGCGGTGCTGACCCTGGCTTTCGTCGCGTCCGCGGTGTCGGGCGTGGAGAAGGGCATCCAGTGGCTGTCCAACACCAACATGGTGCTGGCGCTGGTGCTCGCCCTGTTCGTGTTCGTCGCCGGGCCGACCATCATCGTCCTGGACCTGCTGCCCACCTCGGTCTTCGCCTACCTCGGCGACCTGCCCCAGCTGGCCGGGCGCACGGAGGCCAGCGGCGGCGAGGGCGTCGGGGACTGGCTGGGCAGCTGGACCGTCTTCTACTGGGCGTGGTGGATCTCCTGGACGCCCTTCGTCGGCATGTTCATCGCCCGCATCAGCCGGGGCCGCACCATCCGGCAGTTCGTCGGCGGTGTCATCCTCGTGCCCAGCACGGTCAGCCTCATCTGGTTCGCGATCTTCGGCGGCTCGGCGATGAAGATGCAGGAGCAGGGGCAGCTCGGCAAGGAGACGACCCCGGAGGGCCAGCTCTTCGGCGTGCTCCAGCAGTTCCCGATCGCCACCGTGACCAGCCTGCTCGTGATGATCCTGGTCGGCATCTTCTTCGTCTCGGGCGCGGACGCGGCCTCGATCGTCATGGGCACGCTGTCGCAGAAGGGCGCGCTCGAACCGGGCCGGCTGGTCGTGGTGTTCTGGGGCGTGGTCACCGGAGCGGTCGCCGCGATCATGCTCATGGTCGGCAGCGGGCAGGGCGACGCCCTGACCGGCCTGCAGAACCTCACGATCCTCGCGGCGGCGCCGTTCGTCGTCGTGATGACCTTCATGTGCGTCGCCCTCATGCGCGACCTGCGCCGCGACCCGGTCATCGTGCGCGAGCAGATGGGGTCCGAGGCCATCGAACTGGCCGTCATCGAGGGCCACAAGAAGTACGACGGCGAGTTCGAGTTCCGCGTCGGCCCGGGCCGCGGCCCGGACGTCGAGGGCGACCCGATCGGCAAGCACTGACACGAGCCTTCAGGGCGCCCCGGGCATTCCACCCGGGGCGCCCTGGCCGTTCCACGGGCCCCGCGCACCGGATGCGGTCCTCGCCGCAGGCGTCGTCGGCCGCGCCGCTTCTCTGCGGCCGTGGTCGTACGGGTTCGGTTGCCCCGCGGGGGCTCGTGGTCCAGGCGGTCCGGAGGGTGGGGTGGGCTGTGGCGCGGTGCTGGAGCAGCCGGGTGCGGTGCTCGCCGCAGGCGTCGTCCGGCCGCGCCGCTTTCCCGGTGCATCCCTGCGGCCGTGGTCGCACGGGTTCGGTTGCCCCGCGGGGGCTTGTGGTCCAGGCGGTCCGGAGGGTGGGGTGGGCTCCGGCCCGGCGCCAAAGCAGCCGGGTGCGGGCCCCGCCTCAGCCGGTGACCAGCTCCGCCGCCTCCTCCGCGCACCCCCACGCCACCGTGACGCCCGCGCCGCCGTGGCCGTAGTTGTGCACCAGGAGCCGGCCGTCCGGCAGGGTGTCGCGCTCCAGGCGGACCGCCGGGCGGGTGGGGCGCAGCCCGACCCGGTGCGCCAGCACCTTCGCCCCGGCGACCTCCGGCCGCAGCGCCGCGCAGCGGGTGACGATCGCCTCGGCCGTCGCCGGGTCCGGCTCCAGGGACCACACGTCCTCCTCCGCCGTACCGCCGAGGACGAGCCCGCCCGGCTGCGGGAACAGGTACGCGTACTCCCCGGCCGCGTCAGTGGCGACCAGCCACGTGTCGATGCCGGGGTTCTCCACCACGACCAACTGCCCGCGCACCGGCCGCACGGACGGATCCGGCACCAGCTCCCGCGCCGCGAGCCCCGTGCAGTTGACCACGACCGGCGCGTCGGCCTCCGCGAACGAGGACACCGTACGCGCCTCGACCACCCCGCCCGCCGCGACGAACCGCTCGCGCAGCCACGCCAGATGCACCGGCATGTCGATGAGCGGCAGCCGCGCGCGCACGCCCGGCCCCGCGTACTCCCCGGCCGTGGTGGCCCGCAGCCCCGGCACCCGCTCCGCCAGCCACCCGGCCACCTCGTCGAGCCGGGTCTCGCCCAGTACCCCTTCGACCATGCGTACGCCGGCCGTCCCCGGCCGCCCGGCCAGCTCCTCGTACACCTCCAGCGACCGCAGGGCCCACGCCCGCGCCAGTCCGGCCGGCTGGATCCGGTAGGGCCACCACAGCGCACCGGCAACGGCGGAGGTGGTCGCCTCGGCGGGGTCCCGCGTCCACAGCCGCACCCGCCGTCCGCGCCCGGCGAGAACCACCGCGGTCGTCAGCCCGACGACCCCGCCTCCGACCACCACGATCTCGTCACTCGGTTCGTCTGCCATGGCCGGACCGTAGCGGAATAAGGCATGCCGTGCTCACATCACGCCCAGTGTGGGGATACTCACCCCATGTGCGCCGAGTACGCCCAGTACACGACCTTCGGCCTGGCCCCCGCGATGCGGGCCGGCGGAGTCCTCACGGACGGTGGTTACCAGGTCCACCGGGACTTCCTCGACTTCATCGTCGACGGACGCCCCCTGCTGTTCCAGCTCTCCGATCTCGACGCGGTCTCCCCGCTCGCCTCCGACGTCCCGCCCGCGATCTTCACCGCCCAGGTCCGCAGCCTGCTCCTGGAGAGCCCGGCCCCGCTGCCCGGGGACCGGTACGTCGTCTACGGCTGCCCCGAGTGCGAGGACCTGGCCTGCGGCGCCGTCACCGCCGTGATCCGCCCCGACGGCGAGGACGTCGTCTGGCGGGACTTCGCCTGGCAGACCGACGAACACGCCGACCTCGAACGCAACGGCTACCACGGCATCGGCCCGTTCCGCTTCCGCGGCGCCGAGTACCGCACGGCCCTGACCACCCTGCTCGACGGCTCCGTCCCGGATCCCCGCCGCCGCGTCCTGCTGATCGGCGCCCGCGTCGCCGTCCTGGCCAGGCTCGCCGCCGCGTTACGCATCATCGGCGTCGGCGCCGACATCGCCCACGACGCCCACGGCGTGCCCGCCGACGAACTGCGCGGCTACGCCGCCGTCGTCTTCGGCCCGGACACCGCCGAGCTGGAACGGGCCGCCGTCCGCCGCGCCTTCGAACACGCCCGGGTCCCGGTCGCCCACGTCGACGGCCTCGCCCCGATCGTCCCGCTCCTCGTCGCCCAGATCGAACACGCCCTGGACCGCAGCCCCGCCGGACAGCGCCGCCTGACCGCCCTGACCGCCGACGGCGGCGGCGCGGACGTCGAGGTCACCTCCGCCTGCCGGCTCACCCTCACCGCGTTCCGCGTCGACCGGCTCTCCCGCACCCACACCCACGAACTGTTCGACGGCGTCCTGCAACCGGGCCGCCACCGCATCCCGCTGGACGCCAAGGCGGTGAAGGGGCGGTCCTTCCTCGTCGCGCGCACCACGGGCAGCGTCTTGGCGACGGCGGTGACCCACCCAGCGGCCCCTTAGGATCGGCCCTGAGATGACTGCCACCCTCGTCGCCAAGAACCTCGCCGCCGGCCACGGCGACCGCGCCCTGTTCACCGGGCTCGACCTCGTCGTCGCGCCCGGCGACGTGATCGGCCTGGTCGGCGCCAACGGCGCGGGCAAGTCCACCCTGCTCCGGATGCTCGCCGGCCTCACCACACCCGAGCAGGGGGAACTGCGCCTGTCCCCGCCGAGCGCCACCGTCGGCCACCTGCCTCAGGAGCCCGACCGCCGGCCCGGCGAGACCGTCCGGGCGTTCCTGGCCCGCCGCACCGGCGTCGCCGAGGCGCAGCGGCTCATGGACGAGGCGACGCAGGCCCTGGTCGACGCGGCGCCGGGCGCCGACGACGCCTACGCCACGAGCCTGGAGCGCTGGCTCGCCCTCGGCGGCGCCGACCTCGACGACCGCGCCGAGGAGGTGGCCGACTCCCTCGGTCTCGCGATCGACCTGGACCAGCCGATGACCTCCCTGTCCGGCGGCCAGGCCGCCCGCGCCTCACTCGCCTCCCTCCTGCTGTCCCGCTACGACGTCTTCCTCCTGGACGAGCCGACCAACGACCTCGACCTGGACGGCCTGGAGCGCCTCGAACGCTTCGTCTCCGGCCTGCGCGCCGGCACGGTGGTCGTCAGCCACGACCGCGAGTTCCTCACCCGCACGGTCACCAAGGTCCTCGAACTCGACCTCGCCCAGGGGGAGATCAACCTCTACGGCGGTGGCTACGCGGCCTACCTGGAGGAACGGGACGTCGCCCGGCGGCACGCCCGCGACGAGTACGAGGAGTACGCCGACAAGAAGGCGGCCCTCCAGGACCGCGCGCAGACGCAGCGCTCCTGGATGGACAAGGGCGTGAAGAACGCGCGCCGCAAGGCGGGCAACGACAACGACAAGATCGGCCGCAAGTTCCGCAGCGAGGCCAGCGAGAAGCAGGCCGCGAAGGCCCGCCAGACCCAGCGCATGATCGAACGCCTGGACGTCGTCGAGGAGCCCCGCAAGGAGTGGGAACTGCGCATGGAGATCGCGTCGGCGCCCCGCTCGGGCGCCGTCGTCGCGACCCTGCGGGACGCCGAGGTGCGCCGCGGCGGCTTCGTCCTCGGCCCGGTGTCCCTCCAGATCGACTGGGCGGACCGGGTGGCGGTGACCGGCGCGAACGGCGCCGGCAAGTCCACGCTGCTCGCCGCCCTGCTCGGCCGGATCCCGCTGGACGCCGGGCACGCCGCGCTCGGCTCGGGTGTCCTGCTCGGTGAGGTCGACCAGGCCCGCAAGCTGTTCCACGGCGAGGAGTCCCTGCTCGACGCGTTCCGCGCGGCCGTCCCGGACACCGAACCGGCCGAGGTCCGCACCCTCCTGGCCAAGTTCGGTCTCAGGACGGACCACGTGCTGCGCCCGGCGGCGACCCTCTCCCCGGGCGAGCGCACCCGGGCCGCCCTCGCCCTGCTCCAGGGCCGGGGCGTCAACCTCCTGGTCCTCGACGAGCCGACCAACCACCTGGATCTGCCGGCCATCGAGCAACTGGAGTCGGCCCTCGACGCCTACGAAGGCACCCTCCTGCTGGTCACGCACGACCGCCGCATGCTGGACGCGGTGCACGTCACCCGCCGCCTGGAGGTGGCGGACGGCAAGGTGACCGAGCGCTAGGCAGCGGCCAGGCGCCTCGCGAGCGAGGGGTAGTCGACGACGAACCCCTCCTCGTCGAACTCCAGGTCACTGCGGAAGTCACCGGAGGCGTACCGGACCCGCCCGGGGCGCAGATGCGTGTACGTCTGCCGCGACGGCCACACCGCCAGGTCCGGCACGGACACCCAGGCCATCAGCAACTCCGGCTCGCCCGGCCCGCGATGGAGCCCGTGCCGCAGCACCGGCATGCTGTTGGTCAGCGGGCACAGCCCGAGGTCGCAGTCGAGGGCCCCGTCGACGTCCGGCAACCGCTCGCCGTCCGCGGACCATCCGCCCCCGCCGTCGTGCCGCAGATCGAGCGTGCGGCTGCCGCCGGCGGAGTCGACCGTCACCCGCAGCCGGCGGGTGACGAACCCCTCGGCGGTGTCCAGGTCGTATGTGACCCAGTAGGGCTCAGGCTCGGTCCCGACGGCCCGCCCGCGCGCCCGCAGGACGCCGTCCCGTACCTGGACCCAGGCGGTCTCGAACCCCCGGCTCGCGGACACCTCCCAGGTGAGGACGCGTGCAGCAGACATACCGACAGTCTAGATCCGCCCCGCCAGGGGCGCGGGGGCTGCGGTCGATGTGCGGCTGCCGCCGCGTGGGGGCGACCAGCCACGACGGACCCGCGGCTCCCCACGCCACGACCACCCCGGCCGAGCCGTCAGCGGCGGCCGTTCTTCGGATCGGCCAGACCGGCCCGGCGCAGCGCGTCGGCCATCGCACTGTTCGCCGGCGCGGGCGCCTGACGCGACCCCCCGCCCTGGCCCCCGCGGCCCCCGCCCTGGCCCCCGCCCTGGCGCTGCTGAGGCGGTCGCCCGCCCCGCCGGCGACGCTCGCCCTCGCCGGAGCCGCCGCCCTGCGGGGCCGCCTCGTCGTCCAGGCGCAGCGTCAGCGAGATCCGCTTGCGCGGGATGTCGACGTCCAGGACCTTCACCTTGACGATGTCTCCGGGCTTGACCACGTCACGTGGGTCCTTGACGAACGTCTTCGACATCGCGGACACGTGGACCAGGCCGTCCTGGTGGACACCGACGTCGACGAACGCCCCGAAGGCGGCCACGTTGGTCACCACACCCTCCAGGACCATCCCGGACGACAGGTCGGAGATCTTCTCCACGCCCTCCTTGAAGGCGGCCGTCCGGAACGCCGGTCGCGGGTCGCGGCCCGGCTTCTCCAGCTCCCTGAGGATGTCGGTCACCGTCGGCAGACCGAACGACTCGTCGACGAAGTCCTCGGGCCTCAACGAGCGCAGCACGGAGGTGTTGCCGATGAGCGCGGCGACCTCCTGCCCGGTCGTCTTCACCATGCGCCGGACCACCGGGTAGGCCTCCGGGTGCACGCTCGACGCGTCCAGCGGGTCGTCGCCGCCGCGGATGCGCAGGAAGCCCGCGCACTGCTCGAAAGCCTTCGGGCCGAGCCGCGCCACCTTCTTCAGCTGGCCGCGGGACGTGAACGGCCCGTTCTGGTCGCGGTGCGCCACGATGTTCTCGGCGAGCCCGGAGGTGATGCCGGAGACCCGGGCGAGCAGCGGCGCCGAGGCCGTGTTGACGTCCACGCCCACGCCGTTCACACAGTCCTCCACCACCGCGTCCAGCGAGCGCGACAGCTTCACCTCGGACAGGTCGTGCTGGTACTGGCCGACGCCGATCGACTTCGGGTCGATCTTCACCAGCTCCGCCAGCGGGTCCTGCAGCCGGCGGGCGATCGACACGGCGCCGCGCAGCGAGACGTCCATGTCGGGCAGCTCCTGCGAGGCGAACGCGGACGCCGAGTACACCGACGCGCCGGCCTCGGAGACCATCACCTTCGTGAGGTTCAGCTCCGGGTGCCTGGCGATCAGTTCCCCGGCGAGCTTGTCGGTCTCGCGCGAGGCCGTGCCGTTGCCGATGGCGATCAGCTCGACCGCGTGCTCCTTCGCCAGCCGGGCCAGCTTGGCGATGGCCTCGTCCCACCGGTTGGCCGGGACGTGCGGGTGGATGACGTCCGTGGCGACGACCTTGCCGGTCGCGTCGACCACGGCGACCTTCACACCGGTACGGAAGCCGGGGTCCAGGCCGAGCGTCGCGCGCGTGCCGGCCGGGGCGGCGAGCAGCAGGTCGCGCAGGTTCGCCGCGAAGACCCGCACCGCCTCGTCCTCGGCGGCCGTGCGCAGCCGCAGCCTGAGGTCGATGCCGAGGTGGACGAGGATGCGGGTGCGCCAGGCCCAGCGGACCGTGTCCGCCAGCCACTTGTCGGCGGGACGGCCCCGGTCGCCGATCCCGAACCGGTGCGCGACGATCCCCTCGTACGACGAAGGGCCGTCCGTCGGCTCCTCGGGCTCCAGGACGAGGTCGAGGACCTCCTCCTTCTCGCCGCGCAGCATCGCCAGCACGCGGTGCGAGGGCAGCTCCGTGAACGGCTCGGCGAAGTCGAAGTAGTCGGCGAACTTCGCGCCCACCTCCTCCTTGCCCTCGCGCACCTTGGCGACCAGCCGCCCGCGCACCCACATGCGCTCACGCAACTCGCCGATGAGGTCGGCGTCCTCGGCGAACCGCTCGGTGAGGATCGCCCGGGCACCGTCGAGGGCGGCCTGCGGATCGGCCACGCCCTTGTCCGCGTCGACGAACGCGGTGGCCGCGGCGAGGGGTTCGACGGTCGGATCGCCGAGCAGCCCCTCCGCCAGCGGCTCCAGGCCCGCCTCGCGGGCGATCTGCGCCTTGGTGCGGCGCTTGGGCTTGAACGGGAGGTAGATGTCCTCCAGGCGCGCCTTGGTCTCCGCGCCCCGGATCCGGGCCTCCAGCTCCTCGGTGAGCTTGCCCTGCTCGCGCACCGAGTCCAGGATCGCGGCCCGCCGCTCCTCCAGCTCCCGCAGGTAGCGCAGCCGCTCCTCGATCGTGCGCAGTTGCGCGTCGTCGAGCATCTCGGTCGCTTCCTTGCGGTAGCGAGCGATGAAGGGCACCGTGGAACCGCCGTCGAGCAGTTCCACGGCGGCCCTGACCTGCCGCTCCCGTACGCCGAGCTCCTCGGCGATCCTGCCTTCGATGGACACTGCGCTGGTGGACCCGTTGGACCCGGGTGTCGTCACGATCCCGTACCGCCTTCTCCGCTGAGGTTGCGCGGCAATTGTGGCAGGTGACACCGACACCCGGGGATCAAGGCGGCACGCGGCGGCCCGTCGGCAGCGGTCAGGCCCTGCGGCTGCGGGTGGAGGACGAGGCCCCGCCGAAGAGCCGGGCCAGGGCCCGGAAGGGCAGCGTCACGACGGTGGCGATGGCCCCGCCGATCTGGCGCAGCACGTCTGCGATAGCACGGAACACGAAATTCCCCTTTCTCCACTCCCGGCCGCGACGGCCGGTGCGGAGCGAGTACCGCGCAGACTCCTCACCATGCGTCACGGCCGGACACGCGTGCCCGGAAGGGTCCCGGGCGTGAGCGGAGCGGCCCCGACGAACTTCCCGCCCCGAGAAGCCGTCAGCCCTTGCCGATCAGGTCCGCCGGGAACGCCCCCGCCATGACAGCGGCCTGCGCGAACGCTCCGCCCAGCTCGGTCAGCCGGGCCACGCCCTCCGGGCCCAGGTGCTCGTACGGGGCCCGGTCGAGACGGTCCGTCTCCTGCTCGATCTCGCCGCGCAGGGCCACGCCCCGCTCCGTGAGCTCGCCGCTCCCGTCCAGCAGCCCGCGCTCGCGCAGCCGGTCCGACGCCGTGTCCCAGTCCTCCCGGCTCCAGCCCCGGGTGGCGAACACCCACTTCGGCGTCATGCCCTTGCCCGTCGCCGTATGGGTCACCAGGGCTTCGAGTCCGTCCAGGCCCGCGGACACCAGGGCGGCCAGGTGCCCGTCGCCCCGGTGCTCGCGCAGCAGGGTCGCCGCGTGCCAGTACCTCAGGTGCGGCTCCTCGGGGACGGGCAGGTCGGCGTGGGCGGCGTACAGCGGCCGCGCCTCGCGCGCACAGGCCTCGGCGGCCCGCAGGGCGAGCCGGGCGGCCTCCGCCATCTCCGCCGACGCCAGGGCCTCCTCGCCGAGCAGCCGGCGCAGGGTCGCGTCCACGGCACGCACGCGTGCGGCCAGCACCTGCCCGGGCGTGGCGGTCTCCCACACCGCGGGCACGTGCCGGGCCACCAGCTCGTACCGGTAGTTGTAGAAGACCGCGGCCACCGCCCCGGCGCCGACCGGACCGAAGGCGGCGGAGCGCACGGCGAAGTTCACGGCCCGGGGGTCGGTGATCCCGACGGCACCCAGTTCCCGGCCGAGGTCCGGCGAGAAGTAGTGCGTCGCGTGCAGGGAGTTGAGCACGTTGTGGCAGCGTCGGCCGGCACGCGGCTCCAGGGCGGCAGTGGTCATGCCGCGCAGGTTACCAACCGCTTGGTATGACCTCCACAGCCGTGCGCGACAGGGCAGGAAAGGTGGGTACTCGTCATTGCGGCCGTGCGCCGTGCCCGCGCACCATCGACGGCATGGCCCAGCGCACGGTTCTCGCCGTCCTCTACGACGGCGCGCAGAGTCTCGACGTGTCCGGCCCCGTGGAGGTCTTCGCGGGCGCGGAGCTGCTCGCCCCGGGGACGTACCGGATCCGCACGGCCTCCCTGGACGGCGCGCCCGTACGGACCACCAGCGGCCTGACTCTCGTACCCGACGCGCCCCTGGACGGCGCGCCGGACCCGGACATCCTGCTCGTCCCCGGCGGCACCGGCGGTCTGCGGCCCGACGCGCGACTGGTCGACTGGGTGCGCGAGCACGGGCCGGGCGCCGGGCGGCTGGTCTCCGTGTGCACCGGAGCGACCGTGCTCGCCGCGGCCGGGCTGCTGGACGGCCGGCGCGCCACGACCCACTGGGCCTACAGCGCCCGGCTCGCCCGCGACCATCCGGCCGTCGAGGTCGACCCCGACCCGGTCTACGTCCGCGACGGGCACGTCGCCACCTCGGCCGGTGTCACCGCCGGCATCGACCTCGCCCTCGCGCTGGTCGAGGAGGACCTGGGCCGGGAGGTGGCCCTCACCATCGCCCGGCACCTCGTGGTGTTCCTGCGCCGGCCCGGTAACCAGGCCCAGTTCAGCGCCCAGCTCGCGGCCCAGACCGCCCGGCGCGAGCCCCTGCGCGAGGTCCAGCGCCACATCGCCGAGCGCCCGGACGCCGACCTGTCCGTCGAGTCCCTCGCCGCCCGGGCCCGCCTCTCGCCCCGCCACTTCGCCCGCGCCTTCCGCGCGGAGACCGGCATGACGCCCGGCCGCTACGTGGACCGCGTCCGCCTCGAACACGCCCGCCGCCTCCTGGAGGACACGGTCGACGGCATCGAGGAGATCTCCCGCACCAGCGGCTACGGCACGCCCGAGGCCATGCGCCGCGCCTTCGTCAAGGCCCTGGGCACACCCCCGGCGGAGTACCGCCGCCGCTTCCGCCCCGCGCCGGCACCCTGACCACCGCACCCGACCGGAAGGGATTCCATGCAGATCGCCATCGTCCTCTACGACCGCTTCACCGCACTCGACGCCGTCGGCCCCTACGAGACCCTCGGGCGGCTCCCGGGCGCGCGGACGGTCTTCGTCGCCGAGGAGCCCGGTCCCGTGCGCAACGACTCGGGCAGCCTCGCCCTCACCGCCGACCGGGCCCTGGCCGACGTGCCGAACCCCGACATCATCGTCGTCCCCGGCGGCCCCGGCCCGCTGCCGTCGGCGGCGGACGGCCCCCTGCTCACCTGGCTGCGCGCCGCCGACGCCACCAGCACCTGGACGACGTCCGTGTGCACCGGCTCCCTGCTGCTCGCGGCGGCCGGGCTCCTGCGCGGCCGCCGCGCGACCTCCCACTGGCTGGCCCTGGAGGAACTCGCCCGCCACGGCGCCGAGCCGACGGGGGAGCGGGTCGTCACCGACGGCAAGTACGTCACCGCCGCCGGCGTCTCCGCCGGCATCGACATGGGACTGACCCTGCTCGGCCGGATCGCCGGCGACGACCACGCGCGCATCGTCCAACTGGCCACCGAGTACGACCCCCAGCCGCCCTACGACGCCGGATCACCGGAGAAGGCCCCCGCCCACCTGGTCGACCTGGTCCGGACCCACGCCGGGCTCATCCTGACGTAGGCACGCTCCAGCCGAACCGGGGCTGCCTGCGCTCCAGGAACGCGCCGACCCCCTCCGCGGTGTCACCGCTCGCGCGTGCCTGCCCGGCCCAGTGCGCGTCCCGGTCCGTGCGGCCGTCCGCGAACTCCTTGGCCGCCGCCTGTGTCAGCTGCGAGCGGGACGCCAGGACCCGGGTGAACTCGGCCACCCGCTTGCCGAGTTCACCCGCGGGCAGCACCTCGTCGACGAGGCCGGTGCGCAGCGCCCGCTCCGCGTCGATCAACTCCGCCGAGAACAACAGGTACTTGGCGGTGGCCGGCCCCACCAGGGACACCAGCCGCCGGGTGGCGGACGAGGGGTACACGATGCCGAGCTTCGCGGGCGTCACGCCGAACAGCGCGCCCTCCTCGGCGAACCGCAGGTCGCAGGCCGCCGCCAGCTGCGCACCGCCGCCCACGCAGTGCCCCCGGATCGCCGCGAGCGTCGGCTTGGGGAACGCCGCGAGTGCCTCCTCGGCCCGCACGGCCAGCCGCTGCGCCTCCCGAGGCGAGCCCCGCAGCGTGGCGATGTCGGCCCCGGCGCAGAACGTCGCGCCCTCCCCGGTGAGCACCAGCACCCGCACGGCCGGGTCGCCCGCGAGCTCTCCGAGCAGCGGCGGCAGGGCGCGCCACATCGCGGCCGTCATGGCGTTGCGCTTCTCCGGGTGGCTGATGACGACCGTCGCGACCGAGCCGGCCACGCTGTGCTGCAGCTGCGGATCCATGCGCCGGATGCTATCCGGAGGTCAAACCCGTACAACCCGAATAGTTCGCCAAGACGGCACAACAGGGGCAGGACCAGTCCCACAACTGACCGTGTCAAGCGCCAACGGTCAGAAGCGCTCGATACTTGCTGACTTCTGTTCAGCACCGGGGTCCGGAGCGCATCGTTACCAACACTCGACGTGTGGCGACAATCGAGCGTGAGGGTGGCGACCGGACGATGGACGACGAGGGGCGCGGGTTCGGCCCACGCCCAGAGGGCGGCGCGGCGCCCCTAGGTGCCGGGCCGGCGGATCCGCTGCCGTACGAGGGGATCTGGCGGTTCACCGCACCGGCCGTCGACGCCTCGGTCCCGCAGGCGCGGCACGCCGTACGGGACCTGCTGCGCCGTCAGGCGGTGCCGGTCGCGGACGACCTGGCCCAGGGACTGCTGCTGATCGTCTCCGAACTGGTGACGAACGCCGTGAAACACGCGGCCGTGCTGTCGCCGACGATCGCGGTCGAACTGGCCGTCGGCGCCGAGTGGCTCCGGGTGTCCGTGGAGGACAACCACCCCTACCGGCCGACGGCCCTGGAGACCGACCACGGCCGGACCGGGGGCCGCGGCCTGCTCCTCGTCCGCGAGATCACCCGCGAGGCAGGCGGTCTGTGCGAGGTCGAACACACCGCGAGCGGCGGCAAGGTGATCTGGGCCGCCCTGCCGCTCCGGCCCGCCCGCTTCTCCTAGGCCTGCCGGCGGGTCCTCACCAGCCGGCCGAGGTGCCCGTCAGCTCCCTGATCGCCGGCCGGGCGGCGTCCAGGACGGTCATGAACCAGGCCGAGAAGGTGTCCCTGGCGTGCCGCTCCGCGAGCTCCGGTGGCGTCACGAACGCCGTCGACGCCACCTCCGCCGGATCGGGCCGTAGCACGGCCTGCACCATGCCGACGAAGAGGTGGTTGTACTCCTGCTCCACCAGTCCCGACTCCGGGTCCGGGTGGTTGTAGCGGACCGTGCCCGCCTCGGCCAGCAGGGAGGGGGAGGCGCCGAGCTCCTCGAAGGTGCGCCGCGCCGCCGCCGCGAAGGGCGCCTCACCCGGGTAGGGGTGGCCGCAGCAGGTGTTGGACCACACCCCGGGGGAGTGGTACTTGCCCAGCGCGCGCTGCTGGAGCAGCAGTCGGCCGTACTCGTCGAAGAGGAACACGGAGAACGCGCGGTGCAACTGCCCGGGCGGCCGGTGTGCGGCGAGCTTCTCCGCGGTGCCGATCGTCACGCCGTCCTCGTCGACCAGTTCCAGCAAAATCGCGTCTGCGGTGCCGTTCGACGGGCTGTGCGTCGCGGTGGCAGGTGTGATCGGCATACCCATCCTTCACATCGGTCTTCGCGCCCCAAGTCTGCCGTACGAATCCGGCACTCCCGGCACTTCGCTGTCCCCGCATGTCCCGCACGGCGGATGGCGTCTGCCGGGACGCCGGAAGGAGGGACCCCGCAGGGGATCGTGCCCGGGCCGATGGGCCGGAAATCGTCTCCGCCGATGCGGTGAGAGCCTCCGGCGCGGGCGCGCCCCGGACGGTCGTGCCCCCCGGCGCACACCAGAGGTCACGCGCCCCATGGGCCTCCCGCGCCTCAGTGACAGAGGTGCGCCTCGTGCTCCGCGTGCCCGCCCGGCTCCAGCTGGAAGGTGCAGTGCTCCACGTCGAAGTGGTCACCGAGGCAGTTCTGCAGCTCGTGCAGCATCTTCTCGTGGCCGGTCGCGCTCAGCGCCTCCGAGCTGACGACCACGTGGGCCGACAGCACCGGCATGCCCGAGGTGATGGTCCAGGCGTGCAGGTCGTGGACGTCCTCCACCCCGTCCGTGGCGAGGATGTGCGCCCGCACCTGCGCCATGTCGACCCCCTTGGGGGCCGCCTCCAGCAGCACGTCGAGGGTCTCACGCAGCAGCTTCAGGGTCCGGGGCACGATCATCAGCGCGATGACGAGCGAGGCGATCGGGTCGGCCGCCTGCCAGCCCGTGAGCATGATCACCACAGCGGAGACGATCACCGTGACCGACCCCAGCGCGTCCGCCGCGACCTCGAGGAACGCGCCGCGCACGTTCAGGCTCTCCTTCTGCCCCCGCATCAGCAGCGCCAGCGACACCAGGTTCGCGACCAGGCCGATCGCACCGAACAGCAGCGCCAGCCAGCCCTCGGTCTGCGCCGGGGTGAGGAAGCGCTGCACCGACTCGTACACCACGTACCCGCCGGCCCCCAGCAGCAGCAGGCAGTTGGCCAGGGCGGCGAGGATCTCGGCCCGCGCGTAGCCGAAGGTGGCCCGGTCGCTCGGCGGGCGGTTCGCGAAGTGGATCGCGACCAGCGCCATGGCCAGGCCCAGCGCGTCCGTCGCCATGTGCGCCGAGTCCGCGACCAGCGCCAGCGAGTCGGCGAGGACGCCACCGACGATCTGGACCGCCACGATGCCGAGCGTGATCGCCAGCGCGACCCGCAGCCGGCCCCGGTACGCCGAGGTCGCCGTGGCGCCGCCCGGCCCACCGTGCGCGTGCCCGTGATCGTGCCCAGCCCCCATGAAAAGCCACCCTCCGCGTCCGCCTCATCGTGCTCGGGGACCCCAGTGAACTACGGGGAGGGGGTATGCGCAACGCGGCACTGAACACCGTTGTCATGTGCCCTGACCTGCGGAAACGATACGCAGGTCAGGGCGCCCTCAGCCGCTCTCGGGGGGTCGCGAGCCGTGGTGCAGCAGCCAGCCGTGCCAGGCCGACGCGGCCATCTCGCGCACCCCGCGCCGGGCGGTCCAGCCGAGTTCCGAGGCCGCCCGCGCCGCGGACGCGACCGCCCGCGGCGCGTCCCCGGGGCGCCGGCCCTCGACGACCGGGGGCCGCCGGTCGCCCGTGACCTCACCGATGACCGTGATCAGCTCGCGCACCGAGACGCCCTCCCCGCGGCCGATGTTGACCGTCAGATCGCCCGGGACGCCGTCCCCGGCGAGCCGCCGGGCCGCCGCGAGGTGCGCCTCGGCCAGGTCGGCGACGTGGATGTAGTCGCGCACACAGGTGCCGTCCGGGGTCGGGTAGTCGTCGCCGAAGATCCGGGGCGCCTCGTCGCGGGTCAGCCGGTCGAACACCATCGGCACGATGTTGAACACCCCCGTGTCCGCCAGCTCGGGCGCGGCCGCCCCCGCCACGTTGAAATAGCGCAGGCACACGGTGGAGATCCCGTGCGCCCGGCCCGCCGCCCGCACCAGCCACTCCCCGGCCAGCTTGGTCTCCCCGTACGGGTTCACCGGCGCGCAGGGTGTGTCCTCCGTGATGAGGTCCACACCCGGGTCGCCGTACACCGCCGCCGACGACGAGAACACGAAGCGCCGGACGCCCGCCTCGGCCACCGCGTCCAGCAGGGTCGCAAGGCCGCCCACGTTCTCCCGGTAGTACCGCGTCGGCTGCGCCACGGACTCGGCGACCTGCTTGCGCGCCGCGAGGTGCACCACCCCCGTCACGCCGTGCTCCGCGAACACCCGCTTCAGCAACGCCCCGTCGAGCGAGGAGCCCCGCACGAGCGGGACGCCGGACGGCAGCCGCGCGGGCACCCCGGCCGAGAGATCGTCCAGGGCGACGACGCGCTCCCCGGCCTCCGTCATGGCCCTGGCCACATGGGCCCCGATGTAGCCGGCCCCGCCGGTGATCAGCCAAGTCATGGTCGCCCACCCTATGCCGCCACTCCCGTGCCCGGTGCAATGTCCCCGATGTCCGGTACGGGAAGCGCGGTTTGTGGGGCGGCCCCCGGATCCACGATGATGATCGCGGCAAGGGCTCGGGCGAACTGCGTCGATCCATCCGCCGAACGGGTGGTGAACACGCCCTTCCCGGGATCCGATAGCCTCTGCCGACAGCCGCCCGGCAGTCACCGGCACGGGCGCCCCCATCGTGCACACCACCGGCGCGGACGCGTCGGTACCAGGGAGTGAATTCGGTTGTCGACCGCCATCCTCACCGGTCAGCCGGTCCCCGGATCGTCGATCGAGGGCGACCTGCGGTCCCTCGGGTTCGACGTCCGGGTCGCAGCCGACGCCACCGAGGCCGAGACACTGCTCGCCGAGGTGCCGGGCGACGAGCGGGTGGCCCTGGTCGACGCCCGGTTCGTGGGGCACGTGCACGCCCTGCGCCTCGGCCTCACCGACCCCCGCTTCCCGCTCGCCGCGATCCCCGGCGCCGTCACCGCCCGGCCCGCCGGCCGCCAGGCCCTCACCCGGGCCATGGCCCGCGAGAACTCCTCAGGCGGCGGCACCACCCTGGTCGACAGCCTCGCCGACCGCGTCCTCACCGCCCTGGACGCCGACGGCACCGCCGTGCACCGCCCCGAGCTGGGCACCCTGGTCGCCGCCGTGCCCGCCGACCCGCAGGCCCGCAACGAGGCCCGGCAGGCGGTCGCGGACGTCGACGACGAGGCCGTACGCCTGAAGTCGGCCGTGAAGGCCCGCGACGGCTTCTTCACCACCTTCTGCGTCAGCCCGTACTCCCGTTACATCGCCCGCTGGTGCGCCCGCCGGGGCCTGACCCCGAACCAGGTCACCACCGCCTCGCTGCTGACCGCCCTCATAGCGGCGGCCTGCGCGGCCACCGGCACCCGCGGCGGCTTCGTCGCGGCCGGCGTCCTGCTGATCGCCTCCTTCGTGCTCGACTGCACCGACGGCCAGCTCGCCCGCTACTCCCTGCAGTACTCCACGCTCGGCGCCTGGCTGGACGCCACCTTCGACCGGGCCAAGGAGTACGCCTACTACGCCGGCCTCGCCCTCGGTGCCGCCCGCGGCGGCGACGACGTCTGGGCCCTGGCCCTCGGCGCCATGGTCCTGCAGACCTGCCGGCACGTCGTGGACTTCTCCTTCAACGAGGCCAACCACGACGCCACCGCCAACACCAGCCCCACCGCCGCCCTGTCCGACAAGCTCGACAGCGTCGGCTGGACGGTCTGGGTGCGCCGCATGATCGTCCTGCCCATCGGCGAACGCTGGGCGATGATCGCGGTGCTCACGGCCCTCACCACCCCCCGCATCACCTTCTACGCCCTGCTCGTCGGCTGCGCGTTCGCGGCGACGTACACCACGGCGGGCCGGGTGCTGCGCTCCCTCACCCGCGGGGCACAGCGCACCGACCGGGCGGCACGCGCCCTGGCCGACCTCGCGGACAGCGGCCCGCTCGCCCAGGGCATCGCCGAGGCGCTGCGCAAGCCCGCGCGCTCGCTGCCGGGCTTCACGGCACCCGCCGTCGCCCTCCTCGGCGGCCTCGCCGTCGTCCTCACGTCCGTGCTGACCGGCTTCGGCGGGCCCTGGCCGGTCGTCGCCGCACTCGCCTACGCCCTGACCTCGGGCCTCGCCGTCGCCCGCCCCCTCAAGGGCGCCCTCGACTGGCTCGTGCCCCCGTTCCTGCGCGCCGCCGAGTACGGCACCGTCCTGGTACTGGCGGCCCGGGCGGACGTGAACGGAGCCCTTCCTGCGGCTTTCGGGCTGGTGGCCGCGGTCGCCTACCATCACTACGACACGGTGTACCGCATCCGCGGCGACGCCGGAGCGCCCCCCGCCTGGCTGGTGCGTTCCATCGGGGGGCACGAGGGACGGACGCTGCTCGTCACCGTCCTCGCCGCGCTGCTCACCGCCCCGCAGTTCACGGTCGCGCTCACGGTCCTCGCCGTGGCCGTGGCCCTGGTGGTGCTCGTCGAGAGCATCCGCTTCTGGGTCGCCGCCCACCAGGGCGGCGCACCCGCCGTACACGATGAAGGAGAACCCGCATGATCGGCCTCGTGCTGGCGGCCGGCGCCGGACGGCGTCTGCGCCCCTACACCGACAGCCTTCCCAAGGCGCTGGTGCCGGTGGGGCCCGCGGGCATAGAGGGCGAACCAACGGTTCTCGACCTGACCCTCGCCAACTTCGCCGAGGTCGGCCTCACGGAAGCGGCGATCATCGTCGGCTACCGCAAGGAGGCCGTCTACGCGCGCAAGGAGGCGCTGGAGGCGAAGTACGGCCTCAAGCTCACCCTCATCGACAACGACAAGGCCGAGGAGTGGAACAACGCCTACTCCCTGTGGTGCGGGCGTGACGCCCTCAAGGACGGCGTGATCCTCGCCAACGGCGACACCGTCCACCCGGTCTCCGTCGAGAAGACGCTGCTCGCCGCCCGCGGTGAGGGCAAGAAGATCATTCTCGCGCTCGACACGGTCAAGCAGCTCGCCGACGAGGAGATGAAGGTCGTCGTCGACCCGGCCAAGGGCATGACGAAGATCACCAAGCTGATGGACCCCGCCGAGGCCACCGGCGAGTACATCGGCGTCACCCTCATCGAGGGCGACGCGGCCCCGGAGCTCGCCGACGCGCTCAAGGCCGTCTGGGAGACCGACCCGCAGCAGTTCTACGAGCACGGCTACCAGGAGCTGGTGAACCGCGGCTTCCGCATCGACGTGGCACCCATCGGCGACGTCAGCTGGGTCGAGATCGACAACCACGACGATCTCGCCCGTGGACGGGAGATCGCATGCCAGTACTGACCCGGCTGATCCCCTCGCCGCTCGTCGTCGACATCCGCCCGGGCGCCCTCGACGACCTGGCCTGCGTCCTCGCCGACGAGCGCATCTCGCACTCCGGCCGCCTCGCCGTCGCCGTCAGCGGCGGCTCCGGCGCGAAGCTGCGCGAGCGCATCTCGCCCGGCATGCCCGGTGCCACCTGGTACGAGGTCGGCGGCGGCACCCTCGACGACGCGGTCCGGCTGGCCGGTGACATAAAGGCCGGCCACTACGACGCGGTCGTCGGCCTCGGTGGCGGCAAGATCATCGACTGCGCGAAGTTCGCCGCGGCACGCGTCGGGCTGCCCCTGGTCGCCGTGCCGACGAACCTCGCGCACGACGGCCTGTGCTCGCCGGTCGCCACCCTCGACAACGACGCGGGCCGCGGCTCCTACGGCGTGCCGAACCCGATCGCGGTCGTCATCGACCTGGACGTCATCCGTGAGGCCCCGGTCCGCTTCGTCCGCGCCGGCATCGGCGACGCCGTCTCCAACATCTCGGCGATCGCCGACTGGGAGCTGGCCAACCGGGTCAAGGGCGAGCGGATCGACGGACTCGCCGCGGCCATGGCCCGCCAGGCCGGCGAGGCCGTGCTGCGGCACCCGGGCGGCATCGGGGACAACGACTTCCTCCAGGTGCTCGCCGAGGCGCTCGTCCTCAGCGGCATCGCCATGTCGGTGTCGGGCGACTCACGGCCGTCCTCCGGGGCGTGCCACGAGATCAACCACGCCTTCGACCTGCTCTACCCGAAGCGGGCCGCCGCCCACGGCGAGCAGTGCGGTCTCGGCGCGGCCTTCGCGATGTGGCTGCGCGGGGCGCACGAGCAGTCGGCGTACATGGCCGAGGTGCTGCGCCGCCACGGTCTGCCCGTGCTGCCGGACGAGATCGGCTTCACCACGGACGAGTTCGTCAGGGCCGTCGAGTTCGCCCCCGAGACCCGGCCCGGCCGCTACACCATCCTCGAACACCTCGACCTGAACACCGAACAGATCAAGGACACCTACACCGACTATGTCAAGGCCATCGGTAGCTGAACTACGCCCCGTCGTTCACCCCGCAGGGGTGAAGGACCGGCGCAGCGGTGAGCACTGGATGGGACGCCTCTACATGCGCGAGGTGTCCCTGCGGGTCGACCGCTACCTGGTCAACACCAGGGTCACGCCCAACCAGCTCACGTACCTGATGACCGTCTTCGGTGTGCTCGCGGCCCCGGCACTGCTCGTGCCGGGGATCCCGGGCGCCGTGCTCGGCGTCGTGTGCGTCCAGATGTACCTGCTGCTGGACTGCGTCGACGGCGAGATCGCCCGCTGGAAGAAGCAGTACTCGCTCAACGGCGTCTACCTGGACCGCGTCGGCGCCTACCTCACCGACGCCGCCGTGCTCACCGGCTTCGGCCTGCGCGCCGCCGACCTGTGGGGCAGCGGCCGCATCGACTGGCTGTGGGCCTTCCTCGGTACCCTGGCCGCCCTCGGCGCCATCCTCATCAAGGCCGAGACCGACCTCGTCGGCGTCGCCCGGCACCAGGCCGGCAAGCCGCCGGTCAAGGAGGCCGCCGCCGAGATGCGCTCCTCCGGCATGGCGCTGGCCCGCAAGGCCGCCGCCTTCCTGAAGTTCCACCGCCTCATCCTCGGCATCGAGGCGTCCCTGCTGATCCTGGTCCTGGCGATCGTCGACCAGGCCCGCGGTGACCTGTTCTTCTCCCGGCTCGGCGTGGCGGTGCTGGCCGGCATCGCCCTGGTGCAGACGCTGCTGCACCTCGTCTCCATCCTCGCTTCGAGCAGGCTGAAGTGAGCGGCATGAAGGTCGGCGCCGTCATCATCACCATGGGCAACCGCCCCGACGAGCTGCGCGCCCTCCTCGACTCGGTCGCCAAGCAGGACGGCGACCCGGTCGAGGTGGTCGTGGTCGGCAACGGCTCGCCCGTCCCGGACGTCCCCGAGGGCGTGCGCACGATCGAGCTGCCCGAGAACCTCGGTATCCCCGGCGGCCGCAACGTCGGCATCGAGGCCTTCGGCCCGGCCGGCCGGGACGTCGACATCCTGCTCTTCCTCGACGACGACGGGCTCCTCGCGAGCCACGACACCGCCGAACTGTGCCGCAAGGC
This sequence comes from Streptomyces sp. NPDC094143, assembly GCF_040303825.1. Taxonomy (NCBI): domain Bacteria; kingdom Bacillati; phylum Actinomycetota; class Actinomycetes; order Kitasatosporales; family Streptomycetaceae; genus Streptomyces; species Streptomyces sp. NPDC094143. Next base: position 125,042 of record NZ_JBEOTZ010000011.1, read on the forward strand.
GTTCGAGGCCGACCCGAAGCTCGGCATCATCAGCTTCCGCATAGCCGACCCGGACACCGGCGTCACCCAGCGCCGCCACGTCCCCCGGCTGCGCGCCGCCGACCCGATGCGCTCCTCCCGGGTCACCACTTTCCTGGGCGGCGCCAACGCCGTCCGCACCCGCGTCTTCGCCGACGTCGGCGGCCTGCCCGACGCGTTCTTCTACGCCCACGAGGAGACCGACCTCGCCTGGCGGGCCCTCGACGCCGGCTGGATGATCGACTACCGGTCCGACATGGTGCTCTACCACCCGACGACCGCCCCCTCGCGGCACGCGGTCTACCACCGGATGGTGGCCCGCAACCGGGTCTGGCTGGCCCGCCGCAACCTCCCCGCGCTCCTCGTCCCCGTCTACCTCGGCGTGTGGCTGCTGCTCACCCTCCTGCGCCGCCCCTCCCGCCGTGCGCTGCGGGCCTGGTTCGGCGGATTCCGCGAGGGCTGGGCCACCCCCTGCGGGCCCCGCCGGCCCATGAAGTGGCGTACGGTGTGGCGGCTGACCCGACTGGGCCGGCCCCCCGTCATCTGACAAGCTCGTGTCCGCGAGCGTCCGGGAGCATCCGGGAGGGGCCGTACCCCGGCCCCCGGCTCATGCCAGGCCCGCACAGGCCGCGCATCTCGAAGACGAAAGTTTCCACTAGTGAGTGAGACAACGCACGACGCCACGGTCGCGGTGAGCGCGCCCACGGCGCCCGACGAGGGCCTCACGGCGAGGGAGCTCGCCGCCAAGTACGGGCTGAGCGTGAGCGGCGCCCGGCCGTCCCTCATCGAGTACGTCCGTCAGCTCTGGGGACGGCGGCACTTCATCCTCGCCTTCTCCCAGGCGAAGCTGACCGCACAGTACAGCCAGGCCAAGCTCGGCCAGCTGTGGCAGGTGGCCACGCCGCTGCTCAACGCGGCCGTGTACTTCTTCATCTTCGGCCTGCTGCTGGAGGCCGACCGGGGCATGTCCCGCGAGGTGTACATCCCGTTCCTGGTCACGGGCGTGTTCGTGTTCACCTTCACGCAGAGCTCGGTGATGGCGGGCGTGCGCGCGATCTCCGGCAACCTCGGCCTGGTCCGCGCCCTGCACTTCCCGCGCGCCTCACTGCCGGTCTCGTTCGCGCTGCAGCAGCTCCAGCAGCTGCTGTTCTCGATGATCGTGCTGTTCGCCGTGGCGATCGGGTTCGGCCACTACCCGGACCTGTCCTGGGCGCTGATCGTGCCGGTGCTCGTCCTGCAGTTCTGCTTCAACACCGGCCTCGCGCTGATCATGGCCCGGGCGGGCGCCAAGACCCCCGACCTCGCGCAGCTGATGCCGTTCGTGATGCGGACGTGGATGTACGCGTCCGGCGTGATGTTCTCCATCCCGATCTTCCTTGAGGACAAGCCGGCCTGGATCGCCAACGTCCTGCAGTGGAACCCGGCCGCGATCTACATGGACCTGATGCGCTTCGCGCTCATCGACGACTACGGCTCGCAGTACCTGCCCGACCACGTCTGGGCGGTCGCGGGCGGCTGGGCCGTGCTGTTCGCCCTCGGCGGCTTCGTGTACTTCTGGAAGGCGGAGGAGAGGTACGGCCGTGGCTGAGCAGAAGCAGGACGCGAAGATCCCCACCGTCATCGCGGACGATCTGCACATCGTCTACCGCGTCAACGGCGCCAAGACCGGCAAGGGCAGCGCCACCGCCGCCCTCAGCCGCATCCTCAAGCGCGGCTCCGACGACGCCGCGCGGGGGGTGCGCAAGGTGCACGCCGTGCGCGGGGTCTCCTTCGTCGCCTACCGGGGCGAGGCCATCGGCCTGATCGGTTCCAACGGCTCCGGCAAGTCCACCCTGCTGCGCGCCATCGCGGGTCTGCTGCCCGCCGAGCGGGGCAAGGTCTACACCGACGGCCAGCCCTCGCTGCTCGGTGTCAACGCGGCCCTGATGAACGACCTCACCGGCGAACGCAACGTCATATTGGGCGGGCTGGCCATGGGCATGTCCCGCGAGGAGATCAAGGAGCGCTACCAGGACATCGTCGACTTCTCCGGCATCAACGAGAAGGGCGACTTCATCACCCTGCCCATGCGCACCTACTCCTCCGGCATGGCGGCCCGGCTCCGGTTCTCCATCGCCGCGGCCAAGGACCACGACGTCCTGATGATCGACGAGGCACTGGCCACCGGCGACCGCAAGTTCCAGAAGCGCTCCGAGGACCGCATCCGGGAGCTGCGCAAGGAAGCCGGCACGGTGTTCCTGGTCAGCCACAACAACAAGTCCATCCGCGACACCTGCAACCGCGTCCTGTGGCTGGAGCGCGGCGAGCTGCGCATGGACGGCCCGACCGACGAGGTGCTCAAGGAGTACGAGAAGTTCACCAACAAGTAGCCCGGCTCGGCCAGGGCCCCGGCGGAACTGTTCCGGCGGGGCCCCGCGTCTGCAAAGGAAGCGTCAACTCCGGTCCTTTGCAGGAAGCTTGGGGCCGATCGGTGTGTTCTCGTGATGTGCAGGACACCCAGGCGATCCGCGATGCGTTGTACAACGTAAGCTGTACCGGTCCCGAAACACGGCAATCAGGGCGATAATGCGCGACACCGCTCGTCGGGTCGCCGTGCGGACGGTCGGGCGGCGTGTCCGAAATAGTGTGTATTGGGTCGGCAGTGTAGAACGGGAGATGTGACGGCGATGGCTACGGAAACTCCCCAGCTCCACGCAGCACGTGCCGTCCCCGCGCCGGGCAGCCGGCGGTGACGGGAACCGGCACGGCGCGCGCCCTCGACCCGGAGCGCGGCACCCTCGGCAAGGCCGCGGGCGAGAACTTCCCGGTGGCCCCCTTCTTCCTGCCCCGGGTCTGGCGCACCGACCTCATGGCCGTCTACGGCTTCGCCCGCCTCGTCGACGACATCGGCGACGGTGACCTCGCCCCCGGCGGTGCCGACGCCCGGCTGCTCGGGGTCTCCCCGCAGGAGGCCGACGACCGGCTGGTCCTGCTCGACGCCTTCGAGGCCGACCTGCGCCGGGTCTTCGACGGCACGCCCCGCCACCCGCTGCTGCGCCGCCTGCAGCCGACCGTCCGCCGCCGCTCCCTGGCCCCCGAGCCGTTCCTCGGCCTGATCGCCGCCAACCGCCAGGACCAGCTGGTCGGCCGCTACGAGACCTACGACGACCTGCTCGCCTACTGCGAGCTCTCGGCCAACCCGGTGGGGCGCCTCGTCCTCGCCGTCACCGGCACCTCCACGCCCGAGCGGATCCGCCGCTCCGACATGATCTGCACCGCCCTGCAGATCGTCGAGCACCTCCAGGACGTGGCCGAGGACCTCGGCCGGGACCGGGTGTACCTGCCCGCCGCCGACCTGAAGCGTTTCCACGTCGAGGAGGAGGATCTCGCCGCGGACACCGCCGGCGCCCCGGTCCGCGCGCTGATCGCGTACGAGGCGCAACGGGCCCGGGATCTGCTGAATGAGGGCGCCCCCCTGGTGGGTAGCGTCCACGGCAGACTGAAGCTGCTGCTCGCCGGGTTCGTGGCGGGAGGAAGGGCGGCTCTGCACGCGATCGCCGCCGCCGACTACGACGTACTTCCCGGCCCGCCCAAGCCCGGCAAGGTCCGCTTGCTGCGTGAGGTGGGCGTGACCCTGCGAGGAGAGGGGTGATCCGGACCGTGGAGTCGGAACCACACACATCCCCGCCGGTACTCGCCGCCTACAGCTACTGCGAGGCCGTCACCGGGCGGCAGGCCCGTAACTTCGCCTACGGCATCCGGCTGCTGCCGACGGCCCAGCGCCGGGCGATGTCGGCGCTGTACGCGTTCTCGCGGCGGGTCGACGACATCGGTGACGGCGCGCTCGCCGACGACGTCAAGGTCGCCCGGCTGGAGGAGACCCGGGCGCTGCTCACCCGCATCCGCGAGGGCGGTGTCGACGAGGACGACACCGACCCGGTCGCGGTCGCCCTCACCCACGCGGCCGGGCAGTTCCCGATCCCGCTGGGCGGCCTGGACGAACTCATCGACGGCGTCCTCATGGACGTCCGCGGCGAGACCTACGAGACCTGGGACGACCTGAAGGTGTACTGCCGCTGCGTGGCGGGCGCCATCGGGCGGCTCTCGCTCGGCGTGTTCGGCACCGAACCGGGGGCGCGCGGCGTCGAGCGCGCGCCCGAGTATGCCGACACGCTCGGTCTCGCGCTCCAGCTCACCAACATCCTCCGGGACGTCCGCGAGGACGCCGTGGAGGGCCGTACCTATCTGCCCGCCGACGATCTCGCGAAGTTCGGCTGCTCGGCCGGCTTCAGCGGGCCGAAGCCACCCGAGGGCTCCGACTTCGCGGGCCTGGTGCACTTCGAAGTGCGACGGGCCCGCGCTCTTTTCGCCGAGGGCTACCGGCTGCTGCCCATGCTCGACCGGCGCAGCGGCGCCTGCGTCGCCGCCATGGCCGGCATCTACCGCCGCCTGCTCGACCGCATCGAGCGCGACCCCGAGGCCGTGCTGCGCGGCCGGGTCTCGCTGCCCGGCCGGGAGAAGGCGTACGTCGCCGTGCGCGGGCTGTCCGGCCTGGACGCCCGGCACGTGACCCGACAGGCCGTCAGGAGGCGCGCATGACCCGCGGCACCGCCCTCGGCGGAAAGCGGCGGGCAACCCTCCGGCCGGGGCCCGCGTCCCTGACACAGACGGCCGGCCGCGCACGGTCCGGGCAGCACGGCCGCCGCACAGGGGAGGGCGCGTGATGAGCACACGGTCCCACGGACCGGTCGCGGACGGCCGGCACACCGTCGTGGTGGGCGGCGGGCTCGCCGGCGTCACCACCGCGCTCGCGCTCGCCGACGCCGGAGTGCGCGTCACCCTGCTGGAGGGCCGGCCCCGGCTCGGCGGCCTGGCCTTCTCCTTCCAGCGCGGCGACCTCACCGTCGACAACGGCCAGCACGTGTACCTGCGCTGCTGCACCGCCTACCGCTGGTTCCTCGACCGCATCGAGGGAGCGGCGCTGGCCCCGCTGCAGGACCGGCTCAACGTCCCCGTCGTGGACCTCGCGCGGCCCGAAGGGCGGCGGCTCGGCAGGCTGCGGCGCGAAGCGCTGCCCGTGCCCCTGCACCTGGGCCGCAGCCTCGCCACCTATCCGCACCTGTCGCTGGCCGAGCGCGCCCGGGTGGGCCGGGCGGCGCTCGCGCTGAAGGGGCTCGACCTCGCCGACCCGGCGCTCGACACGCAGGACTTCGGCAGCTGGCTCGCCGCGCACGGCCAGTCGCCGCGCGCCGTCGAGGCCCTGTGGGACCTGGTCGGCGTCGCCACCCTCAACGCGGTCGCGTCGCAGGCCTCCCTGGGGCTCGCCGCGATGGTGTTCAAGACCGGTCTGCTGTCCGACCCGGGCGCGGCCGACATCGGCTGGGCGCGTGTCCCGCTGGGCGACCTGCACGACCGGCTGGCCCGCAAGGCCCTGGACTCCGCGGGCGTCCGCACCGAGGTCCGTACCCGCGTCACCTCCGTCTCCCGGAACGCGGACGGCGGGTGGAGCGTCCAGGTTCCCGGCGAGACGCTCGACGCCGACGCCGTCGTGCTCGCCGTACCGCAGCGCGAGGCGCACGACCTGCTGCCCCAGGGCGCCCTCGACGCGCCCGAGCGGCTCCTGGAGATCGGCACCGCGCCGATCCTCAACGTCCATGTGGTGTACGACCGCAAGGTCCTCGCCCGGCCCTTCCTCACCGCCCTCGGCACGCCGGTCCAGTGGGTGTTCGACCGGACCGAGGCGTCCGGGCTGCGCTCCGGGCAGTACCTGGCCCTGTCCCAGTCGGCGGCCCAGGACGAGATCGACGCGCCCGTCGCCGTCCTGCGCGAGCGGTACCTGCCCGAGCTGGAGCGGCTGCTGCCGCTGACCCGGGGCGCCGAGGTGAAGGACTTCTTCGTCACCCGGGAGCGCACCGCGACGTTCGCTCCCACCCCCGGCGTCGGGCGCCTCAGGCCCGGCGCCCGCACCAAGGCAACCGGCCTGTGCCTGGCCGGAGCGTGGACCGCCACCGGGTGGCCCGCGACCATGGAGAGTGCGGTCCGCAGCGGTGTGAGCGCGGCGGACGCCGTGCTGGGCGCCCTGGGCCGGCCCCGCCCCCGTCACCTCTTCGACTTCGAGGAGGCGGCGTGATGCCGGCCCAGGCCGGCGCGGCGGGCGGCGGCCCCCGCACCCCCGGTACCGCAACAAGAGGAGAGACTGTGCCCACTGTGCCCCCGGCCTCGAGGACTGCCGAGGCGGTGGACGTGACCGCGCTGCTGGAGCGCGGCCGGACCCTGGCCACTCCGGTGCTGCGGGCGGCCGTCGACCGTCTGGCCCCTCCCATGGACACGGTCGCCGCCTACCACTTCGGCTGGATCGACGCCCAGGGCAGGCCAGCCGAGGGCGACGGCGGCAAGGCCGTGCGCCCCGCCCTCGCGGTGCTGTCCGCCGAGGTCATGTCAGCCGCTCCCGAGACCGGCGTCCCCGGCGCCGTCGCCGTGGAGCTCGTCCACAACTTCTCCCTCCTCCACGACGACCTCATGGACGGCGACGAACAGCGCCGCCACCGCGACACGGTGTGGAAGGTGCACGGCCCCGCCCAGGCCATCCTGGTCGGCGACGCCCTGTTCGCCCTCGCGGGCGAGGTGCTCCTCGAACTCGGCACCGTCGACGCCGGCCGCGCCACCCGCCGCCTGACCACCGCCACCCGCGCCCTGATCGACGGCCAGGCCCAGGACATCTCCTACGAGCACCGCGACCGCGTCAGCGTCGAGGAGTGCCTGGAGATGGAGGGCAACAAGACCGGCGCCCTGCTCGCCTGCGCCAGCTCCATCGGCGCCGTCCTCGGCGGCGCCGACGACCGCACCGCCGACTCGCTGGAGAAGTACGGCTACCACCTGGGCCTCGCCTTCCAGGCCGTCGACGACCTGCTCGGCATCTGGGGCGACCCGGTCTCCACCGGCAAGCAGACCTGGAGCGACCTGCGCCAGCGCAAGAAGTCCCTGCCGGTCGTCGCCGCGCTCGCGGCCGGCGGCCCCGCCTCGGAGCGGCTCGGCGAGATCCTCGCCGCCGACGCCAAGGCCAGCGACTTGGAGAACTTCTCCGAGGAGGAGTTCGCGGCCCGCGCCGCCCTCATCGAGGAGGCCGGCGGCCGCGAGTGGACCGCCGACGAGGCACGCCGTCAGCACACCATCGCCATCGAGGCCCTCGACGCCGTGGACATGCCCGAACGGGTGCGGGAACAGTTCACGGCGCTCGCGGACTTCGTCGTCGTACGGAAGAGATGATCACTATCGGCCGAATAACCCTCGCGTAGTCGCCGGCCGGTGCCGCGAGCCAGCACGGAGCACCGGCCGACGGCGGACCCACAGCAGCTGCACACCTTGCACCACTGCACGAAGGGGAAGCCATGACAGCGACGACCGACGGAAGCACCGGGGCCCTGCCACCCCGCGCCGCCGCGGCCAGCGACACCGACACGGACACCCCCGGGGCGGCCGGGGTACCCGAAGCCGCCGCCCGCGCCGCCCGGCGCGCCACCGACTTCCTGCTCTCCCGCCAGGACGCCCAGGGCTGGTGGAAGGGCGACCTCGAGACCAACGTCACGATGGACGCCGAGGACCTGCTGCTCCGCCAGTTCCTCGGCATCCGCGACGAGAAGACCACGCAGGCCGCCGCGCTCTTCATCCGCGGCGAGCAGCGCGCGGACGGCACCTGGGCCACCTTCTACGGCGGCCCCGGCGAACTCTCCGCCACCATCGAGGCCTACGTCGCCCTCCGCCTGGCCGGGGACGCGCCCGACGCCCCGCACATGGCGAAGGCCTCCGCCTGGATCCGCGCGCGGGGCGGCATCGCCGCCGCCCGGGTCTTCACCCGCATCTGGCTGGCCCTGTTCGGCTGGTGGAAGTGGGAGGACCTGCCCGAACTCCCGCCGGAGCTCATCTTCTTCCCCACGTGGGTGCCGCTCAACATCTACGACTTCGGCTGCTGGGCCCGCCAGACCATCGTCCCGCTGACGGTCGTCTCCGCGAAGCGCCCGGTCCGCCCTGCCCCCTTCCCGCTCGACGAGCTGCACACCGACCCGCGGCAGCCGAACCCGGCCAAACCCCTCGCGTCTCCGCTCAGTTGGGACGGAGCCTTCCAGCGGATGGACCGGGGCCTGCACGCCCTGCGGAAGGTCGCTCCGCGCAGACTCCGCGAGGCCGCCATGAGAAGCGCCGCCCGCTGGATCATCGAACGGCAGGAGAACGACGGCTGCTGGGGCGGCATCCAGCCTCCGGCCGTGTACTCGATCATCGCCCTGCACCTGCTCGGCTACGACCTCCAGCACCCCGTGATGCGCGCAGGGCTCGCGTCCCTCGACCGGTTCGCCGTGTGGCGCGAGGACGGGGCCCGGATGATCGAGGCCTGCCAGTCGCCGGTGTGGGACACCTGCCTCGCCGCGATCGCGCTGGTCGACGCCGGGCTGCCCGCCGACCACCCGCAGTTGGTGAAGGCGGCCGACTGGATGCTGGGCGAGGAGATCGTCCGGCCCGGTGACTGGTCGGTGCGGCGGCCCCAACTGCCGCCCGGAGGGTGGGCGTTCGAGTTCCACAATGACAACTACCCCGACATCGACGACACCGCCGAGGTGATCCTCGCGCTGCGCCGGATCGCCCACCACGACCCGGAGCGGGTCGACCGTGCCATCGGCCGGGGCCTGCGCTGGACGCTCGGGATGCAGTCGAGGAACGGGGCGTGGGCCGCCTTCGACGTCGACAACACCAGCCCCTTCCCCAACCGGCTGCCGTTCTGCGACTTCGGCGAGGTCATCGACCCGCCCTCCGCCGACGTCACCGCGCACGTCGTCGAGATGCTCGCCGTCGAGGGCCTCGCCCACGACTCGCGCACCCGGCGCGGCATCGAGTGGCTGCTGGCCGAACAGGAGCCGGACGGTTCCTGGTTCGGGCGTTGGGGCGTCAACTACGTCTACGGCACCGGGTCCGTCGTCCCGGCCCTGGTCGCGGCCGGCATCCCCGCCGCGCACCCGGCGATCCGGCGGGCGGTGGCCTGGCTGGAGTCGGTGCAGAACGACGACGGCGGCTGGGGCGAGGACCTGCGCTCCTACCAGGACATCGCGCGGTGGAGCGGCAGGGGTGCCTCGACCGCCTCCCAGACGGCCTGGGCGCTGATGGCGCTGCTCGCGGCGGGCGAGCGGAACTCCAAGACCGTCGAACGCGGCGTCGCGTGGCTCGCCGCCACCCAGCGGGAGGACGGCTCCTGGGACGAGCCCTACTTCACCGGCACCGGCTTCCCCTGGGACTTCTCGATCAACTACCACCTCTACCGCCAGGTGTTCCCGCTGACGGCGCTCGGCCGGTACCTCCACGGAGAGCCCTTCGCCGACCGGGTCAAGGGGAACTGATGGGGGCACGGCCCGCCCCGGCCCCGCTGCTGATCGCCTGCGCGCTCGGCATCGAGCAGTTCGCCCTGCGCGCCGGCGGGCGGGGCGGCGCCGGCGGTCCGGTCACCGTGCTGCGGACCGGCATGGGACCGGCGGCGGCCGAGCGGGCCGTGACGCGGGTGCTGGCCGACCCGGCGCTGCGCGACGCCGCCGTGCTGGCCACCGGCTTCTGCGCGGGGCTCGCGCCCGGCATGCACCCCGGTGACCTGGTGGTCGCCGAGGAGACCCGCGACCCACGCTCGACGACCCCCTGCGTCGGGACGGAACTGCTGGTCGAGGAGCTGGGCCGGGCGGCGCCCGGGCGGACCGTGCACACCGGGCCGCTGACCGGCTCCGACCACGTCGTGCGCGGCCACGAGCGGTCCGCCCTGCTCGCGACCGGCGCGATCGCCGTCGACATGGAGTCGGCGGCCACGCTCCTGAGCGCCGTGCGCGCGGGCGAGCGCCCGGTTGCGGCCGTCCGGGTGGTCGTGGACGCTCCTGAACATGAGCTCGTCCGGATCGGCACGGTGCGCGGTGGAATATCAGCTTTCCGTGTTCTTCGCTCGGTCCTTCCCGCTTTCTTCGAATGGCACCGTTCCTTGCTGCTCCCCAGGAGGTGAGCCAGATGGCCATGCCGCTCCGACAGTCCATCAAGGTCGCTACGTACTTGGCTGAACAGAAGCTCCGGCGGCGGGACAAGTTCCCCCTGATCGTCGAGTTGGAGCCGCTGTTCGCCTGCAACCTCAAGTGCGAGGGCTGCGGCAAGATCCAGCACCCGGCCGGGGTGCTCAAACAGCGGATGCCGGTCGCCCAGGCGGTGGGGGCGGTCATGGAGTCCGGCGCCCCCATGGTGTCCATCGCCGGCGGCGAGCCGCTGATGCATCCGCAGATCGACGAGATCGTGCGTCAGCTCGTGGCCAAGCGCAAATACGTCTTCCTCTGCACCAACGCCATGCTGCTGCGCAAGAAGATGGACAAGTTCACGCCGTCGCCCTACTTCGCCTTCGCGGTGCACATCGACGGACTGCGCGAGCGGCACGACGAGTCCGTGGCCAAGGAAGGCGTGTTCGACGAGGCGGTGGAGGCGATCAAGGAGGCCAAGCGGCGCGGCTTCCGGGTCACCACCAACTCCACCTTCTTCAACACCGACACCCCGCAGACCATCGTCGAGGTGCTGAACTTCCTCAACGACGACCTCCAGGTCGACGAGATGATGATCTCCCCCGCCTACGCCTACGAGAAGGCCCCCGACCAGGAGCACTTCCTCGGCGTGGAGCAGACCCGGGAGCTGTTCAAGAAGGCCTTCGCGGGCGGCAACCGGCGACGCTGGCGGCTCAACCACTCCCCGCTCTTCCTGGACTTCCTGGAGGGCAAGGTCGACTTCCCGTGCACGGCGTGGGCGATCCCGAACTACTCCCTCTTCGGCTGGCAGCGCCCCTGCTACCTGATGAGCGACGGGTACGTGCCGACCTACCGGGAGCTGGTCGAGGAGACCGACTGGGACAAGTACGGCCGCGGCAAGGACCCGCGCTGCGCCAACTGCATGGCGCACTGCGGCTACGAGCCCACCGCCGTCCTCGCCACCATGGGCTCGTTGAAGGAGTCCCTGCGCGCCATGCGCGAGACGGTCTCCGGGAACCGGGAGTGAGGACGTGACGGCCATCGAGCTGGGCGTCCCCGAGGTGCCCCTCCGGCCGGTCGCCCAGCGGCGCGTGTCGCGGCGGATCCAGGTCGGTCCGGTGCCGGTCGGGGGCGGGGCCCCGGTGTCGGTGCAGTCGATGACGACGACCCGCACCTCGGACGTCGGCGCCACGTTGCAGCAGATCGCCGAACTCACCGCGTCCGGCTGCCAGATCGTCCGGGTCGCCTGTCCCACGCAGGACGACGCTGACGCGCTGGCGACCATCGCCCGCAAGTCGCAGATCCCGGTGATCGCCGACATCCACTTCCAGCCGAAGTACGTGTTCGCGGCCATCGAGGCGGGCTGCGCCGCCGTCCGCGTCAACCCGGGCAACATCAAGGAGTTCGACGACCGCATCAAGGAGATCGCCCGGGCGGCCAAGGACCACGGCACCCCGATCAGGATCGGCGTCAACGCCGGATCGCTGGACCGCAGGCTGCTGCAGAAGTACGGCAGGGCCACCCCGGAGGCGCTGGTGGAGAGCGCGTTGTGGGAGGCCTCGCTGTTCGAGGAGCACGACTTCCGCGACCTCAAGATCTCCGTCAAGCACAACGACCCGGTCGTGATGATCGAGGCCTACCGGCAGCTCGCCGAGCAGTGCGACTACCCGCTGCACCTCGGCGTGACCGAGGCCGGCCCCGCGTTCCAGGGCACGATCAAGTCGGCGGTGGCGTTCGGGGCGCTGCTGTCGCGGGGCATCGGCGACACGATCCGGGTGTCGCTGAGCGCGCCGCCGGTCGAGGAGGTCAAGGTCGGCATCCAGATCCTGCAGTCGCTGGGGCTCAGGGAACGCCGGCTGGAGATCGTCTCCTGCCCCTCCTGCGGACGCGCCCAGGTCGATGTGTACAGGCTGGCCGAGGAGGTCACGACCGGGCTGGAGGGCATGGAGGTGCCGCTGCGCGTCGCCGTCATGGGGTGCGTGGTCAACGGGCCCGGCGAGGCGCGGGAGGCCGATCTGGGGGTGGCCTCCGGCAACGGCAAGGGGCAGATCTTCGTCAGGGGCGAGGTCGTCACGACCGTCCCCGAGACGAGGATCGTCGAGACGCTGATCGAAGAGGCGATGAAGCTCGCCGAGCAGATGGAGCAGGACGGCGTGGGGCCGGGGGAGCCGGCCGTCACCGTGAGCTGAGCAGCACGGAACCGAAGGGGGCCCGAGCGTGACGATTCTGGAGAGCATCCGGGGACCACGCGACCTGAAGGCGCTGTCCGAGGCCGAACTGGGGGAACTGTCCGACGAGATCAGGGAGTTCCTGGTGCACGCGGTCGCCAGAACCGGCGGCCATCTGGGACCCAACCTGGGCGTGGTCGAACTGACCGTCGCCCTGCACCGGGTCTTCGAGTCGCCGGCCGACCGCATCCTGTGGGACACCGGCCACCAGAGCTACGTCCACAAGCTGCTGACCGGACGCCAGGACTTCTCCAAGCTGCGCGGCAAGGGCGGCCTGTCCGGCTACCCCTCGCGCGAGGAGTCCGAGCACGACGTCATCGAGAACAGCCACGCCTCCACGGCGCTCGGCTGGGCCGACGGCCTCGCCAAGGCCCGGCAGGTGCAGGGGGAGAAGGGGCACGTCGTCGCGGTCATCGGCGACGGCGCCCTCACCGGCGGCATGGCCTGGGAGGCCCTGAACAACATCGCGGCCGCGAAGAACCGTCCGCTGATCATCGTCGTCAACGACAACGAGCGCTCCTACGCGCCGACCATCGGCGGCCTCGCCGACCACCTCGCGACGCTGCGCACCACCGACGGCTACGAACGGGTCCTCGCCTGGGGCAAGGACGTGCTCCAGGCCACCCCGCTGGTCGGCACCACCCTCTACGAGGCCCTGCACGGCGCCAAGAAGGGCTTCAAGGACGCGTTCGCCCCCCAGGGCCTCTTCGAGGACCTGGGACTGAAGTACGTCGGCCCGATCGACGGACACGACATCGGGGCCGTGGAGTCCGCGCTGCGCCGCGCCAAGCGCTTCCACGGGCCGGTCCTCGTGCACTGCCTCACGGAGAAGGGCCGCGGCTACGAACCCGCCCTCGCGCACGAGGAGGACCACTTCCACACCGTCGGCGTGATGGACCCGCTGACCTGCGCGCCCCTCTCGCCCGCCGGCGGCCCGTCCTGGACGTCCGTGTTCGGCGACGAGATGGTCCGGATCGGCGAGGAGCGCGCGGACGTCGTGGCGATAACCGCCGCCATGCTGCACCCGGTGGGTCTCGGCCGGTTCGCCGAGCGGTTCCCGGACCGGGTGTGGGACGTCGGGATCGCCGAGCAGCACGCGGCCGTCTCCGCGGCAGGGCTGGCGACGGGCGGCCTGCACCCGGTCGTCGCCGTCTACGCCACCTTCCTCAACCGCGCCTTCGACCAGCTCCTGATGGACGTGGCCCTGCACCGCTGCGGGGTGACCTTCGTCCTGGACCGGGCCGGCGTCACCGGCGTCGACGGGGCCTCCCACAACGGCATGTGGGACCTGTCCGTCCTCCAGGTCGTCCCGGGCCTGCGCATCGCCGCGCCGCGCGACGCGGAGCAGCTGCGGGCCCAGCTGCGCGAGGCGGTCGCCGTCGACGACGCGCCGACCCTGGTGCGTTTCCCGAAGGAGTCGGTGGGCCCGGACATCCCCGCCGTCGACCGCGTGGGCGGACTGGACGTGCTGCACCGTGCGCCCGAGCCGCGGGTGCTGCTGGTGGCCGTGGGCGTGATGGCGTCCGTCTGCCTCCAGGCCGCCGAGCTGCTGGAAGCCCGCGGCATCGGCTGCACCGTCGTCGACCCGCGCTGGGTCAAGCCCGTCGACCCGGCACTGCCCGCACTCGCCGCCGAGCACCGCATGGTCGCCGTCGTCGAGGACAACAGCCGGGCCGCCGGGGTCGGCTCGGCCGTGGCACTGGCCCTCGGAGACGCCGAAGTCGACGTGCCCGTACGGCGGTTCGGCATCCCGGAGCAGTTCCTCGCGCACGCCAAGCGCGCCGAGGTGCTCGCCGACATCGGCCTGACGCCCGTCGAGATCGCCGGACGGATCAGCGCGAGCCTCACCGTCAAGGAAGAGCTGTCCAAGGAGCCACAGGAATGACAACCGCCGAATCCGCGTCGGAGTCGTCGCGGGCCGCAGAGTTCGACCTCGGCAGGCTGCTGGCCGAGCGCGGGCCCGAGCGCTACGAGCTGCACACCCGGTACCTCAACCACCAGCTCCCGCGCATGCTGCACACCATCGGCTTCGACAAGGTCTACGAGCGCGCCGAGGGCGCCTACTTCTACGACGCGGACGGCAACGACTACCTGGACATGCTCGCCGGGTTCGGAGTGATGGGGCTCGGCCGCCACCACCCCGTGATCCGCAAGGCGCTGCACGACGTGCTGGACGCCTCTCTCGCCGACCTCACCCGGTTCGACTGCCAGCCGCTGCCCGGCCTGCTGGCGGAGAAGCTGCTCGCGCACAGCCCGCACCTGGACCGTGTGTTCTTCGGCAACAGCGGCACCGAGGCCGTCGAGGGCGCCCTGAAGTTCGCCCGGTTCGCCACCGGCCGTCCCAGGGTCCTGTACTGCGCGCACGCCTTCCACGGCCTGACCACCGGCTCCCTCTCCGTCAACGGCGAGTCCGCCTTCCGCGACGGCTTCGCCCCGCTGCTGCCCGACACGGCCGTGCCGCTCGGCGACCTCGACGCGCTGGAGCGGGAGCTGCGCAAGGGCGACGTCGCCGCCCTGATCGTCGAGCCCATCCAGGGCAAGGGCGTGCTGCAGGCCCCGCCGGGATACCTGCTCGCCGCCCAGGAGCTGCTGCACCGGCACAAGGCGCTGCTCATCGCCGACGAGGTGCAGACGGGCCTCGGCCGCACCGGCGACTTCTACGGCTACCAGCACGAGGACGGGGTGGAACCCGACCTGGTGTGCGTGGCCAAGGCGCTGTCCGGCGGCTACGTGCCGGTCGGCGCCACGCTCGGCAAGGACTGGATCTTCAGGAAGGTCTACTCGTCCATGGACCGGGTGCTGGTCCACTCGGCGAGCTTCGGCTCGAACGCGCAGGCCATGGCGGCGGGTCTCGCCGTGCTGTCGGTGATGGAGAACGAGCAGATCGTCGCAGGCGTCCGGGCCACGGGGGAGCGGCTGAAAACCCGGCTCGCGGCGCTGACGGACCGGTACGAGATGCTCGCCGACGTCCGCGGCCGGGGCCTGATGATCGGCATCGAGTTCGGCCGGCCGAAGTCACTGAAGCTGCGCAGCCGGTGGACCATGCTCCAGGCCGCGCGCAAGGGACTGTTCGCGCAGATGGTGGTCGTACCGCTGCTGCAGCGGCACCGGATCCTCACCCAGGTCTCCGGTGACCATATGGAGGTGATCAAGCTGATCCCGCCGCTGATCATCGGGGAGCGGGAGGTGGACCGGTTCGTCGACGCGTTCACGGCCGTGATGGACGACGCCCACAACGGCGGACTGGTGTGGGACTTCGGCAAGACGCTCGTCAAGCAGGCGGTCGCCAACCGGTGAGACGGCCCCTCTTGCCTCAGGGGCAAAAAATTTGCCGCTGAGGCAACACTTCGGCTGAATGGAGCCATGAGCTCCCCCGAGACCGAGCGGCCCCCCGGGGCCGACTCGCCGGCCGACCCGGCCGGTGCGCTGCCCGCGGTCGCGCCGCAGCTGCGGGCCCTGCGGCGCCAGGCCTCCCTGACCCTGGAGGCCGCGGCCCGCGCCGCCGGACTTTCGCCCGCCCACCTCTCCCGCCTGGAGACCGGGCAGCGCCAGCCCTCGCTGCCGATGCTGCTCACGCTCGCCCGCGTCTACGGTACGACCGTCTCCGAGCTGCTCGGTGAGACCGTCGCCGGCCGGGACGCCGTCGTGCGCGCGGCCGACATGGAACCCACCGCTGCGGGCGGCTGGACGTACTGGCAGGCCGGCGCCTCCGGCCGCGGGATGCAGGCCCTGCGGGTCCACGTCCCGTACGGCTCCCAGGGCGACATCGTGCGCGTCCACCCCGGCGAGGAGTGGCTGCACGTCCTGCGGGGCCGGCTTCGGCTGCGCCTGGGGGACACCACGCACCGGCTGGCGGCCGGCGACAGCGCCCACTTCGACTCGCTCACCCCGCACCGTATCGCCGCCGAGGACCACGACGGCGTCGACCTGCTGTTCGTCCACACCCTGCTGCAGAGCCCCACGGCCGCCCTGTGCCTGGGGCCGGCCTCCGGAGACGCGTCATGAGCGACATAGAGGACAAGTTCCCCCGCGCCCTGTGGGTGCGGCTGTTCGTCTACCTCGTCCTGGGGCACGTCTTCGCCGCGTTCGTCTACCTGCTGTTCGAGGTGGGCGCCAAGTAGCCGCCGGGCGGTGCCTCAGTCCAGGAGCCGCTCGCGCAGCCGCTCCCGGGTTTGCGAGGAGAGCTTCAGCCCCTTCTCCAGGTAGGGGTCGACGCCGCCCCAGGTCTCCTCGATGGTGTCGAAGGCGGCCGTCAGGTACTCGGCGCGCGCGTCGAACAGCGGGCTGAGCAGCTCCATGACCTCGGGGGAGTAGGCCGAGGCGTGCGAGCTGCTGCGGTGCACCTTGTAGCGGCGGTGCTTGGCGTTCGACTTCAGGTAGTCCTCGACGATGGCGTCCCGCTCGACGCCCAGGGCGAGCAGCGTCACCGCGATGGACAGGCCCGCGCGGTCCTTGCCCGCCGCGCAGTGCATCAGCGCGGGGACGCTGTCCTCGGCGAGCGCGTGCAGCACCCGGGAGTGCTCCGCGGTGCGGTCCTTGATGATCATGCGGTAGGACGCGATCATCCGGTCCGCGCCCTTGCCGTCCGCGAGGATCGCGCGCAGCTGGTCCAGGTCGCCGTCGCGGACCATCCTCCAGAACTCGGCGCCGTCGGCCGGGTCGCTCAGCGGCAGGTTCACATTGCGCACGCCCGGCAGGTCGATGTCCGGGCCTTCGAGCTTCTGGTCGGCGGCGTTGCGGAAGTCGAAGACCGTGTGCAGACCCAGCGTGGCCAGGAAGGCGGCGTCCTCCCCGGTCGCGTGCGCCAGGTGGCCGCTGCGGAACAGCACGCCCTGCCGCACCCGCCGTCCGTCCACGGTCGGCAGTCCGCCCACGTCGCGGAAGTTGCGCACTCCGGCCAGCTCGGGCTCGGTCGACGGGACCTGCTGTGTCACCTGGGCTCCTCCCCATCGGCGCCGCCGACGCGGGCTCGCCGACGGGCACCACTCGACCATACGACATGCCTGCCAGGGGCAATGAGTCGTCCACAGGCGTTGCCCGAAGCGCCCGCGGCACTCGATGATGTTGCTGCTTGATCGCACCTGGTCGCGCTTGTTCGAATCTGTGAGGGCTCGATGCTGGACATCTCCGAGGACGGTCGTACATGGGTGCTCTCCGGGCCGGCCAGCAGCTACGCCCTCCATGTCACCGACCGGCATGAACTGCTGCACCTGCACTGGGGCCCCCGGATCGCGCTCGCCGACGCCGAGGCCCTCGCCGCGCGCCCGCTGCCGGAGTACTGGCCGTTCGAGTCCCCGCTCGACGGCCGCGAGGAGTACCCGGCCGAGGGCGGCCCCCGGTTCGTCCACCCCGCCCTGTCCGTGCGCACCGCCGGGCGGCGCGGCACCGAGTGGGTCCACGAGGGGCACGACACCGAGGACGGCGAGCTGCGCCTGCGCTTCCGTGACGACGGCCTGACCGTCACCCTGCACTACCGGATGCGCCCCTCCTCGGACGTCGTCGAGCGCTGGGTGACCCTGGACAACCGGGGACCGCAGGCCGAGGTGCTGCGCGCCGACTCCGCCACCTGGACCCTGCCCGACCGCGACACCTGGCGGCTGTCCCAGCTGCACGGCCGCTGGGGCGCCGAGTCCCGGCTGGTGCGCTCCGAACTGACCTACGGCGAGAAGGTGATCGGCAGCCGGCGCGGCCACACCGGACACCAGCATCTGCCCTGGGTCGCCCTCGACACCGGCGCGACCGAGGAGCACGGCGAGGTCTACGGCTGCGCCCTGGGCTGGTCCGGCTCCTGGCGGATCTCCGTGGCGCGGCTCCCCGACGCGCGCGTGCAGATCACCGGCGGCGCCGGCCACGACGACTCGGGCCTGCTGACGCTGGGCACGGGCGAGTCGTACACGACCCCCGTCTTCGCCGGGCTGTGGAGCGACGGCGGCTTCGGCGGGGCGAGCCGCGCCTGGCACGCCTACCAGCGGGCGTACGTGATCCCGGACGCCGGGCAGGACCGGCCGGTGCTGTTCAACTCCTGGGAGGCCACCGAGTTCGACATCTCCGAGGAGCGGCAGCGGGCGCTCGCCGAGCGGGCCGCCGCCCTGGGGGTCGAGCTGTTCGTCGTCGACGACGGCTGGTTCGGGGCACGCACCAGCGACCGGGCGGGGCTCGGCGACTGGACGCCCAACCCCGACCGCTTCCCCGGCGGGCTGAAGCCGCTCGCCGACCATGTGCACGGCCTCGGCATGCGGTTCGGCATCTGGGTCGAGCCCGAGATGGTGAACCCGGACAGCGACCTGTACCGCGCCCACCCGGACTGGGTGCAGTACCAACCAGGACGAAACCGGACTGAGTTCCGCAATCAGCTCGTACTGAACCTGGCCCGGGAGGACGTCCAGGAGTACCTGTGGGAGCAGCTCGACGGGCTCCTCTCCAGCGCCCCGATCGACTACGTCAAGTGGGACTTCAACCGCTGCTTCACCGACGCCGGCTGGCCCGGCGACCCCTACCCGCAGCGGCTCTGGGTCGACCACGTCCGCGCCCTGTACGCCCTGTTGGACCGGTTGCGGGCCGCCCACCCGGGCGTGGCCTTCGAGTCCTGCTCGGGCGGCGGCGGCCGGATCGACCTCGGCGTGCTGAGCCGTACGGACCAGGTGTGGACCTCCGACAACACCGATCCGCTCGACCGGCTCGCCATCCAGCACGGCTTCAGCCAGATCCACCCCGCGCGCGTGATGGCCGCCTGGGTCACCGACAGTCCGAACGCCATGCTCAACCACCGGGCCAGTTCCCTGCGGTTCCGGTTCGTCAGCGCCATGGCCGGGGTGCTCGGGGTCGGCGGCGACCTCACGAAGTGGACGGAGGAGGAGCTCGCCGAGGCGCGGGAGTGGGTGGGGCGCTACAAGGAGATCCGCCCCGTGGTGCAGCGCGGTGACCTCCATCGGCTGCGGCCCCCGGAGGGCGGACTGAGCGCCGTGCAGTACGTCCTCGGTGACGAGACCGTGGTCCTCGCCTGGCTCCAGGCGCAGCGCTACGGCGAGCCCGTGCCGGCGCTCCGGCTGCGTGGGGTGGATCCGGCGGCGACGTACGAATGCCTCGAAACGGGCGAACTGCATCGAGGGGCCGTCCTGCTGCACCACGGGCTGCGGGTCGGTCTGCGCGGAGATCTGGACGCCGCCGTGGTCCACCTTAAGCGGAAGTAGCCCTTCTTGTCCGAATAAGGTGCTTCAGTCGCTTCGTCATAACGTGCCCCGGTCGTAGAGGAGATGGGGCCGGGGTGCGTGACCATCGTCATATTCGTGACGATGCGTTGTCGCCATGTGCACGTAATCAACGCGTTATTCAGGGCGATTGAGGAAATCCGGAGATCCGCAATCCACGCTCGGTGACGGGAAATGTGCCGACGCGTCGAGGAAAACGCCTTCACAGGCAACCCCAAGCTTGTCCCGTCGCGTCCTGGTCGCTTACGTTCCACACCAATCCGGACGGACGCCTAATCCTGCCGCCGCCCGGAGCCCGCACACACTGACCCGACGTACGGCAGGAGCGGGGGACCCACAGGTAAGACGCCTGTTCCGGTTCCCGGAACGGGCTTGGGGTTAAGCCGCGCCTTGGCGCGGCCGGGCATCTCCAGCCCGCACCCGACAGCTCACCTCGCAGGCGACGGAGAGGAATTCGTCATGCCCGCGAAGGGTAAGCACCGCCGCCCCAAGACCCAGCGTTTCACCCGCTCCATCGCCGTCGCCGGAACCGGTGGAGCCGCTCTCGCCCTTCCCCTCATGGGGGCCGCCGGCGCCCACGCCGCCACCCCGCAGTCGGCTCCGGAAAAGGCCGTCCAGGCCGCCCCGGCCGCCGAGAAGAAGGCCGCGGAAAAGGGCACCGGCGCGCGCACCTACACGGTGAAGGCCGGCGACTATCTCGCGAAGATCGCCGACGACCAGAACGTCAGCGGCGGCTGGAAGAAGCTCTACTCCGACAACCGGGACGCCGTCGGCGACGACCCGTCGCTGATCCACCCGGGCCTGAAGCTCACCCTCGGCAAGAAGGCCGCCGCGAGCGCCCCCGAGGCGTCCGCGCCGTCCGCGCCAAAGGCCTCGGCCGGGAAGGCGGAGAAGGAGTCCGCGGAGAAGTCCGCGAAGTCCTCGTCCGCCGGATCGTCCGCCGGGACGGAGACCGCGGCGAAGCCGGCCGCAGCGAAGCCGGCCGCCGCCAAGCCGGCCGCCGCCAAGCCGGCCGCCCAGAGCAACGCCGGCGGTTACAGCTCGCCGGTGGACGGCGCCATCGTCGGCACCCCGTACCGCATGTCCGGCAGCATGTGGTCCAGCGGCTACCACACCGGCGTCGACTTCGTCGTCCCGACCGGCACCTCCCTCAAGGCCGTCGGCGCGGGCACGGTCGTCTCCGCCGGGTGGGGCGGCGCGTACGGCAACCAGGTCGTCATCAAGCTGAACGACGGCCACTACGCCCAGTACGCCCACCTGTCCCAGCTGTCCGTCTCGGCCGGCCAGACCGTGACGGCCGGGCAGCAGGTCGGCCTGTCCGGCGCCACCGGCAACGTCACCGGACCGCACCTGCACTTCGAGATCCGCACCGCCCCGGGCTACGGCTCGGACGTGGACCCGGTCGCCTTCCTGCGCTCCCACGGCGTCTCCGTCGGCTGACCGACCGCGCCACCAGCTGCCCGGCATGGCCTGACACGCTGACATGCCTGACATGGCAGGCACGGCTGACTCCTGACACGTCACCGAAGGCCGGACCCCGATCCCCGGGGTCCGGCCTTCGGTGTGCGCGTTCCCTGATCGGCCCATGGGGTCGACTGGGGGCGGCAGTCGGGACACAGTGATCCGACCAGCAGCGGCTCGGTGTAGCCGAAGACCAGCGGCCGGACCCCGGGTCCGCCGACGCAGCGGCGCAGCCGGGTCGTGGTGTTGTGATTGGCGCCGCTGGCGATTCACCCGGCAACACCCCTGACGCGTCGGCTATTCCGGAATTGGGGAACACTTCAGGAGTGGCTTATCTCACCGCCCGTCAACTCTTTCCTACGGTCGCGTAGGTCACATTCGAGGGTGAATCATGAGCGGCTGTGGCAGACGATTCGAAGAGTGACAGCAGAGCAGTGATCGGGTCGTACGTGGCGGTGGGGGACAGCTTCACCGAGGGCGTCGGTGATCCCGGCCCCGACGGGGCGTTCGTCGGCTGGGCCGACCGGTTCGCCGTCCTGCTCGCCGACCTCCGGCCCGAGGGCGACTTCCAGTACACCAACCTCGCCGTGCGCGGGAAACTCCTCGACCAGATCGTGGCGGACCAGGTTCCGCGGGCCATCGAGATGGCCCCGGACCTCGTGTCGTTCTGCGCCGGGGGCAACGACATCATCCGGCCCGGCACCGACCCGGACGAGGTGGCCGAGCGCTTCGAGCGGGCGCTGGCGCGGCTCACCGCGGTGGCCGGGACGGTGCTGGTGACGACCGGGTTCGACACGCGTGGCGTGCCCGTGCTCAAGCATCTGCGCGGCAAGATCGCCACGTACAACGGCCATGTCCGGGCCATCGCCGACCGGTACGGCTGCCCGGTGCTCGACCTGTGGTCCCTGCGCAGTGTGCAGGACCGCCGGGCCTGGGACGCCGACCGGCTGCACCTGTCGCCCGAGGGGCACACGCGCGTGGCGCTCCGCGCGGGGCAGGTGCTCGGTCTCGACGTGCCGGCCGATCCCGAGCAGCCCTGGCCGCCGCTGCCGCCGCGCGGCACGCTGGAGGTCCGGCGCGACGACGTGCAGTGGGCGCGGGAGTTCCTGGTGCCGTGGATCGGGCGACGGCTGCGGGGGGAGTCCTCCGGGGACCAGGTGACGGCCAAGGGGGCGTTGTCGCCGGCGGACATCCGGATGCGGATCGCCGCTGTGGCGTGAGGGCGTAGCGGGTTGCGCGTCTTCGCCTGACCGTGGGTGGTGGGTCGGGGCCGCGCAAGGGGGTGTCCGTCCTCGCAACGGCGCGATGGAGTGTCGTACCGACTCACTGTCCGCTGACGCGCCAACCGCTGCGGGCGGACCCCCCCGACACGTTCCCTCGCGCCGTCCGGCGGGTGCGGGTGGTCCTTCGCGTGGCTGCGGGCTCGCGTGCCGCCTGGGCGGTCCTACGCCGGGTTGCTCATCGGCGGGGTCAAAGGAACCGACTCCAGGCCCAGTTCGCGGGTCAGGGCCTCCTCCGTCCACTGCTGGGCCCAGGCTCGGGGGATCGCGCCGGGGTAGGACGTCAGCCGGACGGCCAGGCCGTCGAGGAACGCGGTGAGGCGCAGGGCCGTGGCCTGCGGGTCCGGGCAGTGGAACTCGCCCGCCGCCACGCCCTCCGCGATGACCTCCGCGAGCGCGGCCTTCCACTGGCGGTCGAGGTTCTGCGTGACCTCCCGCAGCACCGGCTCGCGCGGGGCCGCCGCCCAGCCCTCGATCCACAGCCGCCAGCCCTTGGCCTGGCCGGTCGGGGCGTACCAGCGGACCGCCGACCGCAGCCGCCGCAGCGCCGACGTGCGGCGGCCCAGCAGCTTGCGCAGGTGCGCGAGGTCGGCCTCGGCCGCATGGCGGAACGCCGCCGCGACCAACTGCTCCTTGGACGAGAAGTGGTAGAGCACCAGCGCGTTGCTCACCCCGAGCGCCGAGGCCACGTCGGCGATCCTGACCGCGGCCACGCCCCGGGCCTCGATCTGCTCGACGGCGGCCCGCAGCAGTTCCCCGCGCCGCTCCGCCACGCTCAACCGGACTCTCGTCACGCCGTCACCCTACCCACGCGCTCGGTCTCGCCGACGTGCGGATCCGGCCTGCCTCAGCGGTAGCAGCCGTACCGCTGCGCGATCACCGGCAGCCGGTCGGTGGCGATCGCGTGGGCCGCCGCGCGCGGTGTCGTCCCGTCGGTCCCCGCGCGGGTGAGCATCAGCTCGACCAGGGCCCGCATCGAGCGGCGCGTGTACGCGAACGCCTCCTCGGCGTCGGCGCCGACCTCCCCGAACAGCGTCCACCACCACCAGGCGTTGGTCCCGGAGTTGACCACCACGTCCGGCAGCACGCTCACCCCGCGGCCGGCCAGCAGCAGCTCCGCCTCCGGCCGTACCGGCATGCTGGCCGCCTCGACGATCCAGCGGGCCGTGATGTGCCGCTGGTTCTCGGCGTCGACGGCGTACGACACCGCCGCCGGCACCAGCACCTCAGCGTCGGCCGACAGCCAGGCGTCACCGGGCAGCTCCACGTCGCCTGGCCGCAGCGCGGAGCGGTCCACCGTGCCGTGGGCGTCCCGCGCGGCGAGCAGTGCCCCGACGTCGAGTCCGGCCGGGTTGGCGATCGTGCCCTTGAGATCGGCGACCGCCACGATCCTGAGCCCCGCCCGCGACAGGAAGCGTGCGGTGGCACCGCCCATGGTGCCCAGCCCCTGGAGGGCGACCCGGGTCCCCCGGTGCGGCACACCGGCCCGGTCCAGCGCCGTGAGGGCCGCCTCGGCGACGCCGCAGCCGCCGGCCAGTTCGTCGAGCCCGATGCCGTCCACCTCGACGGCGAAGGCGTCCGCCAGCTGTCGGCGTGCCCCGGCCTCGTCGTCCAGCAGCGGATACACGGCCTGGATGGAGGAGACCAGCCCCGCCTCGGCGACGGCCCGGTCCACCGTGTCCTGGGAGAGCCCGAGGTCCTCGCCCGTCGTCCACATGCTCTCGACGTACGGCCGCATCGCGCGCAGGTAGCGCACCAGCAGCGGGTACGCCCCGGGGTCGCGCGGGTCGCAGTCGATGCCGCCCTTGGCGCCGCCGAGCGGGACGCAGCGGCTCGCCGGGTCGTAGTGCAGGGCCTCCTTCATTGTCATGCCGCGGGCCAGACCGGTGACCTCGTCCAGCGTGCAGCCGGGGCGCATCCGCAGTCCGCCGCTGGCGACGCCGCGCACCAGCCGGTCGACGACCAGGAAGCCCTGCCGGCCGGTGACGTGGTCGGTCCAGGTGAGGGACAGCAGGGGGCCGGCCGCCATGGGGGGATCTCCTTCGCAAGGTGTTCGGGGGGTTACTGAATCATCGGTCAGTATCGCGCCCGGAGGGACCCCTGCGCCCCGGTGGTGCCGGAGGGGCCGACCATAATGGAAAGCCTGACCGATTCCACCTGGAGGTACCGTGGCCGGTTTCCGTCCCCTGAGCGCCGGGCTCCGCACCCTGCGGCCCGCAGCGTTCGGCGCGGACCCGCGCGGTGAGCGCATGGCGCGCATCCGCAGATCGCCCCACTTCAAGGACGGGGTCTTCCAGAACCCCGGCGGCCCCGCGCGGACCCGGCCCTCGGGCTCGACCCTGGACTTCGCGAAGGTCTTCTTCGACAAGGACACCCGGCCCCGCCGCGCCCCGCGGGGCCCGGTGCCGGTGCACACCACCACCCTCGCCGACATCTCCCGGCCCCCTGCCACCGGCCTGCGGCTGACCTGGATGGGGCACTCCAGCGTGCTCGCGGAGATCGACGGCCGGCGCGTGCTGTTCGACCCGGTGTGGGGCGAACGCTGCTCCCCGTTCCCCTTCGCCGGTCCCAAGCGCCTGCACCCGGTGCCCCTGCCGCTGGCCGCACTCGGCCCGGTCGACGTCGTCGTCATCTCGCACGACCACTACGACCACCTGGACCTGCCCAGCATCAAGGCCCTGGCCGGCACGGACACGCTGTTCGCCGTGCCGCTCGGCGTCGGGGCGCACCTGGAGCACTGGGGCGTCCCCGCCGACCGGCTGCGCGAACTGGACTGGCACGAGTCGACCAAGGTCGCCGGCCTCACCCTCACCGCCACCCCGGCCCGGCACTTCTGCGGCCGGGGCCTGCGCAACACCCAGCACACCCTGTGGGCCTCCTGGGTGGTCGCCGGCGACGGGCACCGGGTCTACCACAGCGGGGACACCGGCTACTTCGGGGGCTTCAAGGAGATCGGGGCGGAGCACGGGCCGTTCGACGCCACGATGATCCAGATCGGCGCCTACTCCGACTTCTGGCCCGACATCCACATGACCCCGGAAGAGGGCATGCGCGCCCACCTCGACCTCCAGGGCGGGCCGGAAGGGGGCCCGATGCTGCCGATCCACTGGGCCACCTTCAATCTGGCCACGCACCCCTGGGCGGAACCGGGCGAGGGGACCCGCTCGGCCGCCGCCGCGGTGGGCGCCCGGATCGCCCTGCCCCGCCCGGGCGAGCCCTTCGAGCCCACGGCCGGGACCATCCCGTCCGAGCCGTGGTGGCGTGGGGTGGCGCGCACACCGGCGGGCGGCACCCCACGGGCCGGGCAGGCCGTCACCGACGCCGCGATCAGGACCGCGTCAGACGCGGCAGCCATGGCCCAGGCCGATACGCTGAGTGACGGCCGGAGGGGTGCGGCCAAGGGCACCGAAGGCTCCGAAGCGCTCCCGGCGGGCTGACCCGGGACGCGTGCGAGGCGACGGCGAGGGCCGGGGAGCGAGATGCTCCCCGGCCCTCGCTGTCTATGTATGACCAGTGCTGACCAGGTCCGATCGAACCCTTACCGTTCGCGACGAGTTCGGCGGCGAGGTTATCGGTCTGTCGTACGAGGCCTCATACCAGAGCGGGACGCTCACCGTATGAGTTTGTCAACTGCCCACCGCACATGATGCGCTGGCGACTACTGTCAGTGGCCGTCGGAAGCAGGGCGGATCAGGGAGCGGGGGCCGGCACGTGCAGGCGCAAGGTGGACGAGGGAGCCGACGCGAGGACGATCCCCGCTGCCCGCGCGCCACCGAGACCGGCCCGGGCGCCGCCCCGGCCCCCGGCCCTCGGCAGCCGGCCGAACCGGTCCGGGGAGCCGACGCGCGGCCACGGGGAGAGTCCGGGCGGACGACGCGAGGGGAATCCGGGTGGACGACGCGAGGGGAATCCGGGCGGACGACGCGTAGGGATTCCGGGCGGATGGACCGGGGCGCGCGGAAGCGGCCGCGGGAGCCCGGGCGCGCCTCCGCGAACTCCCCTGGCACCAAGGCCCGACGGACCAGTACGAGGACACCGATGTCTCACCTCCGCGCCCCGGCCGCACGAGCGGACCGCCGTGAGGGCGCGCGGCACGGGCGGCCCGCCGCCCGCACCGCCCCCGCGCTGCCCGAGACCCACATACGGCCCCAGCTGCTGCGTCTCGCCGTCCTGCCGCCGGTCGCCGTCGCCCTGAGCGGCTGTGCCGCCGTCCTCTTCACGGTCCGGTCCACCGGAGCGCGGCCGGGACCGACCCTGTGGGCCGTGCTCGGCGGAGCCGTCTTCGTGACCCTGGTGGGCATCGCCGTCGCCGCGGTGGCCGCGGACCGCGCCGCCCGCTCCGTGCACGACCGCATCGGCGTGCTGCGCCGCGCCACCGCACGCCGCGAGGCCGATCTGCGCACCCTGGTCGAGACGCTGCGCCGGGGCGACGGGCCCCCGCAGCACACCCCGCACAGCCGGCGCGCCGGCACCGACGAGGACGCCGACGACCTCGATCTCCTCGCGGGCGACCTGGCCCGGGCGCACGACGGTGCCGTCACCGCCGTCGTCCAGGCCGCGCAGCTCTCCAGCCAGGCGGGCAGCGAACAGAAGCTCGAAGTGTTCGTCAACCTCGCGCGGCGCCTGCAGTCGCTGGTGCACCGCGAGATCTCCATCCTCGACGAGCTGGAGAACGAGATGGAGGACCCCGATCTGCTCAAGGGGCTCTTCCACGTCGACCACCTCGCCACGCGCATCCGCCGCCACGCCGAGAACCTCGCCGTGCTGGGAGGAGCCGTCTCCCGCCGCCAGTGGAGCAACCCGGTCTCCATGACCGAGGTGCTGCGCTCGGCCATCGCCGAGGTCGAGCAGTACTCGCGGGTCAAACTCGTCCCGCCGATCGACGGAACCCTGCGCGGTCACGCCGTCGCCGACGTCATCCACCTGCTGGCCGAACTCGCCGAGAACGCCACGGTGTTCTCCGCTCCGCACACCCAGGTGCTGCTCCGCGCCAACCTCGTCACCTCCGGGCTCGCCGTCGAGGTCGAGGACCGTGGGCTCGGCATGCCGCTGGAGGAGCAGACGCGGATGAACGCACTGCTCGCCGACCCCGACCAGGTGAACGTCGCGCGGCTCCTCGCGGACGGCCGCATCGGCCTGTACGTGGTATCGCAGCTGGCCCGGCGGCACGGCATCACCGTCCGTCTGCAGAGCAACATCTACGGCGGGGTGCAGGCGGTGCTCGTCGTGCCGCAGGCGCTGCTGGGGGCGGAGGCCGGGGCGTCTCCGGCCGGGGGCACGGGGCAGGACGGACGGGACGGGCGGGCATCGGCCGGTGCCGGTGCCGGTTTCGGAGGCGGAGCGGGGGAGGGCTCCCTGTGCGCGGGCGCGTCCGGCGCGCAGGCTCCGGCTCCGGGTGCGGGTGCGGGTGCGGGTGCGGGCGTGGTGCCCGGGTTCCCGCCCGCCCCCTCGTCGGTCATGGGGTTCGCTCCGGAGATCGGCGCCGGGTCCGGCACCGGGGCCGAGTCCGGGGCGCCGTCGGCGAGCAGGGCCGTGTCCGACGCGTGGCCCCCGGCTCCGAGCGGAATCCCCGCCGCACCGCGTGGCAGGCATCACGCGCCCGAACCGGGCCCGGAGGGCCGGGTCACCGGACGGCCCGCGCCGCTGCCGGTGCGCGGTGCCCA
Source organism: Streptomyces sp. NPDC094143 (assembly GCF_040303825.1). Classification (NCBI taxonomy): domain Bacteria; kingdom Bacillati; phylum Actinomycetota; class Actinomycetes; order Kitasatosporales; family Streptomycetaceae; genus Streptomyces; species Streptomyces sp. NPDC094143. Next base: position 152,904 of record NZ_JBEOTZ010000011.1, read on the forward strand.
TCGTGAGCGGCCCACCCCCGCCGAGGCCCGGCCCGGCATCAGCGACGACGACCGGCGCGTCCTCGCGGAGAACGTGACCGCGATGCCCACCCCTCGCAACGGCGCCGTGCGCGGCACCATGGGCAAGCCCCAACTGCCCCGCCGCCGCGCCCAGGAGCACATCGCGCCGCAGTTGCGCGACGGCCCGGTGCCGCGCCAGGACTCCGAGGTCCTCGTCGGCCACGACCCTGGTCTGATGGCGGCCTTCCAGCGCGGCATCAGCCTCGCCGAGGCCCAGCAGCACATGGAGGCCGAATCCAGGGAGACGGCACCCATGGAGCGAGGCCACATGGAGCGAGGCCACATGGGGCCGAGCCGTATGGAGCCGGGCCACGTGGAGTCGACGAGCACGGCGACCGCACCCGCGGAGCCCTCGCGTACGGCGTCGTCCGAGCCCGTGGATTCCCCCCACATGGATTCTCCCCACGTGGACTCCCCCCACATGGATTCCGCGCACGCGGCGCCTCCGCACGCGGCGCCTCCGCACGCGGCGCCTCCGCACGCGGCGCCTCCGCACGCGGCGCCTCCGCACGCGGCGCCTCCGCACGCGGCGCCCCCGCACACGGAGCCAACGCACACGGCGTCCCCGCACACGACGCTCCCGCACACGGAGCCAACGCACACGGAGCCAACGCACACGGCGTCCCCCCACGTGGAGCCGACCCACATGGAGCCGACCCACGTGGACCCGGCGCACGCAGAGGCCGTCCCCAGGGACCCGATCCCTCTGCGGCCGTCCCACCGGGGCTCGTACCCGACCGGGCTGACGTCCTCGACCACCCCGGCCGACCGGGACGTGTCCCGCCCCGACCGCACCACCACCCGGCACGACGGGAGCGCACCCGCCGGATGACCACCCCCGTTACCACCCCCACCCCCAGCGCTCCCGCAGACCTTCGTACCCCAAGGAGTCGATCCACCATGGCGAGCGATGCGCCGACCGCCCACGTATCCGATCTCGACTGGCTGATGAGCGGCCTCGTGCAGCGCGTACCGCACACGAGTGCCGCGGTGCTGCTGTCCTGCGACGGGCTCGTGAAATCCGTGCACGGCCTGGACCCGGACAGCGCCGACCACATGGCCGCCCTGGCCTCCGGCCTGTACTCCCTCGGCCGCAGCGCCGGAGTCCGCTTCGGCGACGGCGGCGACGTGCGGCAGGTCGTCGTCGAGCTCGCCTCGACCCTGTTGTTCGTCACCACAGCCGGTTCCGGCACCTGTCTGGCCGTGCTCGCCGGCCGCGAGGCCGACGCGGCCGTGCTCGGCTACGAGATGGCGATGCTGGTCAAGAGCGTCCGGCCGTACCTGGTGACCGCTCCCCGCCAGCAGTCCGTCGAATCCCCGGCGATGAGGGCTTGAGCGTGACGGCGGCCGGCGACGGGCCCTGGCTCGACGAAGCGGCCGGGCGGCTGGTGCGGCCGTTCACGGTCAGCAACGGCCGCACCCGTCCCACCGTCGCGCTCGACCTCATGTCGCAGGTGATGGCCACCGGGGCGACCCCCCTCGGCTATCTCGGCCCCGAACACGCGCAGGCGCTCGAACGGTGCCGCGTGCCCGTCGCGGTCGCCGAGGTCGCCGCCCATCTCAAACTGCCGGTGGCCGTCACCAAGGTGCTGCTGGCGGACCTCGTCGACTGCCGGGCGTTGACGACCAAGCCCCCCGCGTTCCACCACAACCCGACGGACCGGGCTCTTCTGGAGGCAGTGCTCGATGGACTACGACGACAGCTCTGACTACGCCGACCGCGCCGACCGTGGCGCCGATCCCTTCCCGACCGCGCTGAAGATCCTGGTGGCGGGCGGGTTCGGGGTGGGCAAGACGACCTTCGTCGGCGCGGTCAGCGAGATCGCACCGCTCAGCACGGAGGAGCTGCTCACCACCGTCAGCGCCGCGACCGACAACCTCGACGGCATCGAGAACAAGGTCGAGACGACCGTGGCCATGGACTTCGGCCGCATCACGCTCGACGCGGAACACGTGCTGTACCTGTTCGGGACCCCCGGCCAGGAACGGTTCTGGTTCATGTGGGACGAGTTGTGCGAGGGCGCGCTCGGGGCGGTCATCCTCGCCGACACGCGCCGCCTGCAGGAGTGTTTCGCGGCCGTGGACTTCTTCGAGCAGCGCGGCCTCGAGTTCATCGTCGCCGTCAACGAGTTCGACGGCTCCTACCGCTACGACCCCGAGGAGGTGCGCGGTGCCCTCGACCTGTCCGACGACGTCCCCGTGGTGTGCTGCGACGCGCGGATCTCCAGCTCCGGGGTCCAGACCCTGCTGACCCTGGTGCGCCACCTGATCGCCCACACGCCGGCCACCCCGACGGGGTACGGCGCCCACATGTGACATCCCAACACCCGTCAGGGAGAACCTGTATGACACATGCCCACACTCCGGGAGCACGCCCATGAGCTACGACCCGCCGCGCCCGGCCGGTCGTCTGCTGCTCACACCCGAGGACAAGGAGGCCCCCGCACGCGCCCGCCGACTGCGCGGGATGGGCCTGGGGGAGCGCCCCGAACCCGCCCTCGACGCCTTCGCCCAGCGTCTCGCCCAGCTGACCGGGGCGCCGTACGCCATGGTCAACTTCCCCGGCGAGCACGGACAGTTCTACGCCGGCCTGTGCGTGCCGGCCGTGGCGCCGGTGGTGCGCAGCGACGGCACCGGTGCGTGCCTCGGCCGTGCCCTGCCCCGCGACCACGGCTTCTGCCCCCATGTGGTGGCGCGCCGCAAGGCCCTGGTCCTGGAGGACGTCGCCGACTACCCCCGGTTCGCGGGCAACCCGGTGGTCGACGAGTTCGGCATCCGCTCCTACCTCGGGGCACCGCTCATCGACGGCACGGGCCTGGTGCTCGGCACGGTGAGCGTCGCCGACGTCGGGCCGCGGCCGTGGGGGAAGACGGGCCTGACGGTCATCAAGGAACACGCCGCCGAGCTGGTCATGCACCTGGAGAGCGGGGGCGGCCTGCTGCCCTGGTGAGTCGCACCCGGCTCGGAACACCGCGGCTCCGGCCGCTCCCGCCGAGGCGTGAAGGAAAGCTGAGGCGGCGCTTAAGAAAACCTCGATGGACCGGTGCGCCGTCGTACGGCAGATTGCTGTGCGATTCCACTCCTCTCCCGGCCCAGGGGCTCGTTCGGCATGCCCGGAGCCGGGACTCACCCCCAGGAGCCGTAGCGGTGAAGGCGCTGGTCAAGCAGAAGGCGGAGCCCGGCCTGTGGCTCGCGGACGTCCCCGAGCCGGTGATCGGTCCCGGTGACGTCCTGATCAAGGTGCTGCGCACCGGAATCTGCGGCACGGACCTGCACATCAGGGCCTGGGACGGCTGGGCCCGGCAGGCGATCAGCACCCCGCTCGTGGTCGGGCACGAGTTCGTCGGCGAGGTCGTCGAGACCGGGCGCGACGTCACCGACGTCTGCGTCGGCGACCGGGTCAGCGGCGAGGGCCACCTGGTGTGCGGCAAGTGCCGCAACTGCCAGGCGGGCCGCCGGCACCTGTGCCGGGCCACCGTCGGGCTGGGCGTGGGCCGCGACGGCGCGTTCGCGGAGTACGTGGCGCTGCCCGCCGGCAACGTCTGGGTGCACCGGGTGCCCGTCGACCTCGACGTCGCCGCGATCTTCGACCCGTTCGGCAACGCCGTGCACACCGCGCTGTCCTTCCCGCTCGTCGGCGAGGACGTCCTGATCACCGGCGCCGGCCCCATCGGCCTGATGGCCGCGGCCGTGGCCAAGCACGCCGGTGCCCGCAATGTCGTGATCACCGACGTCAGCGAGGAGCGGCTGGAGCTGGCCCGCAAGATCGGCGTCAGCCTCGCGCTCAACGTCGCCGAGGCAGGTATCGCCGACGGGCAGCGCACGCTCGGACTGCGCGAGGGCTTCGACATCGGCCTGGAGATGTCCGGCCGCCCCGAGGCGATGCGCGACATGATCGCCAACATGACGCACGGCGGCCGCATCGCCATGCTCGGCCTGCCCGCTCAGGAGTTCCCCGTCGACTGGGCGCGGATCGTCACCTCGATGATCACCATCAAGGGCATCTACGGCCGCGAGATGTTCGAGACCTGGTACGCCATGTCGGTCCTGCTGGAGGGTGGCCTGGACCTCGCCCCGGTGATCACCGGCCGCTACGGCCACCGCGACTTCGAGGCGGCCTTCGAGGACGCGGCGAGCGGCCGCGGCGGCAAGGTCATCCTCGACTGGACCGCGTAGCACGCCACACGAGCGCCCGCCCCCCTCCCGCGAGCACCTTTAGGAGAGCTTCCCCATGTTCGACTCCGTGCGCGACGACCTGCGCGCCACCCTCGACGAGATCCGCGCCGCCGGACTGCACAAGCCCGAGCGCGTCATCGGCACCCCGCAGTCCGCCACCGTGAACGTCACCGCGGGCGGTCGCCCCGGCGAGGTCCTCAACTTCTGCGCCAACAACTACCTCGGCCTCGCCGACCACCCCGAGGTGATCGCCGCCGCCCACCAGGCCCTGGACCGCTGGGGCTACGGCATGGCCTCCGTGCGCTTCATCTGCGGCACCCAGGAGGTGCACAAGGAACTGGAGGCGCGGCTGTCGGCGTTCCTCGGCCAGGAGGACACGATCCTTTACTCCTCCTGTTTCGACGCCAACGGCGGCGTCTTCGAGACGCTGCTCGGCCCCGAGGACGCGGTGATCTCGGACGCCCTGAACCACGCCTCCATCATCGACGGCATCCGCCTCAGCAAGGCCAGGCGCCTGCGCTACGCCAACCGCGACATGGCCGACCTGGAGGCCCAGCTCAAGGCCGCCGGAGACGCCCGGCGCAAGCTGATCGTCACCGACGGCGTCTTCTCCATGGACGGCTATGTGGCCCCGCTGCGCGAGATCTGCGACCTCGCCGACCGCCACGACGCGATGGTCATGGTCGACGACTCGCACGCCGTCGGCTTCGTGGGCCCCGGCGGCCGCGGCACGCCCGAGCTGCACGGCGTCATGGACCGCGTCGACATCATCACCGGCACCCTCGGCAAGGCCCTCGGCGGAGCCTCCGGCGGCTACGTCGCCGCCCGCGCCGAGATCGTCGCCCTGCTGCGCCAGCGCTCCCGGCCGTACCTGTTCTCGAACACGCTGGCCCCGGTGATCGCGGCGGCCTCCCTGAAGGTCCTCGACCTGCTGGAGTCGGCGGACGACCTGCGCGTCCGGCTGGCCGAGAACACGGCCCTGTTCCGCGGCCGGATGACCGAGGAGGGCTTCGACGTCCTGCCCGGCGACCACGCCATCGCCCCGGTCATGATCGGCGACGCGGCGAAGGCCGGCCGCATGGCCGAACTGCTGCTGGAGCGCGGCGTGTACGTGATCGGGTTCTCCTACCCCGTCGTGCCGCAGGGCCAGGCCCGCATCCGCGTCCAGCTGTCCGCCGCGCACTCCACGGACGACGTGCACCGCGCCGTGGACGCCTTCGTCGCGGCCCGGGCGGAGCTGGACGGCTGAAAACCGCCGGTGACCTGAGAGAATCGGTCGCATGATCGAGGCGCGGCGGCTCCACATCCTCCGTGCGGTGGCCGACCACCGCACCGTGACGGCGGCTGCCGCCGCGCTGTACCTCACCCCGTCGGCCGTCTCCCAGCAGCTCGCGGCGCTGGAGCAGGAGACCGGCCACCGGCTCGTCGAGCGCGGCGCCAAGGGCGTGCGCCTGACCCCGGCGGGCGAGATCCTGCTCAATCACACCAACGCGGTCCTCGCCCAGCTGGAGCGGGCCGAGGCGGAGCTGGCCGCGTACAGCTCGGGCGCGGCCGGCACGGTCACGGTGGCCTCCTTCGCCACCGGGATCGCCCTGGTCGTGGCGCCCGCGCTGGCCCGCCTCGCCGAGTCGGCACCCGGCATCCGCATCCGCGTCCAGGACGCCGAGGGCGACGCCAGCCTGCCGATGGTCCTGGACCGGCAGGTCGACGTCGCCGTCGCCGTCGAGTACCGGGGCGCCCCGCCCGCCGACGACCCGCGGCTGACCCACGTACCGCTGTACGCCGAGCCCTTCGACGCGGTCGTGCCCGTCACCCACCGGCTGGCCGACGCGGCCGAGGTGCCCCTCGCCGAACTGGCCAAGGACACCTGGATCGGCCCGTACCCCGGCAACCCCTGCCATGACGTGGTGGTCCTGGCCTGCGAGAGCGCCGGATTCCAGCCGCGCATGGAGCATTCCTCGGACGACTTCCGCGCGGTAGTGGCGCTGGCCTCGGCCGACGCCGGTGTGGCGCTGGTGCCGCGCTCGGCGCTGCGCGGCATGGATCTCGCCGGTGTGGTCGTCCGCCCGGTCGACGGGACGGCGCCCACCCGCCGGGTCTTCGCCGCCGTGCGCCGGGGAGCCGAGGGGCATCCCCTGATCCGCCCGGTGCTGGACGCGCTCGACGCCGCGGCCCGGGTGTGAGGACTCCGTAACCGGGCCGTCTCATTTCCGGGATAGCGTCCCGGATATGAGAAGCGATGAGGTGGACGCCGTCGACACCCGGCTGGGTACCCGCCTGGCCGAGCTGCGGGCCGAACACGGCTGGTCCCTGGGGGAGTTGGCCGAGCGCAGCGGAGTGAGCAGATCCACCCTGTCCCGGGCCGAACGCGCGGAGACCAGTCCCACGGCCTCCGTGCTGAACCGCCTCTGCGCGGTCTACGGCCGCACCATGTCCCAGCTGCTCAGCGAGGTCGAGGCCGCGCCGGATCCCGTCGTGCGCGCCGACGCCCAGCGCGTGTGGCAGGACCGTGCCTCCGGCTTCGTCCGCCGGTCGGTCTCCCCGCCGCACCCCGCGCTGCGCGGCGAACTCGTCGAGGGACGCCTGGACGCCGGCGCCGACATCGCCTACGACCGCCCGCCCGTGGCCGGCCTGGAGCAGCACATCTGGGTGCTGGAGGGCGCCCTGGAAGTGACCGCGCAGGACACCGTGCACCACCTCGGCAGCGGCGACTGCCTGCGCATGCGGGTGTGGGGGCCGACGCGCTTCCGGTGCGCCGTTGCCGAGGGTGTCCGGTACCTGCTGGCGGTGGTGCGGCCGTGATCCGCCTGGACGCGACGCGACTGCGCGGCCACGCCGGGGCGTTGGCCGACCTGCTGACCGGCACCGTGCACGCGGGAGCCTCGGTCGGCTTCCTCGCCCCGCTCGGCCGTGCCGAGGCCCTCGCCTGGTGGGAGGGACGGGCCGCCGACGTGGCCGCCGGCCGGCTCGCCGTGTGGGCCGTGCCCGACGGCGACCGGGTGCTGGGCACCGTGAGCCTCGCGTTCCCCGCCAAGGCCAACAGCCGTCACCGCGCCGAGCTCGTCAAGCTCATGGTGCACCCGGACGCCCGCGGGCGCGGTCTCGGCCGCCGGCTCCTGGCCACCGCGGAGGACGCCGCCGCGGCGGCCGGCATCACCCTGCTGCACCTCGACACCGAGACGGACAGCCCCGCCGAGCGGCTGTACCGGTCCGCCGGCTGGACACCCGTCGGCGCGATCCCCGACTACGCGGCGCGCCCCGACGGGGTGCTGCGCCCGACGACCCTCTACTACAAGCGCCTGCCGGCGACCGCTCCCACCAGGTGAATGTCAGTGCCGGGCGCTACGGTTCCTGCCATGCCGGACGCCGAAGACGTACGCCGTATCGCCCTGTCCCTGCCGGACACGACGGAGAAGATCGCCTGGAGCATGCCCACGTTCCGGGTCGCGGGGAAGATGTTCGCCACGCTGCCGGAGGACGAGACCTCCCTCGCCGTGCGCTGCCCCAAGGAGGAGCGGGACGAGCTGGTGCTCGCCGAGCCGGGCAAGTTCTGGATCGCCGACCACGAGGCGCAGTTCGCCTGGGTCCGCGCCCGGCTCGACGCGCTGGAGGACGAGGCCGAGCTGCGGGACATCCTGGCCGACTCCTGGCGCCAGGCGGCCCCGGCCCGGCTGCTGGAGGCCCATCCCCGGCTCGGACTCCCGGCACACTGACGCCCCCGGGGGCTCACGCGGGCGTCGCCGCCTTGAGGAAGCCCTCGATCCGCTCCCGCAGCGAGCGGGCGTCGAGGCCGTGGGCGGCGACGTGCTCCCCCACCTGCCCGTAGCGGCGCAGTTCCCGGCGTCCCACGCCCAGTCCCAGGATCCGGTGCGGCACCTCCGCCAGGGCGTCGTTCGCCGCGGTCGTCGACGTGCCCGCCAGGTAGGGCTCGACCAGGACGACGTCCGTCCCGGCTGCCTCGGTGGCCCGGCGCAGGGCGGCCCCGTCGAAAGGACGGACGGTGGTGGCGTAGAGGACGGTGACGTCCAGGCCCTCGGTGGCGGCGAGCGTGGCGTCGAGCATCGGCCCGACGGCGACGACGACGCCGGAGCGCCCCTCGCGGACGGTCCTGAACCGCTGCCCGTCGACGGGCAGCCCCTGCCGGTTGGACTGCACGGAGAGCCGGACGTACACCTTGTCGTCGCCCGCGGCGACCGCGTGCCGCAGCAGTGTCTCGGCCTCGTCCGGGTGGCCCGGGACGTGGACGGTCCAGCCGTCCAGGGTGTCGAGCAGTGCCACGTCGCCGGGCGCCATGTGGGTGTAGCCGCCCGCCGGCCAGTCGAAGGAGGCGGCCGCGCTCACCAGCACCGCGCCCGCGTCCTGGTGCCCGAGGTCCAGCTTGACCTGCTCGAAGGGCCGCTCGACCAGGAAGCTGGCGAAGGTGTGCACGACGGGCCGCAGCCCGGTCAGCGCCAGCCCCGCCGCCGCCCCGACCAGGAGCTGCTCGCGGATGCCGACGTTGACGACCCGGTCGGGGTGCCGGCGGGCCGCCTCGGCGAAGCCGTCCGCGCCGATCTCGGCGAGGACCACCGCGACCCGGGGATCCTCGTCGAGCAGCCGGGAGACGACGGGGGCGAAACGGTCACGCATGGTGTCCATGGGGTGAGGGTTCCTTTCCGGTCGGTCGCAGATCAGGCGTGCTTCGGCTCGACTCGGGCCACCACCACGTGCGGGCGGCCCGGGTGCGGCGCGGTGAAGGCGGCGTACAGCGCCTCGTGGTCACGGCCGTCGACGGTCAGCGCGGACCAGCCGGCCACCTCGAAACGGGCGGCGATCCCGCCCGGCCGCGCGTGGCTCGCGGAGGAGTTGTCGACGACGACGGTGTGCAGCCGCTCCAGTCCGACGGGTCCCGCGAAGGCGATCGCCTCGTGGTTGCTGCCCTCGTCCAGCTCGGCGTCCCCGATCAGCGTCCACACCCGCGGCTCGTGGAGCCCCTGGGCGCGCAGCCCCAGCGCCGTGCCGACGGCGAGGGGCAGCCCGTGCCCCAGCGAACCGCTGCCGATCTCGGCCCCGGGGACGAGCGTGCGGTCGGGGTGGTGACCGAGCGGGGAGTCGTAGGAGCCGAAGCCGGGCAGCCACTCCACCGGCACGAAGCCCTTGGCGGCCAGGACGGCGTAGTACGCCATCGGCCCGTGCCCCTTCGACAGCAGGAACCGGTCACGCCCCGGGTCGGTCATCCGCTCCGGGCCGACCCGGAGCACCCGGTCGTAGAGCACCCAGAGCACGTCCAGCGTGGACGTCGCGGCCGGGCCGTGTTTCTCGTCGCCGGTCATCAGGCCCATGAGTTCCGGCAGGTCGGCGTAGGTGTACGTGCGGGTCGTGGTGGTCATGGAGACGAGCGTGCAACCTCAACCATTCTTGAGGTCAAGCGGTGGGGCCGGGAAACGGATGCGCGATCACCGGCACGAGTGCGGTATTGTTTCCCTGCGCGTTCGGCCGGGGGAAACCCCCAGGTCAGACGGGCAACGGGACGTGGCGCAGCTTGGTAGCGCACTTGACTGGGGGTCAAGGGGTCGCAGGTTCAAATCCTGTCGTCCCGACAGTACGGATACGACCAGCGGGTCTGCCGATATCGGCAGACCCGCTGTCTGTCTCCCGGACGGCCGCGCGCCGGCCGAGGTCGGGAGCCCGCGCGCCGGCCGCCGCCCGGGCCCTCCCGTCCGGCGCCCGTCAGATCACACAGCCCGCGTGCGCCAGCGCCTGCTTCAGCAGCACCCCGTGCCCGCCCGGCATCTCACTCTGCACCGCCGCCGAGACGGCCTCCTGCGGGCTGAACCACACCAGGTCGAGCGCGTCCTGGCGGGGCCGGCAGTCGCCCGTCACCGGCACGATGTAGGCGAGGGACACTGCGTGCTGGCGGGGGTCGTGGTACGGCGTGACGCCCTGCGTCGGGAAGTACTCCGCGACCGTGAACGGCTGGAGCGAGGCCGGGACCCGGGGCAGCGCGACCGGGCCGAGGTCCTTCTCCAGGTGGCGCAGCAGGGCGTCCCGGACACGTTCGTGGTGCAGTACGCGGCCGGATACCAGCGTCCGGCTGACCGTGCCGTCGGGCCCGATGCGCAGCAGCAGGCCGACACTGGTGACTTCGCCGCTGTCGTCGACGCGGACCGGGACGGCCTCGACGTACAGGATCGGCATGCGGGCGCGCGTCGACTCCAGTTCGTCGGAGGACAGCCAGCCGGGCGTGGTTTCGGTCATGTCAGACATCGCTTGATCATACTTTCAGCCGTTCGGACTTCCTGGGCAGCCGCTCCAGAAGAACTGTGACCGGCCACACGCCCGTTCAACCGTCCTCGCGCGAGCGGACTCGTCAGGGCTTCACGGCCACCGCGCCGTACTGGGGGACCAGGACCGCCGTGCCGGGCGCGGCGCGCCACTGGCCGCACGACACCATGCCGGGTTCGAGCAGTTCGAGACCGTCGAAGAACTCCGCGATGTCCGCGCCGCTGCGGGCGGTGATCGGGGGAGTGGCGTTCTCGTTCCAGAACTTCATCGCGGGGATCTGGCCCGCGCCGCCCAGCGCGTCGTCGAAGGTCGGGTGGGTGAGGACCAGGTAGCTGCCGGAGGGGACCGCGGCCATCACGCGGTGCGCGATGTCCCGGGCCTTGGCGGTGTCCAGGACGAAGTTGAGGATGCCCAGCATCATCACGGCGACCGGCTCGGTGAAGTCCAGGGTGCCCGCGGCCCGTTCCAGGATGGCGTCCGGGTCGTGCACGTCGGCGTCGATGTAGGCGGTGACGCCGTTCTGGGTGCCGGTCAGCAGCGTCCGGGCGTGCACCAGGACGATCGGGTCGTTGTCGACGTAGACGATGCGTGAGTCGGGCGCGATCCGCTGGGCGATCTCATGGGTGTTGTCCGCCGTCGGCAGACCCGTGCCGATGTCGAGGAACTGCCGCACTCCGCGCTCGCCGGCCAGGAAGGACACGGCACGGCCCAGGAAGTCCCGGTCCGCCCGGGCGATGTCCCGGATGATCGGGAACATACCGGCGACGTGCTCGCCGACCTGCTGGTCGACCTCGTAGTTGTCCTTGCCGCCGATCCAGTAGTTCCACACGCGCGCGTTGTGCGCCACACCGGTGTTCAGCCGCGCCGAGCCGCTCGGCGGGGTGTGGCTCTCACTCACGTCTCTTCCTCTCCTCGCCCGTACGGCCGCGACCGGCCGCCGCCGCCATTGTGCCGCTCCGTTGATCACGTTGTCCCGGGAATCGGCCGCCGAGTCTCGCCGCCTGCTCGACGGAGTCGTCCTCGCCGCCGTCGATGCCGCCCGCCGTGACGGTGATCGCGTCGTCGCCGACGCCTACGGCGGCGACGTCCAGGGTGAGCGTGGCGTCCGTGCCGCCCGCCGAGCCCTTCACGGAGACGCGCACGGCCTCGCGGGCGTCGGCCACGGCGGGCAGTGAGGTGTCGACCACCTGGACCGTGCGCTGCTCACCCCGCGGCCGGGTCGCCATTTCACCCCAGGGAGTCCTGTGGGTCGGTCCGGCCGTAGGAGGCCACCTGGTACAGCAGGCGCGACTCGCCCCGTTCGAAGCCGCGCAGGACGGACGCGAGCCGCCTCCGGTCCCCGACCGGTCCGGCGCGGCACGCCGGGCGGGCTCGGTGATCGACGGCGACCCGGGCGCGGCCGGCTCGCCACCGTGGCGGACGTGGTGGACGCGGTCGGCTTCCTGCTGTGCGGCGTCGGGTCGGTCGTGGCCGTCGAACCGACCATGGACGGCCAGTGGTTGCCGGGTGGGCCGGGGCCGGCACGGCGCGTGCCGGTCAGCCGGCGCGGCGCAGGGTGTCCTCGGCCACCTTCCTGTCCACCGCCGCGCGCACCAGCGCGGCGGCGAGCACGGCCGTGCCGGTGTTCCCGGCCAGCGCCGCGAGCCGCTCCGGATCCACCGGCAGGTTCAGCCGCTCGGCGCCCTGCAGGGCCTTGGCGTCGAGGCAGGGGGCCACCTCCGGCCAGACCTCCTGCGCCTCGCGCAGGAAGATGTCGGCACCGGCGGGCCCGATGCCCGGGAACTGCCGCAGCAGACGCCGCAGTTCGGACGGCTCGCCGTCCGCCTCCCGGCGCAGGCGCCGCAGATCGCCGCCCCACCGCTCGTTCAGCAGGGTGGCTGCGTCGCCGAGTTGGGTGGCCGTGCGTTCGTCGTAGCGCCGGTAGCCGCCGCGGCCGAGCGCGTCCACCCGGTCCTGCCGGGGCGACCCGGCCATGCGGCGCGGATCGCGCAGCCCCGCCTCGTGCAGGGCACGGGCGGTGGCCAGCGCGATGGAACCGCGGATGCGGGCACTGAGCAGGTGGGACAGCACCAGCAGCCGGTACAGGGGCTGCGGCGTGTCCTTCAGCCGGATGCCCGCCTCGTCCGCGAAGGTCCTGCCGTGCGCGTCGAGGAGCGCGTGCACGACGCGCTCCCGGCGGTCCACGCCTAGCCCTTCAGCGGATCGTGGCCGAGCGTCATCAGCCGGTGCCGGCGGCGGGTGTCCTCGGCCGTGGTCTCGGGCTCCGGCTCGTTCTCCAGGTCGGCCTGCTCCGTGACGGTGTCCACGACCTCGCGCATCACGCGCAGGTCGTCCCCGGTCAGATCCGTGCGCCGCTTCTGCAGGATCGCCAGGACGTGCTGCCCGGTGGGCGTTCCCGCCTGCTCCGGAAGCGGTTCCGTCGCCTCGTCGGCGTCCCGCACCCGCAGCCAGGCCGCGAGTTCCTGGGAGGTCATGTTCACCACGCGGTGGAAGTCCTCCCACAGCGCGTCGAGTTCGAGGGCGTCGGTCATCGCCTGCCCCTTTCCGTACGTACGTCGGGTGCTCTGCGCCGGATCCGCGGAGGTCAGCTCTCGCGGGGGAAGTTCTCGGCGTCGAACATCCAGCGCTGCTTCTCCAGCTCCGCCGTGACGGCGATCAGCAGGTCCTGGGTGACCGGGTCGGCCGTCTCGGTCGCCTCGATGCGCCCGCGCAGCCGGCCGATCGCCTCCTGCAGCGCATCCACCATCACCTGCACGGCGTCCTCGTCACGGACCCAGCCCTCCTTCGGGGCCGGCAGCGTGAAGGCCTTGGCGACGGTCTCCGGGCGGCCGTCCGGCGGCACGCCGAGCGCGGCGGAACGCTCCGCGACCGTGTCGGCGAAGTTCCGCGCGGCCACGACCACCTCGTCCAGCTGCAAGTGGATGGACCGGAACCGCGGTCCGACGATGTTCCAGTGCGCCTGCTTCCCCGTGAGCGAGAGTCCGAGCAGATCGACCAGGGTGTCCTGGAGTGCCTCGCAGGCGACCTTGCGGGCGTCGTCGGGCAGGGTGCTCCTCACAGCCGTCATAGGGCGCTTCTCCTTCTCGCGTCGTTCCTCGTGGTCCGGAGCAGTGCGTCGCGCTCCTCCTTGCAGGTGCCGCCCCACACGCCCGATGCCTGACCACTGCCGAGCGCGAAGCTCAGGCAGTCGTCGGTCACCGGGCAGCGCGCACAGATCCGCTTGGCGGCCGTCACGTCGGGCAGGGCCGGGCCCGCGGTGCCCACGGGAAAGAACAACTCGGGGTCCTCGTCCACGCAGGCGGCGCTCCGCAACCACTCCATGAACGCGCGGGTGCCCAGGGCCCACGGGTGCAAACGCGCGGCAGACCGGCTCAGCCGGCCCCCGGCCTGCGAGAACACCGTACGGGAGCCCTTTCGGCCACCGAAATCTTCCCAGCGAGAGGTGAAGGGGCTATCATCCGAAACTAGCAGTGCTAATTAACTGGCGGTGTGAGGAGTCCTCTCGTGCGTCCCGTCCACTTCGCGGCCGCCCGCCGCACCCCCATCGGCAAACTGCGGGGATCCCTCTCCTCGGTACGGCCCGACGACCTCGCCGCGGCCGTCGTCCGTGCCCTGGTCGGCGGCGTGCCCGCGCTGGACCCGGCCCGCGTCGACGACGTCTACTGGGGCGCCGCCAACCAGGCCGGCGAGGACAACCGCAACGTCGCCCGCATGGCCGCCCTGCTCGCCGGCCTGCCCGAGTCCGTCCCCGGCGCCACCGTCAACCGCCTGTGCGCCTCCGGCCTGGAGGCGGTGACCACGGCCGCCCGCACCATCGCCGCCGGTGAGGCGGACGTCGTCGTCGCGGGCGGCTCCGAGTCGATGAGCCGCGCCCCCTTCGTGCTGCCCCGCCCCGACGAGGCCCTGCCGCACCGCATCGAGACCGTCGACACCCGCCTGGGCTGGCGCCTGGTCAACCCGGCGATGAAGGACCTGCACGGCCTGCTGTCCATGGGCGAGACCGCCGAGGAGGTCGCCGCCCGGTACGGCATCCCGCGCGAACGCCAGGACGAGTTCGCCCTGCGCAGCCACCAGCGCGCCGCCGAGGCCCGCAAGAACGGCCACTTCGACGACGAACTGCTGCCCGTCGAGCGCCCCGACGGCGTGGTCGTCGACACCGACGAGTGCGTCCGCGAGGACACCTCGTACGAGAAGCTGTCCCGGCTGAAGCCGGTCTTCCGGCAGGGTGGCACGGTCACCGCCGGCAACGCCTCCCCGATGAACGACGGCGCCGCCGGACTGCTGCTGGTCAGCGAGGAGGCGCTGAACGACCTGGGCCTGGAGTCCCTCGGCCGCTACGTCGCCGGCGCGTCCGCCGGCGTCCACCCCGACGTCATGGGCATCGGCCCGGTCCCCGCCACCCGCAAGGTCCTGGCCCGGGCCGGCTGGGACATCGCCGACCTCCAGGAGGCCGAGTTCAACGAGGCGTTCGCCGCCCAGGCGCTGGCCTGCGTCGACCAGCTCGGCATCGACCCCGACCTGGTCAACCCCAGCGGCGGCGCCATCGCCCTCGGCCACCCCCTGGGCTGCTCCGGCGCCCGCATCCTCACCACACTGCTGCACCGCATGCGACGGACGGGGGCAGCCCGAGGGCTGGCCACGATGTGCGTCGGCGTCGGGCAGGGCAGCGCGGTGCTGGTCGAACGGCCCTGAGCCGCACCGGACCGGCAGGCCCAGCAGGCGAGACGGCGCTCACCGCACCGGTTCGTTGCACATAGCATCGGTGTTCGCATGAACACCATGACGCTCTGGCACATCACCGGCTGGGAGTTCGCCGCCCTGGCCTTCGCGGCCCTGCTCGTCGGCTTCTCCAAGACCGCCGTGAGCGGGGCCAACACCGTCAGCCTCGCCATCTTCGCCGCGGTGCTGCCGGCCCGGGCCTCCACCGGCGTGCTGCTGCCGGTCCTGATCGCCGGGGACCTGCTCGCGGTCGCCACCTACCGGCGGCACGCGCACTGGCCCACGCTGTGGCGGCTGTTCCCCGCGGTCGCCGCCGGCGTCGTCGTCGGCACCGTGTTCCTGATGTGGGCGGACGACACGATCGTACGGACCTCCATCGGCGCGATCCTGCTGCTGATGGCGGCCGTGACGGTGTACCGCAGGCGCACGGCGGACGCGCAGGAGGAGCCGGAGCCGGTCACCACCCGGCCGGGCCGCCTCAAGGCCCGCTCCTACGGCGTGCTGGGCGGCTTCACCACCATGGTCGCCAACGCGGGCGGCCCCGTGATGTCGATGTACCTGCTGTCGGCCGGCTTCCGCAAGCTCGGGTTCCTCGGCACCTCGGCGTTCTTCTTCCTGATCGTCAACGTCTCCAAGCTGCCCTTCAGCGCCGGCCTCGGCCTGATCGACGGCCGCTCCCTCCTGCTCGACCTGGCGCTCGTGGTGTTCGTCGTGCCCGGCGCGCTGCTCGGCAAGTGGGCCGTCGGCAAGATCGACCAACAGCTGTTCGAGCAGCTGGTCATCGCCGCGACCGTCGTCGGCGGCCTGCAGCTCCTGCTGCGCTGAACCCCGCGCTACCGCCGCCGCGCCCAGTCCCGCAGCAGCGCCGGCACGCCCGCGAACGAGTCGATCACGTGGTCGGGCGCACCGTCGGCGGCGTCCAGCGCCTCCGGCTGGAACTTGCCGGTCCGCACGAGGACCCCGGTGATGCCGGCCCGCTGGGCCGCCAGGACGTCGGACTCGACGTCGTCCCCGACCATCACGGCCTCGCCCGCGCCGACGCCGAGCCGGGAGAGGGCCGCCTCGAAGAACGCCCGGGCCGGTTTGCCCGTGATCTCGGCCTCCACCCGCGCCGCCCGCTCCAGGCCCGCGAGGAAGGCGCCCGAGTCCAGCCGCAGCCCCTCGGTCGTACGCCAGTACAGGTTGCGGTGCATCGCCACCAGCCGCGCCCCGCGCTGCAACTGCCCGAAGGCCCGGTCGAGCGCCTCGTAGCCGAACTCGGGGCCGGCCCCGCCGACCAGCACCACGTCCGGCACGGCATCGCCGTCCGCGGGGTCGACGAGCGTCACCCCCTCCAGGTCCGCCGCGATGTCACCGCTGTTGAGCAGCGCGCACCGGGCACCAGGGGCGTGCGCGGCGAGATGGGCGGCGGTGGCCGCGGGCGCGGTCAGGACGTCCTCGGCGGACACCGGGAACCCCGCGTCCGCCAGCGTCCCGGCGATCGACCCCCGCGTCCGGGACGTCGTGTTCGTCACCAGCAGGACCGCGTATCCGGCCTCCCGGATCTCCCGCAACGCCTCGACGGCACCGGGCAGCGGCCGCCACGAGACGGTCAGCACCCCGTCGATGTCCACCAGCACGGCACGCACGGACTCCATGCCAGGACCATAACCACCCCGGGCCGCGCCCGCCGGTCCGCACCCGCCCCGAAGTCCGCCGCGCGGGACCTCGTACGCTCGACGCGTGTCCCCTCACGTCCTGATCCTCGGCGGCACGGCCGAGGCCCGTGCCCTGGCCACCGCGTTGTCCGCCCACCCCGGTGTCCGCGTCACCACGTCGCTGGCGGGGCGCGTGGCACGGCCGGGCGCGGTGGACGGCGAGGTGCGCGTCGGCGGCTTCGGCGGGGCCGAGGGGCTCGCCGGGTGGCTGCGGCGGGAAGGGGTGACCGCGCTGGTCGACGCCACGCATCCCTTCGCGGAGTCGATCACGGCCAACGCGGTACGGGCCGCGGCTTCTGCCGGGGTGCCGGCGGTGGTGCTGCGCCGCCCGGGGTGGCGGCCCGGCCCGGGCGACCGCTGGCACCCGGTCCCCTCACTGGACGCGGCGGCGGACCTGCTGCCCGGTCTGGGCCGCCGGGTGTTCCTCACCACCGGGCGCCTCGGCCTCGCCTCGTTCGCGCACCTGACCCGACTGCGCTTCGTGGTGCGGTCGGTGGATCCCCCCGAGCCGCCGATGCCGCCCGACACGCACGTACTGCTGGCCCGGGGCCCGTTCACGGTGCCCGGCGAGACGGCCCTGCTGCGGGAACACCGCGTCGACGTCCTGGTGACCAAGGACAGCGGGGGAGCGGCCACGGCGGCCAAGCTGACCGCGGCGCGGGGCCTCGGGCTGCCGGTGGTGGTGGTCGGCCGGCCACCCCTGCCGGACGGCGTGCCGACGGTCCCCGACGTGGAGAGCGTGCTGGAGCGGCTGGGGTACGGCGCGGCGTCCTGAGGACCGTGTGACGGCTGTGCGGCTGTGCGGCAGTGCGGCTGTCCGGCAGTGCGGCTGTCCGGCAGTGCGGCTGTCCGGCAGTCGGCTGTGCGAGTGTGCGGGTGTCCGGCTGTGCGGCTGTGCGGGTGTCCGGCTGTCCGGGGCGCGCTGGGGCGTCAGGCCGCGCTCGTCGCCAGGGACTTCGGCGGCCTGGCCGGCAGGCCTCGGCCCAGGTCCTCCACCAGCAGCCGTTTCGCGATCGCGTCGACCGCGATGCGCAGGTCGCTGTCCGAGGGGCGGCCGACGTCCCGTCCCAGCCGGTCCTCCAGCCACGCCGCCCAGGCCCTGCTGATCACCGCGGCCTCCCGGGCGCCCGCCTCCGTGTGGGAGAACAGCGAGCCGCTGCGGGTGAGGAACCCCTCCTCCACCATCCGCTCGAAGACCGGCAGCAGCACCTCCGGCGGCATCCGGCGCCGCGCGGCGATCAACCCGAGGCTCGCGTGCCCGACCATCCGCGTGAACAGTTCCACCTGCATCACGGCCCACGCCCCGGCCACGTCCAGCCGGGTGTCGGACTCCACGACGATCCGGCGCGTGGTGTCCAGGTCCGTACTGCCGATGATCTTCCCGACGGCGGCCTCCAGCACCCGCCGGGAGTCCGCGCCGTGCGGCGAGGCGAACCCCTCGCCCAGATCGGTCGACCCGGTCCGCGCGGTGTCGCGCAGCCGGACCTGCTTGAGGAACAGGGCGACGAGGAAGCCCAGGACGGCGACCGGCACGGTCCACAGGAAGACGGTCTGCAGCGTGTCCGCGTAGGCGTCGACGATCGGCGCCGCCGTGGCCGACGGCAGCTCGTGCACGCCCTCGGGGCTGGTCGCCGCCCGGCCGACGACGGCCGGGTCCACCTCACCGGCCCGCGCGGCGCCCGCGACGCCCTCGCGCAGGTTGGACGCCAGAGCGTTGGTGTAGATCGTGCCGAACACGGCCGTGCCGAACGAACTGCCCAGCGTACGGAAGAAGGTGACGCCGGAGGTGGCCGTCCCGAGGTCCGCGTAGTCGACGGTGTTCTGCACCGCGATCGTCAGCACCTGCATGCTCAGCCCGATGCCGGTGCCCAGCACGAACATGTAGAGGGACTCAAGACCCGCGCCCGTGCCCGGCCCCATCAGGGACATCAGGTACAGGCCGAGGCCCATCACCAGCGAGCCGACGATCGGGAAGAGACGGTAGCGGCCGGTCCTGCCGACCACGGTGCCGCTGAACACCGACGCGATGAGCAGCCCCGCCACCATCGGCAGCGTCCGCACGCCGGACACCGTGGCCGAGTCGCCGTCGACGTACTGCAGGTAGGTCGGCAGGTACGTCAGCGCGCCGAGCATCGCGAACCCGACGACGAAGCTCAGCACCGAGCAGACCGTGAACACCGGGTTGGCGAACAGCCGCATGGGCAGCATCGGTTCGCGCGCCCGGGCCTCCACCCGGCAGAACAGCGCGAGCGCGACCACACCGCCCACGAACAGCCCGATGATCACGCCCGAGCCCCAGGCGTACTCGTTGCCGCCCCAACTCGTCGCCAGGATCAACGCGCCGGCGCCGACCGCGACCAGCGCGATGCCCAGGTAGTCGATGACGGGCCGGGTTGCCGCCTTGACCACCGGAATGGTCCGGGCCGCCGCCGCGACGACCACGATCGCGATGGGCACGTTGACGTAGAACGCCCAGCGCCAGGTCAGATGGTCGGTGAACAGCCCGCCCAGCAGCGGCCCGACGACGGTGGCGACCCCGAACACCGCGCCGATCGCGCCCTGGTACTTGCCGCGCTCCCGCAGCGGGATCACGTCCGCGATCAGCGCCATGGAGGTGACCATGAGCCCGCCCGCGCCGATGCCCTGCATCGCCCGCCAGGCGATCAGCAGCGACATGTTCGTGGCCAGACCGCACAGGAACGAGCCCGTGATGAACACGATCGCCGAGACCTGGAAGACCAGCTTGCGGCCGAACAGATCGCCGAACTTGCCGACCAGCACGGTCGCGACGGTCTCCGCGAGGAGGTACGAGGTGACCACCCACGACATGTGCTCCGCGCCGCCGAGGTCCGACACGATGGTCGGCAGGGCGGTGCCGACGATGGTCTGGTCGAGCGCCGCGAGCAGCATGCCCAGCGTGATCGTCACGAAGACGACGTTGCGGCGCCGGGTGTCCAGCACCGGGGGCTGGGAGGCGGGCGGTGCGGTTTCCTCCACGACGGTCACGTCGTCACCTTCACACCTGTGGACTACGCGCGCATGCCAGAACGTCCGCACGGGTGCCCGGTGTCGTGCGCCCCGGTCGGGTCAGTCCCGGGGGTGGCGGCGCAGCAGATACGTGTCCATGATCCAGCCCTTGCGCTCCCGGGCCTCGGCGCGCAACCGCTCGATGCGGGGAGCGGCCTCGGCGATCGGGCCGGAGACCAGGATCTCGTCCGGGGTGCCGATGTAGGCGCCCCAGTAGATGTCGACGTCCTCGTCCGCGTACCGGCGGAACGTCTGGTGCGCGTCGAGCATCACCACCACGTCGTCCACGTCCTGCGGGAAGCCCTCCGCGAGCCGCCGTCCCGTGGTGATCTGCACCGGGCGGGCGACGCGGTTGAGGCCCGTGCGGTGCCGCGCCACGAGCGCCGAGACACTGCTGATGCCGGGCACGACGTCGTACGCGAACGCGACGGCGCCGCGCTCCAGCACCTCCTCCAGGATCGCCAGGGTGCTGTCGTACAGCGAGGGGTCGCCCCACACCAGGAACGCGCCGGTCTGGTCCTCGCCGACCTCCTCGGCGATCAGCCGCTCGTAGATGTCGGCCCGGGCGCTGCGCCAGTCCCCGACGGCGGGGGAGTAGGCGGCACCGCCGGCGCGCCGGTCGCGCTCCGGGTCCCGCGCCTCGACGACCCGGTACGTGCCGTGCGGAACGTGCGTGTCGAGCATGTCCCGCCGCAGGCCGGTGAGGTCCGCCTTCACCTCGCCCTTGTCGAGGATGAAGAACACGTCCGTGCTCCGCATCGCCCGGACCGCCTGGAGGGTGAGCTGGTCGGGGTCGCCCGCGCCGATACCGATGACATGAATCTTTCGCACGCCCCGAGTCTGCCGCACGGGCCGGGGCGGCCCTCCACCGCGTCCCGGGTCGGTCCGGTCCCGGGTTGCTGCGCGGGCGATCGGGTGGTCCCGCGCCGTGTTCCGACAGGCCCGGGCCCCCGCCCTGGGTCGGCTCGCTCGTCCGCCCCTGCCGGGACCGGTCGGTTCAGTCGTCCGCGCCCGGTCCTGGCCGGTTCAGTCGTCCGCCCCCGGTCCTGGCCGGTTCAACCGTCCGCGCCGCGCAGCCGGGGTGCCCGCGCTCCCGCGTCCACGGCCCGGCCCTCCCGCTCGACCTGTCCGGCCAGTTCCCGTGCCCAGGCGGCGACGGTCTCGACGTCGATGCCGTGCGGCCGGGCCCGCCCGGAGTCCGACACCCACGCCTCGGCCGCGCCCGCACCGCGCCGCAGCAGCCGGGCGCCGCCGGTGAGGTTGCCGCGGGCGGCGTGCGTCAGGCCCACGGCGAGCTGGGCCAGGCCGCGCCACAGCTCCCGTTCCTCCTCGGGACCCGACTTCCACGCGTCCTCGAAGACCTCGTGCGCGTGGAACGGTTTCCCCTCGTCCAGCAGCCGCTGCGCCTCGGTCACGGTCTCCCCGGGCGTGCGGACCACGCCCTCCGGCTGCCGGGGCACGCCGTCCGCCCCGTACGGCAGGGGCCGGCCGAGACCGTCCCGCGGCCGGGCGTTGCGGGCCCGGCCCTCCGTGTCGCGGTCCCGCGCGCCGCCCGGCCGGTCCGAGTACGTCTCTCCTGTGCTGCCCATACGCCGATTGTCCCGCCCGGGCCGCTTTCGGCGCGGCCAGGGGTGTGGGGTAAAGTGCTGTTCGCGCGATCACGCGGCTCACCGCGGGTGGCGCGCACCGGGACGTGGCGCAGCTTGGTAGCGCACTTGACTGGGGGTCAAGGGGTCGCAGGTTCAAATCCTGTCGTCCCGACGGTGCGGAAGGTCCTCGCAGGCGGATGCCCGCGGGGGCCTTCTTCCGTCGGGATCGCTTCCGGGCCTGCTGCGCGCGGGTGATCAGGGCACGCGGTGTCCGTAGAGCCAGTCCAGCCGGCGGTGGTACGCGCCGGGAGCCGGTTTCCCGAGGAACCACAGGGGCACGTGGGCGAGGCCGTCTCCCCGGTGGAATCCGCTGCCCGTTCCGGCGTGACCCCCTCCTGGACGCGAGCGGTGCGCGGTCGCCGTGCCGCGGCGTACTCCCGCAGCGAGGCGCATCGGATCACCGCCGTCCGCCCTCCCCTGCCCCGCGGCCCCTCGCCACCAGGCCGCGGGAAGCGGGCTCCCACCGTCCCCCACCTCACGGGGCGGGGGCAGTCCCGGACACGTCATGCTCGGTACCCCCGCGCCCCGGCCGCCCCCGGGATGGATGGTAGAAGCGGGCATGACCCTTTCGATCCTCCCGCCCCGCCGTCCGGCCGGTGCCCGATGACCGCCGGCATCGACACGCCCGACCGCAGGGGCCGCACCGGACTCGACCGCGCCGGCCGGGACCTCACCGGCAACCCCCGCGTCAGAGTCCGCGACGTGAAACTCCTGTCCAGCCACTGGTACGTCGAGCGGACCACGACCTTCGACTTCCGGCACGCCGACGGCACTTGGAGCACCCAGGAACGCGAGACGCATGACCGGGGCAACGGGGCCACCATGCTCCTGTACGACGCCGCCCGCGAAACCGTCCTGCTCACCCGCCAGTTCCGCTTCCCCGCGTACGTCAACGGGCACCCCGACGGCATGCTCGTGGAGACGCCGGGCGGTCTGCTCGACGACGAGGACGAGCACCCGGAGATGGCGGTCCGGCGCGAGGTCGTGGAGGAGACCGGCCACACCATCGGCGAGGTCCGGCACGTTTTCGACGTCTACATGAGCCCCGGCTCGGTCACCGAACGCGTCAGCTTCTACGCCGCCGCCTACGGCCCGTCGACCCGCACCCACGAGGGCGGCGGCCTCGGCGAGGAGGGCGAGGACATCGAGATCCTCGAACTGCCCTTCCGCCGGGCCCTGGAGATGATCCGCACCGGTGAGATCGCCGACGCCAAGACGATCATGCTGCTGCAGTGGGCGGCACTGGAAGGGCCGTTCGCCCCCGGCGCTCCCCGTCCTTGACCTGGAGCGCACTTCAGCAGGAAGACTCCCGTGCCGTGCCCCGAGGCCCCGGGGCGCGCACGGGAGGAGCAGCCATGAAGTACCGCACGATCGGCACGGACCCGCGCACCCGCCGCGAGGTGAGCGTGCTCGCGCTCGGCGCCATGCTGTTCGGCTCGGTGACGGACGAGGCGACGTCCTTCGCCCTGCTCGACCGCTACGCCGAGGCCGGCGGCACCTTCATCGACACGTCCGACAACTACGCCTTCTGGGCCGACGGCGGCCAGGGCGGCCAGAGCGAGGAACTCCTCGGGCGCTGGCGGCGCAGCCGCGGCATCGGCGACGAGATCGTCATCGCGACCAAACTCGGCGCCCGCCCCCTGGCCCCGGGCACCGGCTACATCGACAACCCCGAGGGCCTGTCGGCGAAGGCGATCCGCGAGTCGGCGGAGCGCAGCCGCGAGCGGCTCGGCATGGAGAAGCTCGACCTGCTCTACGCGCACATCGAGGACCACACCGTCCCGCTCCAGGAGACCGTCGAGGCCTTCGGCGCCCTCGTCGCCGAGGGCACGGTGGGACTGCTCGGCGTCAGCAACCACGCCACCTGGCGCGTCGAGCGGGCCCGGGCCCTGGCCGCCGCGGCCGGACTGCCTGGCTACGAGGTGCTCCAGTACGCGCACACCCACCTGCGCCCCCGCACCGACGTGTCCGACGGTCTCTTCCCGGACGGCAGCCTCGGCCACGCCGGCCCCGACCTCCTGAGCTACCTGCGGGCCGAACCCGGCCTGACCCTGGTCGCCTACTCGCCCCTGCTGAGGGGGGCCTACAGCCGCCCCGAGCGCCTGCCCGCGGACTTCGACCACCCCGGCACCCCGCCCCGCCTGGCGGCCCTGCGCGACGTGGCCCGCGAGACCGGCGCGACGGTCAACCAGGTCGTCCTGGCCTGGCAGATCGGCGGCGCCCTGCCGGTCGTCCCGCTCGCCGGGGTCTCCACACCGGCCCAGCTGGAGGAGAACCTGGCCGCCGTGGACCTGGAACTGACCGAGGAGCAGCGGGCCGGGCTCGACGCGGCGCACTGAGAGCCGTGGGACGGTGGAGGGGAACGGACCTCCGGACCCCGACAGGTGTGGGCTCCGGTCCACTCCGGGGCCACGGACCCTTGCGGACCTCCTGCGCGTGAAGGAGACACCGGCCATGACCACCCACCCCGCCCACCCCGCCGCCCGGTCCCTCAGGACCACCCCCGAAGGCCTCACCTGGGAGCCCAGCGAGCGCTGGGTGCGCGGCCGCAAGGGCGACATCACCGTCGTCGACAGCCGCCACCCGGTGCTCGTCTGGGAGCCCGGCCTGCCCGTGCCCCAGTACGCCTTCCCGCGCGCGGACGTCCGCACCGACCTCCTGCGCCCCGCGGCCGACCCGCCCGTCGGCACCCACACCGGCTCCCGGGTCTTCTACGACCTGGCCGCCGACGGCGAGGTGCGCGCGAACGCGGCCTGGACCTTCCCCGCCGAGGACCTGGCCGGCCACATCGCCTTCGAGTGGTTCCGGCGCGCCGACACCGGCCTCGACCACTGGTACGAGGAGGAGGAAGAGATCTTCATCCACCCCCGTGACCCGCACAAACGCGTGGACGCCCTGCCCAGCAGCCGCCATGTCCGCATCGAGATCGAGGGTCACGTCGTCGCGGACACCCACGCCCCCGTCCTGCTCTTCGAGACGTCCCTGCCGACCCGGTACTACCTCCCCCGCGAGGACGTCCGCCTCGACCTGTTCCAAGCCACCGACCACAGCACCGGCTGCCCCTACAAAGGCACCGCCTCGTACTGGTCCTGGCGCGGCGAGGGCGACGTGCCGCCCGACGTCCTCTGGAGCTACCCCGACCCGCTGCCCGCAGTGGCGGCGATCCGGGGACGCCTCGCCTTCTTCAACGAGGTCGTGGACATCACGCTGGACGGGGAGCGCCTGGAGCGCCCTGAGACGCCGTTCAGCGGGATGCTGCGGAAGACGAGCCGCCGGTGAGGCCGTCGAGCACCACTTCGTGGACGGCCCCGGCGAACCGTTCCACCGGGCGAGGACCTGGGGGTGCGGTGAGGGGTGCGGTCAAGCCCGGACCAGCAACTGGAAGTCGAACGTGTACCGCGACGCCGGATAGATGTGGCTGCCGTACTCCACCGCCCGCCCGCTGTCGTCGAACGCCGTCCGCTCCATCGTGAGCAGTGCCGCCCCCGCGGTCTCCTCCAGGCGGGCCGCCTCCTCGCGGGTCGCCGCGCGGGCGCCGACCGTCTGGCGGGCGCGGTGCAGGGTGATGCCCGCCGAGCGCAGCATCCGGTACAGGCCGGTCGACTCCAGACGGGCGGTGTCGAGGCGGAGCAGGGACGGCGGGAGGTAGTTGCGGAGCAGGGCCACGGGGCGGCCACGGGTGCGGCGCAGGCGTTCCAGGGCCGCGACCTCGCTGCCCTCGGGCACGCCGAGCGCCGCCGCCACGTCGCAGGGGGCCGGGACGACCTCGTTGCGCAGGACCTGTGTGGTCGGGCTTTGCCCGGCCGCCTCCAGGTCGTCGTAGAGGCTGCTCAGTTCCAGGGGGCGCCTGACCCGGCTGTGCACCACCTGGGTGCCCACCCCGCGCCGCCGGACCAGCAGCCCCTTGTCGACGAGGCACTGGATGGCCTGGCGGACGGTGGGGCGGGACAGGCCGAGGCGCGCGGAGAGGCCGACCTCATTGCCCAGCAGGTCGCCCGGGGCGAGGGCGCCGTGCTCGATCGCGGCCTGGAGCTGCTGCGCGAGCTGGTGGTACAGCGGCACGGGAGTGGTCCGGTCCAGGGCGAAGTCCAGTCCGGCCAGCGCGGGGGCGGTCGCCGTCCGGGTCCGGTCACCGGTCCTCGCCATGGATGGATCCCCCTCGGGGCGTCAGGAGTTGCTCGGGAAACCGAGGTTGATGCCGCCGTCGGACGGGTCCGGCCAGCGCGTGGTGACGACCTTGCCCTGGGTGTAGAAGGCGATGCCGTCGTTGCCGTAGATGTGCAGGTCCCCGAAGAGGGAGTCCTTCCAGCCGCCGAAGGAGTGATAGCCCACGGGAACCGGGATGGGCACGTTGACGCCGACCATGCCGGCCTTGACCTCCAGCTGGAAGCGGCGGGCCGCGCCGCCGTCCCGGGTGAAGATCGCGGTGCCGTTGCCCCAGCGGGAGTCGTTGATCAGCTTGATGGCGTCGTCGTAGGTCTCGGCGCGGACCACGCACAGCACCGGGCCGAAGATCTCGTCCCGGTAGGCGTCAGCCGTGAGCGGCACCCGGTCCAGCAGGGAGACGCCGAGGAAGAAGCCGTCCTCGTGGCCGTCCACCGACAAGCCCGTGCCGTCGACCACGACCTCGGCGCCCTGCTCGGCGGCCGACGCCACGTAGGAGGCCACCTTGTCGCGGTGCTCGCGGGTGATCAGCGGGCCCATCTCGGACGCCGGGTCGGTGCCGGGGCCGATCCTGAGCTTCTTCGCCCGCTCGGCGATCTTGCCGACCAGCTCGTCACCGGTGTCGCCGACCGCGACCACGACCGACACGGCCATGCAGCGCTCGCCCGCCGAACCGTACGCCGCGTTGATCGCCTGGTCGGCGGCGAGGTCCAGGTCGGCGTCGGGCAGCACCAGCATGTGGTTCTTGGCACCGCCGAGCGCCTGGACGCGCTTGCCGTGCTCGACGGCCTTGAGCTGGATGTATTTCGCGATCGGGGTCGAGCCGACGAAGGAGACCGCCTCGATGTCCGGGTGCTCCAGGATGCGGTCCACGGCCGTCTTGTCGCCCTGCACGATGTTCAGCACACCGTCCGGCAGGCCCGCCTCGGCGGCCAGTTCGGCCAGGCGGAAGGAGGCCGACGGGTCCTTCTCCGACGGCTTCAGCACGAACGTGTTGCCGCACGCGATGGCCAGCGGGAACATCCACATCGGCACCATCGCCGGGAAGTTGAACGGCGTGATGCCCGCGACCACGCCCAGCGGCTGGCGGATCGAGGCGACATCGACCCGGGAGGACACCTGGGTGGACAGCTCGCCCTTCAGCTGGACGGAGATGCCGCAGGCCAGCTCCACGATCTCCATGCCGCGCGCGACCTCGCCTAGCGCGTCGGAGTGCACCTTGCCGTGCTCGGCGGTGATCAGCGCGGCGATCTCGTCGCGGTGGGCGTCCAGCAGCTCGCGGTACTTGAACAGCACCGCCGTGCGCCTGGCCAGGGAGGACTGGCCCCAGCTCGCGAAGGCGGCCCTGGCGGAGGCGACCGCGGCGTCCACCTCGGCGGCGGTCGCGAAGGCGACCTGCTTCTCCTGGGCGCCGGTGGCCGGGTTGTAGACGGGGCCGAACCGGCCGGAGGTGCCCTCGACGGGCCTGCCGTCGATCCAGTGGGTGATGGTCTTCATGGTGCGCATGGGCCTTTCGGGGAGCCAGGGAGCAACAAAGGGGGTCACAGGTGGCGGCGGCGGCCGGCCACCTGGCGGTCGTAGCGCTCGCGGGCCTCGACGGCGGCCTCGCGGGCGGCGGTCTCGGCGACCGGCACGTCCCACCAGGCCTCCGCCGGGGGAGCGGTCGGCGACGGGTCGGTCTCGACGTACACGCACGTCGGCCGGCCGGAGGCGCGGGCCGTCGCCAGGGCCTCGCGCAGCTCGCGCACCGTCTTGGCGCGCAGCACGTCCATGCCGAGGCTCGCGGCGTTCGCGGCCAGGTCGACGGGGAGCGGGGCGCCGGTGAAGGTGCCGTCGGCGGCCCGGAAGCGGTAGGCGGTGCCGAAGCGCTCACCGCCCGTCTCCTGTGACAGGCCGCCGATGGACGCGTAGCCGTGGTTCTGGATGAGGACGATGTTGAGCGGCAGGCCCTCCTGGACGGCCGTGACGATCTCCGTCGGCATCATCAGGTAGGTGCCGTCGCCGACCAGCGCCCACACCGGCGTGCCCGGCGCCGCCTGCTGGACGCCGATGCCGGCCGGGATCTCGTAGCCCATGCAGGAGTAGCCGTACTCCAGGTGGTACTGGCGCGGGCTGCGCGAGCGCCACAGCTTGTGCAGGTCGCCGGGGAGCGAACCGGCCGCGTTGATCACCACGTCGTCGTCGCCGACGACGGCGTCCAGCGCGCCGAGCACCTGCGTCTGGGTCGGGACGGCGCTGTCGTCGCCGGCGCGGTAGGCGGCCTCGACGACCTCGTCCCAGCGGTCCTTGCCGGCGCGGTACTCGGCCGCGTACTCCCGGCTCACCCGGTGGCCTGCGAGTGCCTCGAGGAGCCGTTCGAGACCCGTCCTCGCGTCGCAGACCAGGGTGCGCGCCGCGAGCTTGTGCGCGTCGAAGCCGGTGATGTTGAGGTTGAGGAACCGCACGTCCGGGTTCTGGAAGAGCGTGCCGGAGGCGGTGGTGAAGTCGGTGTAGCGGGTGCCGACGCCGATCACGAGGTCGGCCGTGCGGGCGAGGTCGTCGCTGACCGCCGTGCCGGTGTGGCCGATGCCGCCGAGGTCGGCGGGGTGGTCGTGGCGCAGTGATCCCTTGCCCGCCTGGGTCGAGGCGACGGGGATGCCGGTGGCGTCCACGAACGCCTTCAGCGCCTCCTCGGCCTCGCTGTGGTGGACGCCGCCGCCCGCCACGATCAGCGGCCGCGCGGCCGACCGGATCGCCTCCACGGCCGCCGACAGCTCCACCGGGTCGGGCGCGGGACGCCGTACGGACCACACGCGCTCGGCGAAGAACTCCTCCGGCCAGTCGTACGCCTCCGCCTGCACGTCCTGGGGGAGGGCGAGGGTGACGGCGCCGGTCTCGGCCGGGTCGGCCAGCACGCGCATCGCCTGGAGCGCCGAGGGGATCAGCGCCTCGGGGCGGGTGACGCGGTCGAAGTAGCGCGAGACCGGGCGCAGGGTGTCGTTGACCGACACGTCCGCCTCGACCGGGTGCTCCAGCTGCTGCAGCAGCGGGTCGGCGGAGTGCGAGGCGAAGTAGTCGCCGGGCAGGAGCAGCACCGGCAGGCGGTTGATCGTCGCGAGCGCGGCGCCGGTGACCAGGTTGGTGGCGCCCGGGCCGATGGAGGTCGTCACGGCCTGCGCGGACAGGCGGTTGAGCTGCCGGGCGTAGCCGACCGCCGCGTGCACCATCGACTGCTCGTTGCGGCCCTGGTGGAACGGCATCACCTCGGCGTACTCGACCAGCGCCTGGCCGACCCCGGCGACGTTGCCGTGGCCGAAGATGCCCCAGGTGCCCGCGATCAGCCGGCGGCGCACGCCGTCGCGCTCGGTGTACTGGGCGGACAGGAACCGCACCAGGGCCTGGGCGGTGGTCAGTCGGCGGGTGCGGGCGCTCATGCGGAGATCTCCGGGGCGGTGTAGAGGGGGAGGCGGGGATCGACCGGCTGGTCCGGCCAGGTGTCGCGGACCCAGGCGTGGTCGGGGTGGTCGCAGATCAGCCAGGCGCGCTCGGCCTCCGGGCCCGCCATGACGTTGAGGTAGTACATGTGGTGGCCGGGGGTGGCCATCGACGGGCCGTGCCAGCCGTCCGGGATCAGGACGACGTCCCCGTCGCGGACCTCGGCCAGCACGTCGGTGTCGCGGCCGGGGCCGGAGGGGGTCACGCGCTGGTAGCCGAGGCCGGGGACACCGTCGTGCCCGGCGAACTCGAAGTAGTAGATCTCCTCCAGCACGGACTCCTCGCCCGGCCGGTGCTCGTCGTGCTTGTGCGGCGGGAACGACGACCAGTTGCCGCCCGGGGTGATCACCTCGACCGCGATGAGCTTGTCGCACTCGAAGACCCCGGCCGCGCCGAAGTTGTTGACCTGCCGCGAGCAGTTCCCGGTGCCGCGCAGCTCCACGGGGACCTCGGAGGCCGGGCCGTAGCGGGCGGGCAGACGGCGGGAGCAGCGCGCGCCGGTCAGCGCGAACCGGCCGCCGCCCGCCGAGGTCACGGTCGTGCGGGCGTCGCGCGGCACGTAGGCGAAGTCGCTCACCGCGCTGAACACGTCGGGGCGGCCGTGCAGGTCGAAGGTGTCCTGGCCGAGGTCGTCGGCGGACGCGACCGTGCAGGCACCGCTCAGCGGGACGACGATCCACTCGCTGTCGCCGGTGTCGAAGGTGTGGGAGCCGCCCGGCGGCAGCTGAAGCACCCGCAGGCTCGAGTGGCCCCAGCCGGCCTTCTCGGGCGTGACGTCGACGGTGTAGGGGCCGCCGAGTGCCTTGCCGACGGGAAGGTGGTACGTCATGGCATCCTCCGGGATCACAACAGGCCGACGGCCGTGTCCACCGCTTGCTCCACACTGCCCTCGGCCGGGTAGAGCAGCGACCTCCCGACGACCATGCCCTGGACGGTGGGCAGGCGCAGGGCCTTGCGCCAGCGTTCGTAGGCGCCCTCCTGGTCGTCGCCGACCTCACCGCCGAGCAGCACGACGGGCAGTGTGGAGGTCTCCAGGACCTCGGCCATGTCGTCCGGGTCGTCGGTGACGGGGAGCTTCAGCCAGGTGTAGGCGGAGGTGCCGCCCAGGCCCGAGGCGATGGCGATCGACTTGGTGACGGCCTCGGCGGACAGGTCGTTGCGGACCCTGCCGTCGACGCGCCGGGAGAGGAACGGCTCGACGAACAGCGGCAGGCGCAGGGCCGCCATGGCGTCGATGGCCCGCGCGGTGGACTCCAGCGTGGTCAGCGAGCCCGGATCGTCGTAGTCGATGCGGACCAGCAGTTTGCCCGCGTCGAAGCGGAGCCGGGCGATGTCCTCGGCGCGGTGGCCGGTGAAGCGGTCGTCCATCTCGAAGGCGGCCCCGGCGAGGCCGCCGCGGTTCATCGAGCCCATGACGACCTTGTTCTCCAGCACGCCGAGCAGGAGCAGGTCCTCCAGGATGTCGGCGGTGGCGAGCACCCCGTCGACGCCGGGCCGCGACAGCGCGGTGCACAGGCGCTGGAGCAGGTCCGCGCGGTTGGCCATGGCCAGGCGCCGGTCGCCCACGCCCAGGGCGCCGCGCGCCGGGTGGTCGGCGGCCACGATCATCAGCCGGCCGCTGTCGCCGATCAGCGGGCGGCGCGCCCGGCGGGCGGCCGCCTCGGCGACGGCCTCGGGGTGCCGGGCTCGCACCGTGGCGAGGTCGGGGATGCCGATGTTCAAGGAAGACTCCGTTTCAGTGGCTCGGGCTCGGCGCCGGCACCCCGGCGAGGAGGTCCTGGACCTCGGACTCGGTGGGCATCGCGGAGGAGCAGGCGAGGCGGGAGGCGACGAGGGCTCCGGCGGCGTTGGCGTGGCGCATGGTCCGCTCCAGGTCCCAGCCGGCGAGCAGCCCGTGGCAGAGAGAGCCGCCGAAGGCGTCGCCCGCCCCCAGCCCGTTCACGACCTCGACCGGCACCGGCGGCACCTCGGCCCGGGTGCCGTCCCGGTGCACGGCCAGCACGCCCTTGGGGCCCTGTTTGACGACGGCCAGCTCCACGCCCGCCTCCAGCAGGGCGTCCGCGCAGGCCTGCGGTTCGCGCACGCCGGTGGCGATCTCGCACTCGTCGAGGTTGCCGACCGCGACCGTGGCGTGGCGCAGGGCCTCGCGGTAGTAGGGGCGGGCCTGTTCCGGGTCGCGCCAGAACATCGGGCGCCAGTCCAGGTCGAAGACGGTGGTGCCGGCCTTGTCACGGGCCTTGAGGGCGGCGAGCGTGGCGGAGCGGCTGGGCTCCTCGCTCAGGCCGGTGCCGGTGATCCAGAAGATCCGGGCCCCGCGGACGGCGGAGAGATCCAGCTCGTCGGTGTGGATCTCCAGGTCCGGGGCCTTGGGGCGGCGGTAGAAGTACAGGGGGAAGTCGTCCGGCGGGAAGATCTCGCAGAAGGTGACCGGCGTCGGGTGGGCGGCGACCGGGGTGACCCAGCGGTCGTCGACGCCGAAGCCCTTCAGCTCCTGGTGCAGGTACGTGCCGAAGGGGTCGTCGCCGGTGCGTGTGATCACCGCCGTACGGCGTCCGAGCCGGGCGGCGGCGACCGCCACGTTGGCCGCGGAACCTCCCAGGAACTTGCCGAAGGTCTCCACGTCGGCCAGCGGGACGCCGGTCTGCAGGGGATACAGGTCGACTCCGATGCGGCCCATCGTGATCACATCGAAATACTGTGCCGGCCCGGCCATGCGTGACCTCCTGGGGAAGCTGGGGATGCGGGTCCCGGGACGCCCTGACACCGTGGGGGCGTGGCGGAACGGGACCTGACGCCTCCCAGGTGTAGGTCCCGGAGGGCGGGCTGTCAATACTTTGTACTTACATTCGGACCTGCTCGTGAAATGATGTCTTAACAAAGTATTGACAGCGGGCGCGGCAGGGACTTGTATCCCGTGCCATCGCAACAGTCGGTTTGCGGCATCATGATCCGGACTCCGTAAGGCTCCGGGACCACGGATCCCTTCGTGATCCCTTCCTTTCCCCGCAGTAGCACAGTGAGGTGCCAGGAAAGATGGACCGCTCTTCTCACCCCCGCTCTCGCAGGTTCGCGCCCGTCGTCGCCGTCGCCGCGGCAGCGGCCCTGACCCTCGCCGGCTGCTCCAGCGGTTCGGGGGGCAAGAAGTCCGAGGAAGGCGGCGCGAACGCCTCGGCCGGCAAGGCCACCACGCCGCGCATGACCGTCGCCCTGGTCACCCACCAGGCGCCCGGTGACACCTTCTGGGACACCGTCCGCAAGGGCGCCGAGGCCGCGGCCGCCAAGGACAACATCAAGCTCATCTACTCCGCCGACCCGAATGCGGGCAACCAGGCCAACCTGGTGCAGAACGCCATCGACCAGAAGGTCGACGGCATCGCGGTCACGCTCGCCAAGCCGGACGCGCTCAAGGGGGTCGTCGGCAAGGCGGAGAAGGCCGGCATACCCGTGGTCGGCCTCAACTCCGGCCTGAGCGACTGGAAGAACCTCAACCTGCTGGAGTTCTTCGGCCAGGACGAGTCCGTCGCGGGCGAGGCCTTCGGCAAGAAGCTGAACGAGGTCGGCGCCAAGAAGGTCCTCTGCGTCATGCAGGAGCAGGGCAACGTCGGCCTGACGCAGCGCTGCGACGGCGTGGCCAAGACCTTCGAGGGCACGGTCGACCCGCAGAACGTCAACGGCACCGACATGCCGTCCGTGAAGTCGACGATCACCGCCAAGCTCAAGCAGGACCCGTCGATCGACTACGTCGTCACCCTCGGCGCTCCCTTCGCGCTGACCGCGGTCCAGTCGGTCTCCGACGCCGGCAGCAAGGCGAAGATCGCCACCTTCGACCTCAACAAGGACCTGATCAAGTCGATCAAGGCCGGCGACATCCAGTTCGCCGTCGACCAGCAGCCCTACCTGCAGGGCTACCTGGCCGTCGACGGCCTGTGGCTCTACAAGAACAACGGCAACTACAGCGGCGGCGGCGAGCAGCCCGTGCTGACCGGCCCGGCCTTCGTCGACAAGTCCAACGTCGACCGGATCGGGGAGTTCGCCGCGAAGGGCACCCGGTGATGAGCATGACCCAGCAGGCCACGCCGGCGGTGGACACACCGCCGGCCCCCGGCCCCAGGCAGTCCGACGGCCGGACCCGCCAGCGCCCGCTCGCGCTGCGGCTGCTCGCCCGGCCCGAGGTCGGCGTCTTCCTCGGCGCCGTCGCCGTGCTCGTGTTCTTCCTGTTCGCCGCGCCGCCGGTGCGCGACGGCAGCTCGATGGCCAACATCCTCTACCAGTCGTCGACCATTGGGATCATGGCGCTGCCCGTGGCCCTGCTGATGATCGGCGGCGAGTTCGACCTGTCGGCCGGTGTCGCCGTGATCACCTCGGCGCTGACCGCGTCGATGCTCAGCTACCAGCTGACCATGAACGTCTGGGTCGGCGTGATCGTCGCCCTGCTCGTCTCGCTCGCGATCGGCGCCTTCAACGGCTGGCTGCTGGTCAAGACCGGCCTGCCGAGCTTCCTGGTCACGCTGGGCACCTTCCTGATCCTCCAGGGCGTGAACCTGGCGATCACCAAGCTCGTCACGGGCAACGTCGCCACCGACGACATCAGCGACATGGACGGCTTCGCCCAGGCGCAGAAGCTCTTCGCCTCGACGTTCGAGGTCGGCGGGGTCAACGTCAAGATCACCGTCGTGTGGTGGCTGGTCTTCGCCGCCCTGGCGACCTGGGTGCTGCTGCGCACCAGGTACGGCAACTGGATCTTCGCCGTCGGCGGCAACAAGGACTCCGCCCGGGCCGTCGGCGTGCCCGTCACCTTCACCAAGATCTCCCTGTTCATGCTGGTCGGCTTCGGCGCCTGGTTCGTCGGCATGCACCAGCTGTTCTCCTTCAACACCGTGCAGTCCGGCGAGGGCGTGGGCCAGGAGCTCATCTACATCGCCGCGGCCGTCATCGGCGGCTGCCTGCTCACCGGTGGCTACGGCTCCGCGATCGGCCCGGTCTTCGGCGCCTTCATGTTCGGCATGGTGCAGCAGGGCATCGTCTACGCCGGCTGGAACCCCGACTGGTTCAAGGCCTTCCTCGGCGTGATGCTCCTCGGCGCCGTCCTCATCAATCTGTGGGTCCAGCGCACGGCGACCCGGAGGTGACCGCGATGACCAGCAACGAAACCGGCACCCACGGTGCCGTCCTGAAGGACACCCCGGCCGAGGGCCGCCCCCTGGTCGAACTGCGTGGCGCGGGCAAGTCCTACGGCAACATCCGCGCCCTGCACGGCGTCGACCTGGAGGTGTACCCCGGCAAGGTCACCTGCGTCCTCGGCGACAACGGCGCCGGCAAGTCCACCCTCATCAAGATCGTCTCGGGGCTGCATCAGCACACCGAGGGCGAGTTCCTCGTCGACGGCGAACCGGTGCGCTTCTCCACCCCGCGCGAGGCCCTCGACAAGGGCATCGCCACCGTCTACCAGGACCTCGCCGTCGTCCCGCTGATGCCGGTGTGGCGCAACTTCTTCCTCGGCTCCGAGATGACCAAGGGCCCCTGGCCCGTGCGCCGTCTCGACATCGACCGGATGAAGAAGACCGCCGACGAAGAGCTGCGCAACATGGGCATCGTCCTGGACGACCTGGAGCAGCCCATCGGCACGCTCTCCGGCGGCCAGCGCCAGTGCGTCGCCATCGCCCGCGCCGTCTACTTCGGCGCCCGCGTCCTCATCCTGGACGAGCCGACCGCCGCCCTCGGCGTCAAGCAGTCCGGCGTGGTGCTGAAGTACATCGCCGCCGCCCGCGAGAAGGGCCTCGGCGTCATCTTCATCACGCACAACCCCCACCACGCCTACATGGTCGGCGACCACTTCAGCGTGCTGCGCCTGGGCACGATGGAGCTGTCCGCCTCCCGCAGCGAGGTCAGCCTCGAAGAGCTGACCAACCACATGGCCGGCGGTGCCGAACTGGCCTCCCTCAAGCACGAGTTGGCGCAGGTCCGCGGCGTCGACGTCGAAGGGCTCCCCGAGGAGGGGGACCTCACCGCTCCCGTAGCCACGTCTTCGGAAGGAAAGTCCTGACATGGCGCTCGCGCTCGACCGTATCCGGGTCGGCTCCGCCCCCGACTCCTGGGGCGTCTGGTTCCCCGACGACCCCCGGCAGGTGCCCTGGGAACGCTTCCTCGACGAGGTCGCCGAGGCCGGCTACTCCTGGATAGAACTCGGCCCCTACGGCTACCTGCCCACCGACCCGGCCCGCCTCACCGAGGAGGTGGCCAAGCGGAACCTGCAGGTCTCCGCGGGCACGATCTTCTGCGGACTGCACCGCGGCCCCTCCGAGTGGGACTCCACCTGGGAGCAGGTCAGCCGGGTCGCCGCCCTCACCCAGGCCATGGACGCGAAGCACCTGGTCGTCATCCCCTCCTTCTGGCGGGACGACAAGACCGCCGAGATCCTGGAGCCCCCGGAGCTCACCACCGAGCAGTGGCGCGACCTCACCACCGGCATGGAGCGCCTCGGCCGCGAGGTGAAGGACCGCTACGGCCTGGACATCGTCGTCCACCCGCACGCCGACACCCACATCGACACCGAGGAGCACGTCGAGCGGTTCCTCGACTCGACCGACTCCGACCACGTCAACCTCTGCCTGGACACCGGGCACTACGCCTACTGCGGCGGCGACAGCGTCAAGCTGATCGAGACCTACGGCGAGCGCATCGGCTACCTGCACCTGAAGCAGGTCGACCCGGAGATCCTCGCGGACGTCGTCAAGAACGAGGTCCCGTTCGGCCCGGCCGTCGCGCGCGGTGTGATGTGCGAACCGCCCGCCGGCGTCCCGGAGCTGGGCCCCGTCCTCGCGGCCGCCCAGAAGCTCGGCGTGGACCTCTTCGCCATCGTCGAGCAGGACATGTACCCGTGCGAGCCGGACAAGCCGCTGCCGATCGCGGTGCGCACCCGCAAGTTCCTGAGGTCCTGCGGCGCCTGACGACCCGAAAGGACGGCCATGACCGAGCGCGCCACTGTGGGAGTCGCAGTCGTCGGTACGGGCAGGATGGGCGCCGACCATGTGCGCCGCATCCACGAAGTCACCAGCGGGGCACGGGTGGTGGCCGTCGCCGACGTCGACGCGGAGCGCGCGAAGGCCGTCGCCGCCCGCGTCGACGGCTGCACCGCCCACACCGACCCGGCCGCCGCGCTGGCGGCGGACGGCGTCGACGCCGTCCTGATCGCCTCCCCGGGCCCGGCCCACGAAGCCACCCTGCTCGCCGCCTTCGAGCGCGATCTGCCCGTACTGTGCGAGAAGCCGCTCACCCCCGACGCGGCCTCCGCCCTGCGTGTCCTCGAAGCCGAACAGCGCCTCGGCCACCGCCGGGTCCAGGTCGGCTTCATGCGCCGCTACGACCCCGAGTACGCCAAGCTGAAGGCCCTGCTGGCGACCGGACAGCTGGGTCGTCCGCTGATGCTGCACAACCGGCACCGCAACGTCGCCAGCCCGCCCTTCTTCACCAGCTCCATGCTCGTCACCGACTCCGTCGCCCACGAGGCCGACGCGACGCGCTGGCTGCTGGACCACGAGATCACCGCCGTCACGGTGCTGCGCCCCACCCCCTCCGCCAGCGCCCCGGACGGCTTGCAGGACCCGCAGTTCGTCGTCTTCGAGACCGACGGGGGCGCCCTCAGCGACGTCGAGATCTTCGTCAACTGCGGCTTCGGCTACCAGGTCCAGGCCGAGCTGGTCTGCGAGCGCGGCACCGCCCGCATCGGCGACGGCCACGCCCTGGTCACCCACATGGCCGGCCGCTGGGGCGGCACGATCGCCCAGGACTGGACGGAACGCTTCGAGACGGCCTACGACCGCGAGGTCCAGGCCTGGATCGACGCCACCCGCCGCGGCGTGGTCACCGGCCCGAGCGCCTGGGACGGCTACGCCGCGACGGCGGTGTGCGAGGCGGGCGTGCGGGCGCTGCGGGACGGCGGCCGGGTGGAGGTCGATCTGGTGGAAAGACCCGAACTGTACGCGTGAGAAGGGGCCCCTGGGACGTCCCCGGGACCCCTTCGGGCTGCGGTGCCTCAGATCCGGGTACGCGGCCGGGGCTCGAACCCGGCCTTTCGGTAGCAGGCGTCGATGAGCCGCAACGTCGCCACCGCGTCGTTGGCGTCCAGCGGCAGGGACGCCCCCTCGCGCACCCCGGCGGCGAACGCCTCCAGCTGGTACGTGTACGACGAGCGGATGCCGAGGTGCTCGGTGCGCTCGCCCCGCGCCGTGCGGACCACGACGCGGTCGTCCAGCCGGGGCAGGACGAAGTTCGGGGCCGTCGCCTCGCCCCGGGAGCCGACGATCCGAAGGCTCATGTCGAGCCCGCCGTACGCCATGTGGCAGCGGGCCGCACCGGTCGCCCCGCCGGGGAACTCCAGGTCGGCGTCCAGCCACTCGTCGACACCGGGGGCACCCGCGCGTTCCCCGGCCCGGGACGCCGTCAGCCGGGGCGCGCCGCCCGCCCAGGGGGCCAGCATGCGCAGGGCGTGCAGGCCGTAGCAGCCGAGGTCCATCAGGGCGCCGCCGGCCAGCGGCAGCGACCAGCGCGGGTCGTCCTGCGCCGGCGCGGCGATCGCGACCATGGCCTCGACGTGCCGCAGTTCGCCGAGTTCGCCCGAGGCCAGCAGCTCGTGCAGCCGGCGGGTGACCGGGTGGAAGAGGTAGTGGAACGCCTCCATGAAGACCGTCCCGGCCCGCTCGGCGGCGGCTCGCACCTCCGCCGCCTCCTCGGCGTTGCTCGCCGAGGGCTTCTCCGACAGCACGTGCTTGCCCGCCGCGAGGGCGGCGAGGTTCCACGGGCCGTGCAGACCGTTGGCGAGCGGGTTGTAGACGACGTCGATCTCCGGATCGGCCACCAGCTCGGCGTACGAGGACGCCACCCGTTCCACGCCGTGCCGGGCGGCGAAGACCTCGGCCCGGGAGCGGTCGCGGGCGGCCACCGCGACGAGGCGGTGGCCGGTCGCCCGGACCGGGTCGATCAGGGAGCGTTCGGTGATGCGCGCGGCTCCCAGCACACCGATGCGCAGGGGATCCCGGCCCGGGCCGCTCATGCCTGCCGCACCTCCGCGATCGTCACGGGGCGGCGCTCGTGCAGCGACAGGGTGCACGCGTCGGCGATCCAGCCCGCCTCCAGGGCGTCCTCGATGGTGCAGGGGGACGGGCGGGTGCCGGCCACGACCTCGGTGAACGCGGTCAGTTCGGCGCGGTAGGCCGCGGTGAAACGGTCCATGAAGAAGTCGTGCGGGGTGCCCGCCGGGAAGGTCACGCCCGGTTCGACCGAGCGCAGCGGCAGTTTGTCCTCCAAGCCGACGGCGATGGAGTCCTCGAAGCCGTGGATCTCCATGCGGACGTCGTAACCCCGTCCGTTGTGACGGGAGTTGGAGACCACCGCGAGCGTGCCGTCGTCGAGGGTGAGGATCGCGCCGGTGGTGTCGGCGTCACCCGCCTCCCTGATGTACCCGGCGCCGCGGTTGCCGCCCACGGCGTACACCTCGCTCACCTCGCGCCCGGTCACCCAGCGGATGATGTCGAAGTCGTGCACCGAGCAGTCGCGGAAGATGCCGCCGGAGGCGGCGATGTACGCGGCGGGCGGCGGCGCCGGGTCCAGCGTG
Organism: Streptomyces sp. NPDC094143; assembly: GCF_040303825.1. Taxonomy (NCBI): domain Bacteria; kingdom Bacillati; phylum Actinomycetota; class Actinomycetes; order Kitasatosporales; family Streptomycetaceae; genus Streptomyces; species Streptomyces sp. NPDC094143. Next base: position 191,744 of record NZ_JBEOTZ010000011.1, read on the forward strand.
GTCGAGCGGACCGTGTGCAGGGTGCCCAGCTCACCGCTGCGCACGGCGGCACGGGCGTTGACGAAACCGGCGTCGAAACGGCGGTTGTACCCGATCTGGATCGGCACGTCCGTGCCCTGGACGGCCTTGAGCACCTCGACGCCCTCGGCCATGGTCCGGGCGACGGGCTTCTCGCAGAAGACCGGGACCCCGGCCTCGACCCCGGCCAGGATCAGCGCGGGGTGGGCGTCCGTGGCGGCCGCGACGACGATCCCGTCGACCCCGGCGGCCAGCAGCGCCTCCGGCGAGTCGACGACATCGGCCCCGAACCGCTCGGCGGCGGCCTTGGCGGCGTCGGCGAACGGGTCGGTCACGACGAGGGAGTCGACCGCGTCGAGGCCGGAGAGGGTCTCGGCGTGGAAGGCGCCGATGCGGCCGAGGCCGAGGATTCCGATACGCATGGGTGTTGCTCCTGGAGAGGGTGGGTGTCGTGCGGGGGTGTTCAGTCCAGTCCGCCGAGGACGTTCTGGTCCCAGTCGATGACCGACCCGGTGACCACGCCGGACCGGTCGGACAGCAGGAAGACCACGAAGTCGGCGATCTCGTCGGGCTGTCCCAGCTTGCCCATGGGCAGCTTCGCGGCGGCCTCCTCGCGCCAGTCGTCCCCGGCCCCGTGGAACGTCTTCTGCGTGGCGTCCTCGCCCTCGGTCGCCGTCCAGCCGATGTTGAGGCCGTTGATCCGCACCCGGTCCCAGCGGTGGGCGTGCGCGGCGTTGCGGGTCAGGCCGATCAGCCCGGCCTTGGCGGCGACGTACGGCGCGAGGAAGGGCTGCCCGCCGTGCGCCGACGACGTGATGATGTTGACGACCGTGCCGGGCGCCCGGCGTGCCACCATGTCCGCGACCGCCGCCTGCATCGCGAAGAACGGCGCCTTCAGGTTGATCGCGATGTGCTGGTCGAACAGTTCCGGCGTGGTGTCGAGCAGCGTCCCGCGGGACGTCAGCCCCGCGGAGTTGACCAGGCAGTCGACCCGGCCGTACGCGTCGACCACCCGGGCCACGGCCGCCTTCGCCTGCCCGGCGTCGGCGAGGTCGGCGCGGACGAACATCGCCTTGGCCCCGGCGGCGGTCAGCTCCGCCACCAGCGCCTCGCCCGGCTGTGGACGCCGCCCGGTGACGGCCACGACCGCCCCCTCGCGGGCCGCGGCCCGCGCGATCGCGGCACCCACCCCCTGGCTGCCGCCGTTGACCAGGACGACCTTGTCGTCGAGAAGTCCCATGGAGTTCCTCAGCTCTCTCGTCGTTCGGCGGCGGCCCGCAGCTCCGCCCGGAACGCCTGCGGCGTCCACCCCTCGCGCAGCGCCCGCCGCATCAGGTCCGCCTGGGAGAGCGGGGCCAGTCCGTCGAGCGGCGGATCGCTGTCGAGGTTGGTCGGGAAGGGGTAGCCCTCGGCGCTCGCCGCGACCACGTTGTCGAGCCACGCCTGGTCGGCGCCCTCGGCCTTGCGCCTGAGCAGGACGGGATACACGGCGTTCGCCACGGCCTGCCGGTCCACCGTCTCCATCGCGCGGCCGAACGCCGACGACACCTGCAGCAGGTTGGCCATGCGGCGGATGTCCGCCGAGTGGTTGGTGCCGGCCGCGTGGAACAGCGCGGGGTTGAAGAACACCGCGTCGCCCTTGGCCAGCGGCAGCTGCACGTACCGTGCCTCGAAGTACGCCCGGAACTCGGGCAGCCGCCAGGCGAGGTAGCCCGGCTCGTACTTCTGCGAGTGCGGCAGGTACATCGTCGGCCCGGACTCCACTGGCATGTCGCAGTGGGCGACCGCGCCCTGGAGGGTCAGCACCGGGGAGAGGCGGTGCACGTGCGCGGGGTAGGCGGCGGCGACGTCGTTCGACAGGAAGCCGAGGTGGTAGTCGCGGTGCACCGTCTGCGCGGCGCCACCCGGGTTGACCACGTTGAGCTGGGAGGTGACCTGGTAGCCGGGGCCCAGCCAGGCCGTGCAGACCAGGGCGAGGATGTCGTTGGCGTAGTAGTCGGCGAACGCCTCCGCGTCGTACAGGGCGGCCTTCTCCAGGGCGTTCCACACCCGGTCGTTGGCGCCGGGCCTGGCGAAGTGGTCGCCGGCCGTGGCGCCCGAGGCGCGCTGTTCGGCGATGAGCCCCTCGAACACCGCGGTCGCCCGGTCCACGACCTCCGGGTCGGGAAAGGCGCCGCGGAAGACGACGATGCCGGGGCCGTCGGCGAGGGCCCGCACCAGTTCGGCCTGGACCACGCGGTCGCCTTCGAGGAGGCCGCAGTCGTAGACCGGCACGTTCCGCTCGACGGCCACGGCGTGCGGATAGTCGTCGGGATCGGTCGCCTGCTCGACCAGCGCGCGGAACGCGTCGAGGTCGCAGTCCTGCTCGGAGAGCCAGGCGCGGCGGTGTACGGAAGTGAAGGACATCGTCGTCCCTTCAGGGGTCACGGAGCGACGCAGCCCTGTCATTCTTGTCAGTACAAACCCCTCGAACAACCAGCAGCGACCCATCAAAAACCCCTCAAGGAGCCGAGGCGTGGGACACCCCTTCCCGATCCGCGAGATCGCACGTCAGGCGGGTCTGAGCGAGGCGACCGTGGACCGGGTCCTGAACGGCAGGGGAGGCGTGCGCGAGAGCACCGCGCGCGAGGTCCACCAGGCCATCGCGGACCTGGACCGGCAGCGCACCCAGGTCCGGCTCGTCGGCCGGACGTTCATGGTCGACCTCGTGATGCAGGCGCCCGAACGCTTCACCACCGCCATTCGGGCCGCCCTGGAGGCCGAGCTGCCGGCGCTGCACCCGGCGGTGCTGCGCTCCCGCTTCCACTTGCGCGAGACGGGCCCGGTCGGAGCGCTGGTGCGGACCCTGGACCGGATCGCCCGGCGCGGCTCGCAGGGGGTGATCCTCAAGGCGCCGGACGTCCCCGAGGTCACCGCCGCGGTCGGCCGGCTCGCCGCCGCCGGGATACCGGTCGTGACCCTGGTGACCGACCTGCCGTCCAGCGCCCGCCTCGCCTACGTGGGCATCGACGACCGGGCGGCGGGAGCGACGGCCGCGTACCTCATGGGGCAGTGGCTGGGGGAGCGGCCGGGCAACATCCTCACCAGCCTCAGCAGTGGCTTCTTCCGCAACGAGGAGGAGCGCGAGATGGGCTTCCGCAGCGCCATGCGCGCCCGGCACCCCGAGCGCACGCTGGTCGAGATCGCCGAGGGACAGGGCCTGGACGCCACCCAGTACGACCTGGTCCGGGCCGCCCTGGAACGCGACCCGGACATCCGCGCCGTCTACTCGATCGGCGGCGGCAACATCGCCACGCTGCGGGCCTTCGACGACCTCGGCCGCGACTGCGCCGTTTTCGTCGCGCACGACCTGGACCACGACAACACCCGGCTGCTGCGCGAGCACCGGCTGTCGGCCGTGCTCCACCACGACCTGCGCCAGGACGTGCGCGAGGCCTGCCACACCGTCATGCGCGCGCACGGCGCCCTGCCCCCGGCCGGCCCGACGCTTCCGTCGGCGATCCAGGTGGTGACGCCGTACAACATGCCACCGCAGGCGGCCGTGTGATCCGGGGACGGGACCGGGCGCGGGGCAGGGGCAGCGCAGGCCCCGGCCCCTGCCGTCGGGCCCATGTGGACCTCACGCCGCCGCCTGCCGCGCGGCCCTGCGCGAGCTGCTCCCGGCCGGGTACGCGCGAGCGGTCGCCGCTCCCGGCGCCTTCCGCCTGGCGGTGCCGCCGTCCTGGCCAGGCGCCCCGGGCCGCGCCACGACCGGCCCCGGGATCAGGGGGAGGCGGCTCGCCCCGCTCCAGGCGAAGGTCTGCCGGGCCGGCGGCTCCAGACCCGGGCCTGACGGCGGGGATCACGCCGGCCCGTCCACCCGCTCCCAGGCACCGCTGTGCGCCGACCGCGCCATGGCGTCCAGCGCGGCCGCGCTGTGCACGGCGTCGGCGAGCGTCGCCCCGTGGGGGGTGCCCTCGGCGACCGACCGCAGGAAGCGGTACGCCTCGATGACCTTCAGGTCGTCGTACCCCATGGCGTTCGCCGCGCCCGGCTGGAACGCGGCGAACTCGCCGTGGCCCGGGCCCACGTAGACCGTGCTGACCGACTGGTCCTGGTACGTCGTGCCGCGGCTGATCCCCAGCTCGTTCATGCGCCGGAAGTCCCAGAAGACCGCTCCCTCGGTGCCGTGCACCTCGAAGCCGTAGTTGTTCTGCTCGCCGACCGAGACCCGGCAGGCCTCCAGCACGCCGCGCGCACCGGAGGCGAAGCGGAGCAGACAGCCGACGTAGTCCTCGTTCTCGACCGGGCCGAGCTCACCGCCCGTGGCGCGGCTGTGGCCCGCCGTCGCGCCGGCCGGGCGGGCCCGCTCCGGGAGGAAGATCGCCGTGTCCGCCGTGAGGGACGTGATGTCGCCGAGGAGGAACCGGGCCAGGTCCGCCCCGTGCGAGGCCAGGTCGCCCAGCACCCCGCTGCCCCCGCGCTCCCGCTCGTAGCGCCAGGTCAGCGCGCCCTCCGGGTGGGCCGCGTAGTCGCTGAACAGCCGCACGCGCACATGCGTGACCGTGCCGAGCTCCCCGGAGGCGATCAGCTCGCGGGCCGCCTCGACGGCCGGCGCGTTGCGGTAGTTGAAGCCGACCGCGCCCTGCACGCCCGCCTCGGCCACCGCGTCCGCCACCGCGCGGGCGTCCGCGGCGGTCAGGCCGACCGGCTTCTCGATCCAGACGTGCTTGCCCGCCCGGGCCATGGCGACGCCGATCTCGCGGTGCAGGAAGTTCGGCGCGGTGATGCTGACCGCCCGCACCCGCGGGTCGGCGGCCACCTCGCGCCAGTCGCGGGTGGTGGAGGCGAACCCGAACTGCGCGGCGGCCTCCTCCGCCCGGCCCGGCACCTCCTCGGCGACCGTCACCAGCTCCGGGACGAGAGGCAGTCGCGGATAGTGGTGCCGCACACGCGCGTACGCCTGGGTGTGCACCCGCCCCATCCAGCCGAATCCGACGACGGCGACGCCGAGCGTGTCCACCATGAGAGCCCCTCTTTGGACCGTTCCAGAACCTGTCCGGGCCACCCTCGGTGCGTGTTCCCGGCGCTGTCAACCCTTTGACAAGCACACGGGGGTCATGGAACGGTCCACGGCATGAGACCACCGACCATCCGAGACGTCGCCGAACGGGCCGGCGTCTCCAAGTCGCTGGTCTCCCTCGTGCTGCGCGGCTCCGAGCAGGTGCGCCCCGGGAAACGGGACGCCGTCCTGCGGGCCGCCCGGGAACTGGGCTACCGGCCCAACGCCGCCGCGCGCTCCCTCAGCGAACGGCGCACCCGCACCGTCGGCGTCCTCCTCAACGACCTGCGCAACCCCTGGTTCGTGGACCTCCTCGACGGCCTGAACTCCCTCCTGCACGCGCACGGCCTGCACATGCTGCTGGCCGACGCCCGCCTGAACCGCCGCACCGGGCAGGACCCGGCCGACCCGCTGCTCGACCTGCGCGTCGACGGCCTGGTCGTGGTCGGCACCCTGCCCGACCCGGCGGCCCTCGGCACGGTCGCCGAGCGGATGCCGGTCGTGCTGGCCGGTGCCCGCGAGCCGGTGCCGCCCGGCGTGGACCAGGTCGCCGGCGACGACGAGCGGGGCGCCCGGCTGGTGACCGAGCACCTCATCGGACTCGGTCACCGCCGCATCGCGCACCTCGCGGGCTTCGGTGCGGTGGGCGAACTGCGCCGCCGCAGCTTCGAGGCGACGATGCGGGCGCACGGCCTGGCGGACCGGGCCGTCGTCGAGTCCGGCGACATGACCGAGGAGGGCGGCTACCGCGCGACCGTCCGCCTGCTCAGCCGCCCCGACCGGCCCACCGCAGTCTTCGCCGTCAACGACATCACCTGCGTGGGCGCCCTCTCCGCCGCCGAGGAACTCGGACTGCGCGTACCGCGCGACCTCTCCCTCGTCGGCTACGACGACACGAGCCTGTCCCGGCTGCGCCACCTGTGGCTCACCACGGTCGACAACGCCGGGCACGACGTCGGCCGCCGGGCGGCCCGCTTCCTCCTCGACCGGCTGGATCGGCCCGGGGGAGAGGGGCGGGTCCAGCTGGCCGCGCCGACGCTCCAGGTCCGTGGGACGACCGGGCCGCCGGCCGGCACGGCGTCCGGCGGCTGAGGGGGCGAGCGGCCGACCGCCGTGCGGGGCACGCCGGACCCGGCTCATGGCGAGCAGGACGCCAGGCGCCGCCGGACCGGGTGCGGCGGTCGTGCCGCACGGCACGACCGGAGGACAGCGCGCCGCCGCACCGCGGTGGTGAAGCGTCCGGCGGCCCACCCCGTATGACGATCTACGCGACCCTCTCGATCACGCTCGGCGCCCGACAGCCGCGCCGCCACCGTCGGCTAGACACCGGCAGGGCCGCTTCGGCGCCGTCTGCGGCCGTGGCGCGGCGGGCGGTCGCTCGCCGCCGACCGGGGCACCGGCGCCTCACCGCCTTCGCGCCGGCGGGCGTGAGTTCCCTGGGCTCCATCGGCCTGGCCGCGGTCCGTGGCGCGCGGCGGACGGCCGGGGACAGCGCGGAGCGGACACCGATCGGCGCGCGACTGATGGCGTGCGCCGCCGCACAGGGCGCGCACGGACATCGGCCGGCGCGTCAGCGCGCGGCCGGTGTTCCGTCCCGCCGTACGCCCTGGTCGGATGCGCCTCTGGAGCCCGCTTATGGTGTGCGGCATATGCCCGGCAGCGGATGCCGGGCGTCCGAGTGCGAAGGGGGCCACGGGGTGGACGAGGCGGGGGACCGGCGTGTCCGGCGGGCCGACGCGGCCGGGGGTGCCGTCACGGCGCTCCTCGCGGTGGCGGCCTGCGCCGGACACGCCACCAAGGCGGAACTGCCCTGGTGGGCCGTCCTCGCGGTCGCCGTGTCGACGGCGGGGCTGGCCGGCTGGACCGGCGCGCGGATGGGCGGCCGGCGCGGCCCCCGCGACGAACCCCTGCCACCCGTCGAGCACGTGCCGGCCCACCCCGTGCCCGGCGCCGCCCACCCGGAGCACCTCACCGCCCCGGGGCCCGCGCGGCTGACCCCCCCTTCCCGTATGCGGTAGGGTTGACCTGCGCGATCACGCGGTTCACCCCGCGCGAGACGCATCGGGACGTGGCGCAGCTTGGTAGCGCACTTGACTGGGGGTCAAGGGGTCGCAGGTTCAAATCCTGTCGTCCCGACTTGCTGAGACAGCGGGTCGCGAGGCCGTACCGGGTGTTGCCGGTACGGCCTTTCGCTCATGGCCGGTCAGACGCTCCCGGCCATGAGCCGTCGACCCCCAGCGCCACCAGCCGCAGATCCGGCTCCGGCCCGGCCGCGGCCCCTCGCGCCCCGAGCCCGGGCGGCTCGTGCGCGGTCCGTTCCGCGATGCGTTCCACGTAGGCGCGCACGGACATCCCCTCGGCCGCGGCCACCGCCGCCAGGCGGTCGTACGCGGACGCCGAGATGGTCAGGTCCCTCGTCTCAGGCACCGGTGGCCTGCCTCCCCTCCGCCAGCAGGTCGAGCAACTCCCCGGCCCACGACGGGTCGTAGCGGTCGAGGCGCGGCACGCCCCCCTCGTTCGGGTCCTTCGTCCACTCGACGTGCGCACCCGGGTTGTGGGCCGCGTACCCTCCCGGCGCGAACAGGTGAGGGCTGCCCTGGACATCCGGTCCCTGGGCGACGCGGAACTGCTCGTGGATCTCGGCGCGGCCGGCGCCGCGCTCCAGGGCGCGGGCCAGCGCCTGCTCGTCCACGTGCTCGCACCGCGCGGCGACGTCGAGGATCTCCGAGGGGATGCTGACGCACCGGCTCTCGACGTAGAACGCGTGCCGCAGGCCGGCGTCCAGTTCGTCGCTGCCGCGCAGGCCGCCGACGGACGGGTCCTTCGCGGCCTGGACCGCCTCCATCGCCGGCAGCATCGTCGACGGGTAGTCGTACTCCCGCCCCGCCCACAGGCGCCAGCCGAGGTCGGGACGGTGCGCGGAGATCACCACGATCTCGGGCTCCACGATGAACTTGGGCGTCGGCTGGTGGTTGAACAGCTCCAGGGGGAACGCCCGGTGGTCGATCAGGAGGTCCTGCCCGCGGTCCCGGGCCGTGGTGCGCAGCGTGTGCAGGGCGAGGGAGGCCCAGGGGCACCCCAGATCCGACCAGACGGTGACGGGTCGTGGCTCCGGGGCAGCGCTCATGGTGTCCTCCTTGGTAGCGGGACCACACCGGGGTCCCCGTCGCGTGTGCCGAGGCATGGAACTCCATGGTGACGCGCCTGCGGCGCCCGGCGCCCGATGCCGGTGTCACTCTGTCAACTCCCCCCGACAGGGGCCCCGGACACGGCCACCGCGGACCGTGCGGTGGTCCGGACACATCCTGAACGCAGTGTTCCGGATCGGGCCGCCGGGGCAGAGGGACGCGATGGTGGCCCGGCCACCGCCGCCCGTCACAAGTCCTGTGCTCCGTGTACCTGGGACCCGCGCCCCGCCTGCCCGCACAGTGGACGGGCAGCCCTTCGGATCGTCTTCGTCTACTCCCGATGGAGGGTCCGTTCATGAGTGTGGTCGTGCTGAGCCCTGACCAAGCACAGAGTCCGACCATGCACGAGCCGTCGTACGCCTCTCCGTGCGCCGTGTCACTGCCGGAGATGTGTTCACTGCTGTTCGCCTCCCTGCCCCGCAGCGACCAACGTCGCAAGGGCATGGAGTACATACGTGGTTTGCTGGAGGTGAGGGGACGCAAGTCGATACGGAACATCGCCGCGCTTGTCGGAGGACAGGCGACGGAACAGAGCCTGCACCACTTCATCAGCGATTCGAGTTGGGAGTGGGGGCCGGTGCGCCGGGCACTGGCCCGGTACGTGGTGAGTGTGGCCCCGCCACAGGCGTGGGTGGTGCGCCCCATGGTGATCCCCAAGGCCGGGCGGCACTCCGTCGGAGTGGAGCGCCGCTTCTTCCCGGAACACGGCCAGATGCTCAACGCACAGCAGGCCGTGGGCGTATGGGCGGTCTGCGAGGAGACGAGCGTGCCGGTCAACTGGCGCCTGCAGCTCTCCCCGTCCTGGTTCGCCGAGGACCGTCGGCGCCGTGCCTCCATCCCGGACGACGCGTCGGCCGAGACCCTCGGCGAATGCGCACTCCAGGCCTTCCTGGAGGCGGCCGCGTGGCGGCTGCCGCCCCGCCCCGTGGTGATGGACGCCCGCGGCGGTGACGTCGCCTCGACCGTGTCGCGGCTCCTGGACCGGGGCATGCCGATGATGCTCAGGGTGGACGACACCCTGCGGCTGTCGGTCACGGACCCCGCGCTCAAGGGCTTCGACGCCGTCCCCCGGTCGGTACGCCAGATCATGGGCGCGAGCCGGGGCCTGCAGCGGCCGGTGGTGTGGCCGGACGACAGCATGGGGACGGTCAGGCGCTCCGGGCTCGTCACCGCCGTACGGGTGGCGCTGCCCGGGCCTTCGCGCCGGCGGACCGGAACGGGGCCCTGTGACCTGCTCCTGCTCGGGGTGGGGAACAACGACCGGAGCCGGCCGCGGGACGTGTGGCTGACGGACCTGACGTCGGTTCCGCCCGCGTTCCTGATGCGGCTGCGAGGGATGGTCCGCCGGGTGGACCAGGACTTCGCCCGGGGCGCCGACCAGGTGGGGATCCGCGACTTCGCCGGACGCTCCTACCGCGGCTGGCACCGGCACGTCACCCTCGCGTCGGCCGCGCACGCCCTGGCGGCCCTGGGCGACACCGAGGACGGCGCACTCGACTATGCGTCCTGATCCCCGGCCGGCTCCCCGCGCTCCCCCAGCACCCGCCTTATCCGGGACATCCTCAGCGCGAGCTGGATCTCCAGGGCACGTTCGGGCCGCTGCCAGTCGGAGCCGATCAGGTCACCGATGCGCTCCAGCCGGCGGGCCACGGTGTTGGGGTGCACGTGGAGCTTCTCGGCCGCGTACGTGGGGCTCCCCCCGGTGTCGAAGTAGGCGTCCAGCGTGCGGACCAGCTCCGTCAGGCGCTGCTCGTCGTAGTCGAGCACCGCTCCTATGGTGCTCTGGATGAACCTTTCGGCGTCCACCTGCTCCGACAGCAGCAGACCCACGAACCCCATCTCGTGGGTCGAGGCCGAGGTACCGGTGGCGCCGAGGGCGGTCATCGCGTCCAGGCAGCGTGCCGCTTCCCGGTACCCGTGGAGGACCGCACCGGGGTCCGACACGGGTCCGGAGCCGCTGACCGTGGGCGGACCGCCGGGCAGGGACGACAGCTCGTCGTGCACCGTCCGGGCGGCGTCGCCCGGGTCGGTGCCCGGCAGCAACAGCACGATGTCGCCCTCGTGCGTCGTCTGGAGCCCGTTCATCCGGCGCGCGCACGACGACGCCCGGGTCACCGCATGCGCCTGCGGGTCCCCCGCGACGCGGGCGACGACGACCACGTGCGGCTGATCCAGGCCGATGCCGAGCCGGCGGGCGCGCCGCTCCAGCACGTCCCGGGGCCGGGGCACACTGATCAGCAGGTCCCCGAGCAGTTCGTCGCGGAACTGCCCCTCCACGACCGTGCCGCCGCCCTCCTGCAAGGACAGCAGCACGGCGGCGGCCCGGGCCGCGTGCCGCAGCAGTTCCGCGGTGTCGCCGGAGAGCGCGGGACCGGCCTGCACGTACAGGGCGCCCAGATGGTGACTGCCGGCCAGGACCGGCACGGACCAGATGCCGTAGTCCAGGAGGGCGGGTGAGGGATCCAGCAGGGTCCCGGTGTCCTCCGCGGCGCGGGCGAACTCCTCGCGGGTGCGCCCGGACAGGGCCCCGGAGGCGGCGATCGCCGTGCCGTGCGGACCGCACAGCAGCACCGGGGCACCCAGTCTGCGACGGCACTCCTCGACCAGCAGCTGCGGATCACAGCCACCGAGGACCAGGTCCAGCAGCGCCCCCTGCGCCGCGGCCAGCGCGCGCGCCTCGTCCCCCGCGGCCTCCGCGCGCAGCACCCGCTCGCGCAGGGCCGACATCTCCGCGACCGTCTCGTCCAGGTACACGGCGCGGTCCAGCGCCACACCGCCGATCTCGGCGAGCATGTTCACCAGCGCTATCTCGTCGGCGGAGAAATGGCGCACACTGCGGTCCGCCACGTGCAGGGTCCCGACGGTGACCGCGCGGCTCAACGGCACGGCGAGAACGGCGTGCAGCCCCTCGGCGCTGATCCACTGATCGAGCTCGTGGGCGTGCCGGAAGCTGTCGTCCGTCAGGTAGTCGGAGGTCCACAGCGGCGCGCGATGCGCCCGTACGGCGGCCGCGAGTCCCGCTCCCTTCGGTAATCGCAGCCGGGCGTTGAGCATCGTGACGTGGCCGTCGAGCGAGTGCAGCCGGAACCCTCCGTCGTCCTCGGCGGCGGGCAGGGTGACCCAGGAGACGTCGGCGCCGAGCAGCAGCCGCGCCCGGCGGGTGATGATCTTGAGGGTGTCCTCGACGGTGTGCGGACTGGCCAGGTCGGCGGCGGTGTCGACGAGCGCGGCGAGGGCTGCGCTCCACTGCTGACGGCGCTCCAGCCGGGCCTGGATGCCCAGGGCCAGCCGTCTGGTCTGTTCCACCATGCGCAGGTCGGCGCCGGTCACGCCCTGTCTTCGGGCCTCCTCGACCACCGCTTCGAAGCGGTTCGCCGGCCCCTCACCCGCCAGGAGGTCCAGCAGCGCCAGCACGGCCGCCACCGATGCGTCCTTCTTCTGCGACACGAGGCCCTCCGGTGTCTCGTTCCCCAACCGCCGGCAGTGACGGTGCACGACGGCCGAGTCGCACGGACCGCGGCCTACCGGCGCAGCGGGAGGACTCCCGCGTGCATTCCGCGAGCCGTGCCCGCGAACCGGGAGCCGCAGCCTCTCCCCCCCCACATGGTCACCTGGTGGCCTGCGGCCCGGACCGGTGCCGGCCGACAACCGGGCAGACGCACTGTCCTTTCGCGAACCCCGCTGGCGATTATGCCAGTTGACGCATGTGGAGGTGCTTCGGAAAACGCGGTGTGCGCCGTCACACCCACGGGGTGTGACGGCGCACCCGGACCGGACGCCGGCGGTCAGAGCGCCAGGAGCGAGACGATGGCGGGCCCGAACGCCGCACCCAGCAGATAGGACAGGTTGAACATGCCGATGGCCGGGGGGCGTTGATCGTCGGGAACGGCCGAGGCGGCGTGCACCGCGAACGCTCCCTGGCCCGAGGCCGCCGCGATCGACGTCAGGGCCTGAGCGGCCAGCAGGACCGCGGCGGACGTGCCGACGAAGGCCAGCACCGCTCCGAGCACGGCGAGGGTGACCAGCGCGCTGATCACGGTCCGGCGTCCCGTCCGCGCCGACACCGCCACGACGAACCAGGACAGGGCGCCGCCCAGCAGCAGCGGCCACACCATGGCGACGCCGATCTCACTGGTGGACCACGTCGTGTGGTCCTCCAGCCGCTCCGGAATCGCGTACATCATGCCGAAGTTGACCACCGCCAGGCACAGCGCGAGGCCCGCCGAGACCAGGAAGCCCGGGTTGCGGACCAGGACGGCGGGGACGAAGCCCCGCGGCCGCGCGCGCACGTGGGCCGCCAGCAGCCCCGCGGCGAGGACGGAGCACACACCGGCCACCAGCGGCTGGTGCGGCACGAACACCAACGCGGTGACCAGCGCGGTCAGCAGCACCGCGCCCAGCGGGTCGAACGGCTCCCGGGTGACCGGGGCGCCGTGCGCGCACCGGGCCACGGCGAAGGGCACGGCCACCGCACTGAGCACCGGCAGCGCGAGGGTGGCCTGCCAGGACAGCACGTCGTTGACGAGGGAACCGGCCAGCGGGGCCGTCGAACCCACCACGGCGAGCGAGGCGGTGACCAGCCCCATGGCGCGCGGCGAGCCGGCGAGGCTCATGGCCGTCGCCGTGAGACCGGCCGTGCCCAGACCCATCAGGGCGGTGCCCAGGACGAGGACCGGCAGCACGGGTATCCCGGCCACCAGGCCCGCCCCCAGCAGGACGAGCACACCGCACACGGTCAGCGCGGCGCGCGCCCCCCGGCGGTCCAGCAGCCCGGCCAGCAGGGGGGTGCCGACCGCTATGCCCCAGCCGAACGCGGTCACGGTCCAGGTGGCGGTGCCGGTCGAGACGCCGAGGTCCCTCGCGGCGTCGTCCAGGACCAGGGCCGGGCCCGCGATGCCGAAGGACAGCGGGCCCGCCATGAGGGCAAGCCAGAGGGCCGCGGCTCCGTGGAACGGGCCGCGGGCTTCGTTTTCGTGAGGTTTCCTGCCCGGCGCGGCGGGACCCGGGGCGCCGGACTCGGCGAGTGAGTTGCTCATCTGCTGCTCCCTGAGCGGTCGTTCGTCGCTGGACCACCCTGGCCCGGTCCGGCGTGCAGCCCTTCGGGGGAGAAGGCGCCGGCCGGGCCAGGGAGCCGGGGAACGGGCGGTGCGGAAGCGGGGCGGGACGGGCCGGGCCGGGCGCCGACCGCGTGCCCCGCTGCCGCCTGCCCGGTCGGTCAGCTGTCCAGCGTCGGGTAGTCGGTGTAGCCCCGGTGGTCGCCTCCGTAGAAGGTCTCCGGGTCGGGGGTGTTGAACGGGCCGCCGGCCTTGATCCGCTCGGGCAGGTCGGGGTTGGCGAGCCACAGCGAGCCGATGCTCACCGCGTCGCACAGGCCCTCCTCCAGCACCGCCCGGGCGGCCTCGGGCGTCACCGCTTCCTCCTCGCCCGTGGCGTGCGGGTTGAGGATCAGCACTCCGGGCCATTCCTGCCGGATCAGCTTCGTGACGTCACGGCCGCCGAACTCCATCAGGTGGACGTAGGCCAGGTTGAGCGGCGCCAGGGCCCGGATCAGGGCCCGGTACAGCGTGGCCGGGTCGCTCTCCTCGATGCCGTTGCTCGTGTTGGCGGGGGAGAGGCGGATGCCGACCCGCTCGGGGCCGATGGCGTCGGAGACCGCCTGGGCGACCTCGACGGCGAAGCGGATGCGGTTGTCGACGCTGCCGCCGTAGGCGTCGGTGCGGAGGTTGGTGTTGTCGGCGAGGAACTGGTGGATCAGGTAGCCGTTGGCGCCGTGCAGCTCCACACCGTCGAACCCGGCGTCCATCGCGTACTTGGCGGCGGAGATGTGGTCCTCGACCGCCCGGGCGATGTCCTCCAGGTCCATGGCCTTGGGCGTGGGGTGGTCCAGCATGCCGTCCGGCGTGTACATCCGGCCGCCCGAGGCCACCGCCGAGGGGGCCAGGGGCAGTGCGCCGTCCGGGTAGAGGCTCGGGTGCCCGATGCGGCCGGAGTGCATGATCTGCACGAAGATCCGGCCCTGCCTGTCGTGCACCGCGTCGGTCACCCGGCGCCATGCCTCCGCCTGCTCGGGCGTGTGCACACCCGGGGTGTCGATGTATCCCTGCCCGATCACGCAGGGCTGCGTGCCCTCGGTGATGATGAGACCCGCTCCGGCGCGCTGTGCGTAGTACTCGGCCGCCAGCGGGGTCTGCACGCCGTCCCTGGCCCGGCTGCGCGTCATCGGCGCCATGACGAGCCGGTTGGGCAGCGTCAGCTTTCCCAGGGGCAGCGGTTCGAAAAGGTGGCTCACGATCTCCTCCATCGGGGAACCGGCTTGTTCCACACCGTAGGAAGGGGGGCGGCCGGGCCGAATCAGTAAGATTTCTGAAACCGGATACGTACTTAGGCACGGCCTGCCTACCGATGGGCCGCGTCACGGGGAGTGGGGGCACCGACGTGCTGTACGGCAGGTCCACCGAGCTGGCGGCGCTTGAGGATCTGGCCGCGGGAGCCCGCGAGGGACGCAGCGGTGCCCTGGTGCTGCGGGGTGAGGCGGGCATCGGGAAGACCGCCCTGCTCGACCGCGCGGCGAAGTCGGCCTCGGCGGCCGGCATGCGCGTCCTGCGGGTCACCGGGGTCGAGCCGGAGGCCGACCTCGCCTTCGGCGGGCTCGTGCAGTTGCTGTGGCCCGTGCAGGACCGGCTGGACGCCCTGCCCGAGCCGCAGGCGCAGGCGCTGCGGGCGGTGCTCGGCACGGGCAGCACCCGGACCCAGGACAGGTTCCTGACCGGGCTGGCCGTGCTCACGCTCCTGGCGGACCTGGCCGAACAGGGACCGTTGCTCTGCCTGGTGGACGACGCCCAGTGGCTGGATCAGGCCACCTCCGACGCGCTGCTCTTCGCCGCGCGCCGGCTCGCCGCCGAGCAGGTGGCCATGGTGTTCGCGACCCGGGACGAGGGCTTCGCCGCGCCCGGGCTCGCCGAACTGCGGCCCTCCCGGCTGGACACCGGCGACGCGGTGAGCCTCCTCGCCGACCTGGGGCTGACCCCCGCCCTGCGGGACCAGGTCATCGCCGAGTCCGCGGGGAACCCGCTGGCGCTCATCGAGTTCGGGGCCGCCCGCCGCGACGACCCCGGCCGGTTCACGCCCGTGACGGTCGCCGACCGGGTGCTGTCGTCGTACCGCACCCAGATCGCCGGACTCCCCGAGAAGACGCGGCTGGCGCTGCTGTTCGCCGCGGCCGAGGGGCGGGGCGACCTGCCGCTGCAGATGAAGGCGGCCCGGTCCCTGGGCGTGGGCCTGGAGGATCTGGAGGACGCGGAGCGGGCGGGGCTGATCCAGGTGACCGAGAGCACCGTGGTGTTCCGCCACCCGCTGATCGGGACCGCCGCCTACCAGGGGGCCGTGCTGGCCCGGCGGATCGCCGTCCACCAGGCGCTGGCCGACGCGGCGGAGGACCCCGACTGCCGGGCCCGGCACCTGCCGCTGGCCACCACGTCACCCGACGACGGGGTCGCGGCCGAACTGGTCGCCGCCGCCGAGCGGGCCGCCGACCGCAGCGCCTACGCCGCCGCCTCGCTCCTGCACCAGCAGGCCGCCCGCCTCACCCCCGACCGCCGCGCCCAGGTCCACCGGCTCACGGACGCGGCGACCTGCGCACTCAACGCCGGGCACGCCGGCCAGGCCCGGGACCTGGCCGAGCAGGCCGAACAGTCGGCCGCCGCACCGGAGGACCTGGCCCGGCTCGCCCCCGTGCGGGCCGCCGTGATGTTCGAGTCGGGTCACCAGCGGGAGGCCGCCCGGCTGCTGCTGCGGCGTACGCACGCGGCCGGTGCCGGCCTGGCCGCGGTCATGCTCCGCACGGGCGCCACGTACGGCTGGTTCGCCGGTGACGCGGACTCGGTGCGGGAGGCCGCCGAGCGGCTGGCGTCCCTCGGGGAGGCCGACCCGATGGTGGAGGGCATGGCGCACCTCGTCGACGACGACTACGCCCGCGGACTGCCCCTGCTGCAGCGCGCCGTCGCCGCCGGCCAGGACGGCTCGGACGCGGCGCGCACCCACGCCCTGCACAGCGCGGTCCTGCTGGGGGACGACGCCGCGGCCATGGAACTGGCCGCGGCGGAGGTGGCCCGCTGCCGCGCGCAGGGCCTCATCGGCGCCCTGCCGCAGGCCCTGCACCTGCTGGCGGAACGCCAGGTGCTGGCCGGGGCGCACCGGGACGCCGAGGCGGCGGTGGCCGAGGCCGTGGAGATCGCCCGCGACACCGGCCTGCGCGAGCGCGTCGCCTGGCTGAACGGCGTTCCGGCGCGGATCGCGGCGATCGAGGGCGACGAACAGCGCTGCCGCGACCTCACGCGGGACGTGCCCGACGCCGGCCGGGTGGCCGGTGAGAGCGCCCTGAGCCTGCTCGAACTGGCGCGCGGCGACTACGAGGCGGCGCTCGGCCGGCTGGAGAGCGCCGTCGGCCCGGGGCCGCAGCGCCACACGGCGATGGCCATGGCCACCGTCGCCGACCAGGTGGAGGCCGCGGTACGGCTCGGGCGGCACGAGCGGGCCGAGCGGCCGATGCGCGCCTTCGAGGCCTGGGCGCGGGCCGGTGACCAGCCGTGGGCGCGGGCGGTGGCGCACCGCTGCCGGGCCCTGGTCGAGGGGCGCGAGGAGGACTACCAGGAGGCGGTCCGGCTGCACGAACAGGGCCGGCGGCCCTTCGAGGGGGCCCGCACCGCGCTGCTGTACGGGGAGTGGCTGCGCAGGGCCCGGCGCCGCAGCGAGGCCCGTGACGCGCTGCGGTCGGCCCTGGAGGACTTCGAACGGCTCCGCGCCGAGCCCTGGGCGGAGCGTGCGCGTGCCGAGCTGCGGGCGGCGGGCGACGCGACGACGGGCGCCAAGGCCACCGCGGAGAACGTCCTCGACCGGCTGACCCCGCAGGAGCTGCAGGTGGTCCGGCTGGCCGCCGACGGCAACAGCAGCCGGGAGATCGCCGCGCAGCTGTTCCTCAGCCGCAGGACCGTCGAGCACCACCTGTACAAGGCCTATCCCAAGCTGGGCGTCGGCTCCCGGCGGGAACTGGCCCGCCTCGACCTGGCCTGAGCGCGGCGGATCTGACAGACATGGTCCCGATCTGACAGATCCGCGACGGTGTCCGGGCCGCTCGCGGACGGGGGCGGGGCCCCTTTGCCAGAATCCGTGACCATGATGCGTGCTGCCTACATTGAACAGCTCGGATCTCCGGACGTCATCCGTTACGGTGATCAGCCCACGCCGGAACCCGGGCCGACCGACGTCCTGGTGGACGTCACGGCCGTCTCCGTCAACCACGTCGACACCTTCGTGCGCTCGGGCGCCTGGCGCACCCCGCTCACCTTCCCCTTCGTCATAGGCCGCGACCTCACCGGCACCGTCGCCGCGGTCGGCGCCGGCGTCCACCGGTTCCGTCCCGGCGACCGGGTGTGGTGCAACAGCCTCGGCCACGACGGCCGCCAAGGAGCCGCCGCCGAGCGGGTGGTGGTGCCCGTCGACCGGCTCTACCACCTGCCGGAGGGCGCCGACCCGTACGAGACCGTGGCGCTGGCCCATCCGGCCGCGACCGCCTACCTCGGCCTGTTCACCCACGGGCGGCTGCGCCCCGGCGAGACCGTCGTCGTGGTCGGCGCTGGCGGGAACGTGGGAAGCGCCATGGTGGTGATGGCCGCCGCCGCGGGCGCCCGGGTCGTCGCCGTCGCCTCCGCGCGGGACGCCGGGTACTGCCGCGGTCTCGGCGCCGACCACGTCGTCGACTACCGGGACCCCGACGTGCCCGGGCGCATCCGGGCCGCCGCCCCCGGGGGCGCCGACCTCTACCTCGACGCCTCCGGCACCAACGACCTGGACACCGCGGTGGACCTGCTCGCCGGGCGGGGACGGATCGTGCTGCTCGCCGGACTGCGCACCAGGCCCGTGCTGCCCGCGGGGCCGCTGTACCTGAGGGACCGTTCGATCCACGGGTTCGCCATCTCGCACGCCACCGCCGGAGAGCTCGCCGAGGCCGCCGGCACCATCAACCGGCTGGTCGCCGACGGCCGTCTCGGGCCCCGGGCGATCGAGCGGCTGCACCTGAGCGACGCCGCCGAGGCGCACCGCCGGCTGGAGGAGGGCAAGGTGCACGGAAAACTCGTGCTGAGCGTGGGCGCCGAGGCCTGAGGAACCCCCGCGGGCGGCGCCGGTGAAATGCGGGAATTCGGACCTGACAAATGAGAAAGCCGCTCTTTGACCGGCGCCCGACGGCCTCGACAGAATTCTGCACATGACTCAGTCAATCATCGACACCTCGCCGCTGTTCGAGCTCAAGGCCGACATTCACGTTTCCGCGACCCCGCTGGAGGTCTACTCCGTCGTCAGTGATCTGCCGCGCAGTTCCGAGTGGAGCCCCGAATGCCGGGGCGGCACGTGGGTCTCCGGGGAACCGTCCACGGTCGGCGCCATCTTCCGGGGCGAGAACCTCCGCAGCGAGGACGTCGTCGCCTGGGCGCCCCTGGTGCGCGGCGTCTGGCACACCGAGTGCCGCATCACCGCCGCCGACCCCGGCCGCACCTTCCAGTGGATGATGCTCACCCACGCCCGCGAGGACCAGGAGAGCATCTGGGGCTTCGACATGGCGCCCGCCGACGAGGGCTGCGTGCTCACCCACCACTTCCGCATGGGCCGCGCCACGGCCGGCATCCACAAGATCGTCGCCGACCTGGACGAGAACGACCGCAAGCGTTTCGTCGCCGACTGGACCGCCAAGCTCGAACAGGACCTCGACGCCACGCTGAAGCGCATCAAGGATGTCATCGAAAAGCGGTGACATTTCCCCGGCGATCCGTACGGGAGCCTGAAATTCGAAACGGCCTGCCGCACGGCTGAGGGACAGTCGCGGCGGATGAGAGGGTGGGCAGATGTTTCTCCAGCGCATCGGAAACAAGGGAATTCGGCTGGGTACGCTTTTCGACCGGGCCGCGGCTCGGCACCCGGCGAATCCCGTGATCCTCGACCATGATCTCGACGTCGCTCCGGAGCGCGGGCGCCGCATGACGCTGACGGAGGTCGCCGACCTCGTCGACGACCTGGCCTCGCGGCTGTGGGCGGCGGGTGTCCGGCCCGGGGAACGCGTGGTCGTCCACAAGACCAACGGGTTCGACATCACGCTCCTGGCCTGCTCCACGGCCAGGATCGGCGCCGTGCCGGTCCTGCTGTCCCCGAAGCTCGACGGCGCGACCGTGTGCGAGCTGGTGCGCCGCGTGGACCGGCCGTACCTGGTGACCGACCAGGACAAGCTGGACCACCACCTGCCCGCCGAGATCTTCGGCCTGACCCGGCAGGTGCTCCTCGCCTCCGGCAGCCACGACGAGGCCGTCACCCTCGCGTCGCTGGCCGGCTCCACCCGGGTCGCGCCGGTGACCATGCCGCCGGACCACCCGACGCTGGTCACCCACACCTCCGGCACCACCGGGACGCCGAAGCTGGCGGTGCACACCGGGCGCACCTTCGAGGCGCGCTACCGCCCCCAGGGCACGGTGGCGTCCCTGGTGGGCCGCAGCGAACCGGTGGCCATCCACGTGTCGTTCGTGCACTCGCGGATGTTCACCGCCATGCCCATCACGATCCTCCAGGGACACCCGATGATCATCCTCCGGGACGACGACCCGGAGGTCGTGGCCGAGGTGTTCGGGCAGGCCCCGCCGGGCCTGATCGAGGCGCACCCGAACACGTTCCTGCGCTGGGAGGTGCTGGTCGACGACCCGCGCCGGCCGCTGGCGAACGTGAAGTACTTCAGCAGCACCTTCGACGCCATCCACCCGCGCACCGTGCACCTGATGCTCACCGCGTCCCGGCGCGAGAAGCCGCAGTTCGTCCAGATGTACGGCCAGAGCGAGGTCGGCCCGATCGCCGGGCGCACCTACTCGAAAAAGCGCGGCGCGGACGCCGACGGCCGCTGCGTGGGCTCCCCGTTCCCCGGCATGACGGGCGTGCGGGTCGTCAGCCGGGACGGCGAGCGGCCCACCAAGTCCAACCCCGGGTACATCGAGGTCCGTTCCGACGGACGGATCGTCACCTACCTCGGCGAGCACGAGCGGTGGGAGAAGCAGGCCGACGGCGAATGGTGGCGCATGGGCGACCTGGGCTACCGCACCAAGTGGGGCTGCCTGCACCTGCTCGACCGGGAGGTCGACGAGATCGAGGGCATCGACAGCACCCTGGAGATCGAGGACACCCTCTTCGCCCGGATACCGGAGCTCGTCGAGGTCATCATCGTCCCGGACGAGGACGGCAAGCCGCTGCCCGTGGTGTGCACCCGCGACGACAAGCCGCTCGACCTCGCGGCCTGGAAGCGGGCCGTGGCCGGCCTGCCCGCCATGGCGGAGCCCGTGCAGTGGAAGCTCGACGACCTGCCGCAGACCGCCACCACCAAGATCAAGCGGCTGGAGCTGGCCCGGCTGCTGAAGGCGGAGCGGACCGGAGCGTAAGCCCCGGCCCCCGCACCGCCGCCTCCCGGGGCGCGGGCCCATCCCCCCCCGTGGGCCCGCGCCCCCGTCACGCCCCCGCACGGCGGCCCGTCACCCGCCCCCGCACGGCGGCCCGCGCGCCACGCGCCCGGCCGCCGTCCCCAGCCGAGGAGTTGCCCCGATGACGGCACTGCGCGCCTCCCGACGCCGGATCGAGCACTGGGACCCGGAGGACGAGGAGTTCTGGGAGCGCACCGGCAAGCACGTCGCACGACGCAACCTCGTCCTGTCCGTCCTCTCCGAGCACATCGGCTTCTCGATCTGGAGCATGTGGTCGGTCCTGGTGCTGTTCATGTCCCCGGCCATCGGCCTGGGCTTCGCCCCGAGCGAGAAGTTCCTGCTGGTGGTCACCCCCACTCTGGTGGGCGCGCTGCTGCGCCTGCCCTACAGCCACGCCGTGACCCGGTTCGGCGGGCGTGACTGGACCGTCTTCAGCTCGGCCCTGCTGTTCGTACCGGCACTGCTGGCGCTGTACTTCGTCCAGCGGCCCGGCACGCCCCTGTGGGTGTTCCTGCTCATCGCCGCCACCGCGGGCGTCGGCGGCGGCAACTTCGCCTCCTCCACCACCAACATCGCCCACTTCTTCCCCCGGCGGCACCAGGGCTGGGCGCTCGGCCTCAACGCCGGCGGCGGCAACCTGGGCGTCGCCGTCATCCAGCTCGTCGGTCTGCTGGTCATCGCCACCGCGGGCGACACCCACCCCGCCTACGTCATCGCCGCCTACCTGCCGCTGATCGCGCTGGCCGCCCTGCTCGCGGCGCTCGGCATGGACAACGTCGACACCGGCCCGGCCTCCTCCGGCGTGCTGCGCGAGGCGGCGGGCAATCCGCACACCTGGTGGATCTCGCTGCTGTACCTCGGCACGTTCGGCTCGTTCATCGGCTACGGCTTCGCCTTCGGTCTCGTGCTGCAGAACCAGTTCGGCTCCACCCCGCTGGAGGCCGTCGGCTACACGTTCCTCGGTCCGCTGCTCGGCTCGCTGTCCCGGCCGCTCGGCGGCCGGCTCGCCGACCGCTTCGGCGGAGCCCGGGTCACGTTCTGGAACTTCCTCGCCATGGGCGCCGGCACGCTGTTGCTGCTGGTGGCCTCGGCCCACCACTCCCTCGCCCTGTTCGTCGCCGTGTTCACGGTGCTGTTCGTGCTCAGCGGCCTGGGCAACGGGTCCACGTACAAGCTGATCCCGGTCGTCTTCGCCGGGCAGGCGGAGGCCGCCGTCACCGCCGGCCACGACGCGACCGAGGCCTTCGCCCGCGCCCGCCGCCTGACCGGCGCGGTCATCGGCATCGCCGGTGCCGTCGGCGCGCTCGGCGGCGTCGTCGTCAACCTCGCCTTCCGGGCCTCCTACGGCAGCCAGGGCACGGGCGAGCCCGCCTTCTGGTTCTTCCTCGCCTTCTACGCGGTGTGCGTGACCGTCACCCGCCTGGTGTACCTGCGCGCCCCGCACGGCACCGTGCCGGGCGAGGCACGGGACCCCCGTCGGGCCGGGCGTGGGGCCGCCGAGTCCTCGGAGGTCACCCGTGCCTGACACGGCGCCGCGCTCCGGCGTGGCCACGCACTGCCCGTACTGCGCCCTGCAGTGCGGCACCCGCCTCGGCCACGACGCCTCGGGGACCGTGGTGGAACCCTCCGACTTCCCCGTCAACGACGGCCACCTGTGCCAGAAGGGCTGGACGGCGCCCGCGCTGCTCGGCGTCCCGGACCGGCTGCGCCAACCACTGGTGCGCGGCGCGGACGGCCGCCACGCCCCGGTCGACTGGGACACCGCCCTGGACACGGTCGCCGCGCGCCTGCGGCGGATCCGCGACACGCACGGCCCGGACGCGCTCGCCGTGTTCGGCGGGGGCGGCCTGACCAACGAGAAGGCCTACCTGCTGGGCAAGTTCGCCCGGCTCGCCCTCGGCACCAGCCAGATCGACTACAACGGCCGGTTCTGCATGTCCTCGGCCGCCGCGGCCGGAAACGCCGCCTTCGGCCTGGACCGCGGCCTGCCGTTCCCCGTCGCCGACCTCGGCGCGGCGGACGCGATCCTGCTCGCCGGCGCCAACCCCGCCGAGACCATGCCCCCGCTGATGCGGCACCTGCGCAAGGCGGAGCTGATCGTCATCGACCCGCGCCGCACCCGGACCGCCGAGCGGGCCGCCCTGCACCTGCAACCGGTGCCCGGCACCGACCTCGCCCTGGCACTGGGCCTGCTGCACATCGCCGTGAGCGACGGCTGGTGCGACAAGGAGTACGTCCAGGAGCGCACCACCGGCTTCGACGCGGCCTGGCGACGCGCCGTCACCTGGTGGCCCGAGCGCGTGGAACAGGTCACCGGCGTCCCCGTCGCCGAACAGCGCGCCGCCGTGGAACTGCTGGGCGAGGCGCGCCGGGCCTACGTGCTCACCGGCCGGGGCGCCGAGCAGCACAGCAAGGGCGCCGACACCGCCGCGGCCTTCATCAACCTCGCCCTCGCCCTGGGCCTGCCCGGGGTCGCCGGAAGCGGCTACGGCTGCCTGACCGGGCAGGGCAACGGTCAGGGCGGCCGCGAGCACGGGCAGAAGGCCGACCAGCTCCCCGGCTACCGCATGATCACCGACCCGGAGGCACGGGCCCACGTCGCACGGGTCTGGGGCACCACCCCGGATACCCTGCCCGGCCCCGGCCGCAGCGCCTACGAGCTGCTCGACGCGCTCGGCACCGAAGGCGGCCCCCGCGCCCTGCTGGTGTTCGGCTCCAACCCCCTGGTGTCCGCGCCCCACTCCGCGCACGTCGCCGACCGGCTGGCCGCCCTCGACCTGCTGGTGGTGGCCGACTTCGTGCCCTCGGAGACCGCGCGGACGGCCGACGTGGTCCTCCCCGTCGCCCAGTGGGCCGAGGAGGAGGGCACCCTGACCAGCCTGGAGGGCCGGGTGCTGCGCCGCCGCCGGCTGCACCCGCCGCCCGAGGGCGTGCGCACCGACCTGGAGGTCCTGCACGGCCTCGCCGTCCGGCTCGGCGAGCCGGCCCACCGCTACCCGACCTCGCCGCACCAGGTCTTCGACGAGCTGCGGCGCGCCTCCCGCGGCGGCAAGGCCGACTACTCCGGCATCACCTACGAGCGGCTGGACGCGGGGGAGAGCCTGCACTGGCCCTGCCCCGAACTCCCGGACGGACAACCGCACCCCGGCACACCCCGCCTCTTCCTCGACGGCTTCGCGACCCCGGACGGACGCGCCCGGTTCGCCGAGGTCGACCACCGCGACCCGGCCGAGACACCCGACGCCGGCCACCCCCTGTACGCCACGACCGGCCGGGTCCTCGCCCACTACCAGTCCGGCGCGCAGACCCGCCGCGTGCCCGAACTCAACGACGCCGTCCCCGAGCCGTTCGTCGAGATCCACCCCGACACCGCCGAACGCGCGGGCCTGCGCGAGGGCGACACGGCCCGCGTCACCTCGGCCCGCGGCACCACGGTCGCGCGGGTCAGGCTGGTCGGCAGCATGCGCACGGACACGGTGTTCCTGCCCTTCCACCACCCCGGCACCGGCCGGGCCAACCTGATCACCAGCACCGCCCTCGACCCCCGCAGCAAGATGCCCGAGTTCAAGGTCTGCGCGGTGCGGATCGAACCCGGCACCGACGCGTCGTGAGGCCCGCCATGCCCGACTCGCAGCACGTCCTCGTCGTGGGGCACGGCCCCGCGGCGCACCGGCTCGTCGAGCGTCTGTCCCGGCTCGGCCACCCGGGCCCGGTCACCGTCCTCGGCGCCGAACCGCGACCGGCCTACAACCGGGCCCTGCTCACCTCCCTCCTCGACGGCACCCTCACCGACCAGGACCTGCAACTGCCCGCCCCGCCCGACGGGGTGCGCGTCCGGCCCGGCGTCACCGCCACCGCCGTCGACCGCGCCCGCCGCCTGGTGCGCACCGGCACCGGGGAGACACTCCGCTACGACCGGCTGGTGCTGGCCACCGGCGCCCGGCCGCGGATCCCGCGCCTGCCCGGCGTGCTCACCGAGGACGGCCGGCTCACCGAGGGCGCCACCGCCCTGCGCACCCCCGCCGACGCCGAACGGCTCACAAACGGGCCGGTGGTGGTGCTCGGCGGCGGGATCCTCGGCACCGAGACCGCGCTCGCCCTGCTGCGCGCCGGCCGCGACGTCACCCTCGTGCACCCCGGGCCGCACCCCATGGACGACCGGCTCGACCACACGGCCGGTGCCCTGCTCGCCGGCCACCTCCGCTCCGCCGGTGCCCGCCTCCACCTCGGGCGCGCCGCCGTGGAGTACCGGCCGGGCAAGCTGGTCCTCGACGACGGCGAGGTCCTCCGCGCCGACGTGCTCGCCCTGTGCACCGGTGTGGCACCCGAGACCGCGCTCGCCCGGCGGGCCGGACTGGCCGTGCGCACGGGGGTGGTCGTCGACCGGCACCTGCGCACCAGCGATCCGCACATCCACGCCGTCGGGGACTGCGCGGAGTTCGGCGGCGAGGTCCCCGGACTCGCCACGACCGCCTGGGAACAGGCCGACACCCTCGCCCACATCCTCATCGGCCACGACAGGCACCACCACGCCGGCCGTCCCGTGCTGCGACTGAGGACGCCCGGCTTCGACCTGGCCTGCCTCGGCCCGCCCGAACCGCCGCAGGCCGACCGGCACATCACCCTGTCCGACCCCGCCCGGGGCCGCTACGCCGCTCTCGCCCTGTCCGGGGAGCGGCTGGCGGGCGCGGTCCTCGTGGGACTGCCGCGCGCCACCGCCGCGCTGGCCCAGCTGTACGCGCGCGACCTGCCGGTGCCGTCCGACCGGTTCGGGCTCCTGCTGGGCACCGCGACCGGCGAGGGACCCGCCCGCGTCGAACTGCCGGACGCGGCGGTGCTCTGCCACTGCAACCACGTCACCAAGGCCGACCTGCTCCGCGCCTGGCGCGACGGCGCCCGCGGCCTGACCGAGATCGCCGCCGCGACCCGGGCCACCACCGGCTGCGGAGGCTGCGCGGACGACGTGCGCCTGGTCCTCGCATCCGCGACCGGAGGGAACAGCGACCCATGACCCGCACCCCGCGCACCCTGGTGGTCGTCGGACACGGCATGACCGGCCACCGCCTCGTCGAGCACCTGCGGGCCCACGACCGGCACGGCGCCTGGCGCGTCGTCGTCCTGGCCGAGGAACCCCGTCCCGCCTACAACCGGGTCGCCCTGTCGTCCTACCTGGAGGGGAAGACCGCCGCCGACCTCACCCTCGCCGGCCACGACTTCCTCACCGACCCCCTGGTGGAGCTGCGCACGGCCACCCCGGTGACCGGCGTCGACCGGCGGGCCCGCACGGTCACCACCGCCGACGGCACGCGCACCCGCTACGACGCCCTGGTGCTCGCCACCGGCTCGCGTCCGTTCGTACCGCCCGTCCCGGGGCACGACCTGCCCGGCTGCTTCGTCTACCGCACCTTCGACGACCTCGACGCCCTCCGCG
The DNA here is from genome assembly GCF_040303825.1 of Streptomyces sp. NPDC094143. NCBI lineage: Bacteria > Bacillati > Actinomycetota > Actinomycetes > Kitasatosporales > Streptomycetaceae > Streptomyces > Streptomyces sp. NPDC094143. The sequence continues at coordinate 217,925 of NZ_JBEOTZ010000011.1, forward strand.
AGGCGGCACACGCGAAAGGGCCCGGGGTCGTGGTGGGCGGCGGCCTGCTCGGCCTGGAGGCCGCCAACGCGCTGCGGCTGCTCGGCGTACGGCCGCACATCGTGGAGCTCGCGCCCCGCCTGATGCCGGTGCAGCTCGACGACGGGGGAGCGCGCGTGCTCACCCGGCTCGTCACCGGCCTGGGCCTGCGGGTGCACTGCGGCACCGCCGTCCGCGAGATCCGCGCGGGCGGCGACGGCCGGGTCGAAGGGGTCCGCCTCACCGACGGGACCGCGCTCGACGCCCGGCTGGTGGTGTTCTCCGCCGGCGTGCGTCCCCGCGACGACCTGGCCGGGCCCGCCGGGCTCGCGACGGGAGAACGCGGCGGCTTCCTCGTCGACGACCTGTGCCGCACCGCCGACCCGGCCGTCTGGGCCGTCGGCGAGTGCGCGGCCGTCGGGGGCCGCACCTACGGTTTGGTGGCACCCGGCTACCGGATGGCCGAACTGGTCGCCGACCAGTTGCTCGGCCGCTCCCCGGCCCCCTTCGCCGACCCCGACACCGCCGCCAAGCTCAAACTCCTCGGCGTCGACGTGGCCAGCTTCGGCGACGCCCACGCCGAGACCGAGGGCGCCCTGGAGTACGTCCTGCGCGACGACGGCGCCGGCACGTACGCCAAGCTCGTCCTCGATGCGCAGGGGCGAATCCTGCGCGGCGGTGTGCTCGCCGGCGACGCTTCCGCCTACCGCACTCTGCGCGCCCTGACCGGCCGCGAACTGACCGCTTCCCCCGACCGGTTGCTGTCCGCGCCGGACCCCGGCGGCCCACCGCACCGCAGCCGCGCGGCGGACGCGGCCTGACTTGACGGAGTAGTGACCGGCGGTTGGCGGCCGGCCCGGCACCGGAGCGACGATCACTGTGCTCCATTGATGCGCGCCGCGCCGCCCCGGCAGCGCCGAGGCGGGAAGTGAGGTTTCACCAGATGCCCAGTCGCACAGTGGTCGTCCGGACGACGGCGGGACGAGTGGCGGGGGAGCGGACCGACGGACTCACCGTCTTCCGGGGCGTGCCCTACGCGGCTCCGCCGGTGGGACCGTTGCGGTTCTCCTCGCCCCGGCCGCCCGAGCCGTGGCAGCGCGTACGGGACGCCACCGCCTTCGCCGCCGCCTCGCTCCAGGGCGACTACCTGCCCGACAGCAGCGAGGACAGCCTGTACGCCAACGTGTGGACCCCGGACGTGGACGGCCGTTTGCCGGTCCTGGTCTACATTCACGGCGGCGGCTGGATGCTCGGCGCGGGCAGCGAGCCCGACTACGACGGTGCGCGCACCGCCGTCCACGGCCGGATGGTCGTCATCACCTTCAACTACCGTCTGGGCGCGTTCGGCTGGGGACTGCACGAGGAGCTCACCGACCCGCACACGGGCTCCTGCGCCAACTGGGGCCTGCAGGACCAGGCCGCGCTCGTGCGCTGGGTCCGGGACAACGCCGGCGCGTTCGGCGGCGACCCCGGCAACATCACCGTCGCCGGCACCTCGGCGGGCGGCTCCAGCACCTGGCAGCTGGCCCTGCTGCCCGAGCTGCGCGACATCATCCGCAGGATCATCCCGATCAGCGTCAAACACGTCTGGGAGCCCGCCAGTTCGACCACCCCCGAGGAGTCCCGCCGGGTCTACGAACACCTCGCGCGCCGCTTCGGCACGACCGTCCCGGGGCTGCGCGCCGTACCGGCCGCCGAACTGCGGGACGCCTGGGACGACGTGTACGCGGGCCGCCCCACCGAGCGGTTCGTGGAGGGCGGCCGGGAGTACCGGGGCCCGGTCGTCGACGGGCGGTGGATGCGCGGCTACGACCACGCGCTGCCCACCCCCGGCGTCCCCATGATGCCGATCCACTGCCGCACCGAGGGCTCCTTCTTCACCACCGGCCCCGGCTACCCCTACCCGGGCCCGCACCCGGCCGACGAGGCCGGACTGAGCGCGGCCGTCCGCGAGGTGCTCGAGAAGGGCGCCGCCAAGGTCACCGACGAGCAGGTGGCGGACTGCGTCGCCCACTACCGCCGGGCGTCGCGGGCGGAGGGCCTGCCCGTCGACCCGGTGTCGGTGTGGACGCAGGTGTGGGGCGACGGACTGTTCCGCTACCAGATCGTGCGGCTGGCCGAACGGCACGCCCGCGAGCGGGACCCGGCCGCCTCCCCGCAGTACCTGATGGAGTTCGCCCACCCCCTCAGGCCGCCGTACGCCGGCACCACCCCGCACGAGGCCGTCGCGAAGTTCCTCTTCGGGACGTTCGCGCTGCCGGTCAACGCGCCCTTCTACGGGAACGGACCGCTGGAGCGGCGGATCTCGAACGCGCTGATCGACCTGGTGGCCTCCTTCGCCCACGGCAGGACACCGAGCAGTGAACACGCTCCCGAATGGCCGGTGTTCACCCCCGACCGGCCGACCGTGATGGTCCTCGGCGGCGAGCGGGTGGCACGGATCGGCACGGTGTCGGCCCAGGCCCACCTGACGTACTGGGACCGCGCCGGCTGGGTGCCGCGGCCCTGAACACCCCGCCCACACACCACCACAGCAACGAAAGGACTGGGACTTCGATGTGCGGACTCGCAGGCTGGGTCGCCTACGACCACGACCTGACGGCACACGGCGCGACGGCGTCGGCCATGACGGAGACGCTGGCGTGCCGGGGACCCGACGACCGCGGCGTGTGGAACTCACCGCACGCGATCCTCGGCCACCGCCGGCTCTCCATCATCGACCTGGAGGGCGGGCGCCAGCCCATGCACGTCACCGGCGAGACCGACGGCCTGCCCGTCCTCGCCTACACCGGCGAGGTGTACAACTACCGCGAGCTGAAGGAGGAACTCGCCGGCCTCGGTCACGCCTTCCGCACCTCCAGCGACACCGAGGTCGTCCTGCACGCCTACCTGGAGTGGGGCGAACACTTCGCCGAACGCCTCAACGGCATGTACGCCCTCGCGTTGTGGGACCCGCGCACCGAGGAACTGCTCCTGGTCCGCGACCGCATGGGCGTCAAGCCCCTCTTCTACTACCCGACGCCCGACGGCGTGCTGTTCGGCTCCGAGGCCAAGGCCATCCTGGCCCACCCCGACGCCGAGGCGGTCGTCGACCGCGAGGGCCTGGCGGAGATCTTCGCCATCATCAACACCCCCGGCCACGCCATCTTCAAGGGCATGCACGAGGTGGTGCCCGGCACCGTCGTGCGCTTCCACCGCGGGGGCCACACCACCCGCACCTACTGGCAGCTCGAGGCCCGCCCGCACACCGACGACCTCGACACCACCGTCACCCGCGTCCGCGAACTCCTCGAGGACATCGTCGAACGCCAGCTCATCGCCGACGTCAAGGTGGGCACCCTGCTCTCCGGCGGCCTCGACTCCAGCGCAATCACCGCCCTCGCCGCGAAGGTCTTCCGCGACCAGGGCAAGCAGGAACGCATCAAGGCCTTCTCCATCGACTTCAAGAACAACGAGGAGAACTTCCGCGGCAACGGCATCTGGATGGACCCGGACACGCCGTACGCCGTCGACGTGGCCCGGCAGTCCGGCGCCGAGCACGTCATCGTCGAGCTGGAGAACCACCACGTCCTCGACGAGGACGTGCGCATGCGGGTGCTGCGCGCCCAGGACCTGCCCATCTCCACCGGCGACATGGAGCACTCCCTCTACCACCTGTGCAAGGCCCTCAAGGAGCAGGTGACGGTCGCCCTGTCCGGCGAGACCGCGGACGAACTCTTCGGCGGCTACAACTGGTTCTTCGACAAGGAGGCCGTGGAGGGCGACACCTTCCCCTGGTACGACGCCTGGCGCCGGCTCGGCGGCCTGGACACCATGAAGGAGATCGGCCTCTGGGACCGGCTCGGCCTCGACGAGTACGTCGCCAAGCGGTACGCCGAGGCGCTCGCCGAAGTGCCCCGCCTGGAGGGCGAGTCCGCCCAGGAGGCGCGGATGCGGGAGCTGTCGTACCTCAACATCAGCCGCTGGGAGAACTTCCTCCTCGACCGCAAGGACCGCATCAGCATGGCCGCCAGCCTGGAGGTGCGGGTGCCGTTCACGGACCACCGGCTGGTCGAGTACGTCTTCAACGTGCCGTGGGCGATGAAGACCTTCGACGGCCGCGAGAAGAGCCTGCTGCGCGCCGCCGCCGCCCACGTCCTGCCCGAGTCGGTGCTGGAACGCAAGAAGAGCCCCTACCCGTCCACCCAGGACGTGGAGTACGTGCGGGCCCTGCGCGCCAAGGTCGAGGCACTGCTCGACGGTTCCCCCGTGCTCGACCTCGTGCCGGCCGAGGGCATCCGCAAGCTGCTGGACAGGCCCGTCGAGTCCTACGCCGGTCTCGGCGGCCTGTGGGGCATGCGGGCCGTGATGGAGCGGCTGGTCGAGTTCGACGCGTGGGTGAAGGAGTACGACGTCCGCGTGGAGTGGTGACACTCCCGCCGGCGCGGGGGGGGGGGGGCCGGGCGGCCCCCCCCGCGGGCCGGCGCGCGCCCCCCCCCGCCCCCCGCGGCCCGCCCGGCCC